>JAFZWH010000019.1 GCA_017617415.1 Victivallales bacterium | reverse complement strand
TAACCTCTCTGCTGGCGGGGCGCCAGCAGTACTCTAACCTCTCTGCTGACGGGGCGCCAGCAGTACTCTACCCTCGCCAGCCGGGATGGTAGGCGGCAATGCTCAGACCATTGAGGGAGAGGATTCGGATGGTGGTGCCGTAGCCGTCGCGGTCGGAGGGCATTCCGGCCAACTCGTCGCGGTGTCCGAACCTTGAGACCAGATTCCACTCCGCCCGGTTCATCACACGGGTATGGAAGGCATCCCACAGTGAGATGTGCTCCACACCGTTCTCATATAACTGTAATGCATAATCGCGGAAAAACTCGGGTTCACGAGAACATTCCCACGGCACCTCGTGGTAAACCGTCAGACCGGTGCGTCGAGAAATCTCCTGGAAGCGCGGCAACCCCTGAAGCATCCGTCCTGCATCGTCACCGTAAAAGCGTCGGATGGGCGAGACGACAGCGTGGTATTTCGCCTCGCGGTACTTCCGCAGATCCACCAGACCAGTCGCAGGATCCATATAGGAGCCGACATCCTCAAAGACAGACATGTTTCCCGCGACGCATTCGTCGATGAGGTGCTCCTCTGCCCAGCGCTCCACATCCACGCCGTATCGTAAATCATCCTCAATGGTGTATCCGCCGATGATTGCCAGGCCAAGGCGTTTTCCATTGCGGTGGGCATGGGAAAAGTCATCCAGTGCCTTGCGCAGCTTGCGGAGGAAACCAGTCATCAATTCGCAATGGACCTGGACCAGCCGTGGGTCGTCCAACGGCAACAACCTTGCGTCCACTCCGGGGTAGAATTCGGCGAAACGGTCGAGGACGGGCTTTTCAAAGGCCGTCATCACGCCGCGATGGAAGAAGAGCGTGATGCCATCGAAGCCCCAGAGGAGGACCTTCAGGCATTCGGCGATGACATAGTCCTGTACTTCGGGGAAGGCGTAAGAGAGCATGGCGAAAGGTTCGCCGTCGCGGTCCACACAGTAATATTCGGGATGCTCTTCGGCAAAAGCGACATGGGAGATTGTGGTATAGTCGTAGGGAATGGGACATTTGCTCAGGCAATGACGCAACGCGGCATAGACGCGTCGTCCCGCCGCATGGAGTTGCTCGGTCAGATAGGCAAAGACCTCTGGTGCCTGACGCGCCAATTCCGGAAGTTGAAGTTGTTTATCCCTGAGGACTCGGCCCGCGCCACGCTGGATTGCCTCATTCGCAAACGACTGGTCCTGGAGCAGAGGATAGAACTCCACGGAGAGCAGCTCGGCATCGGAATGCGCCATCGCCTGTACGAATGGTGCGAAGGTCTCGCGGGAAATTCCCGATACCATCCCCAGCCAGTCGCAATCCGTATGGGCATGGAGCGTGCGAGTGCGGGTCTGGGTCCTGTCGGCTTGGTATGCCGCAACTTCGGGCTCGGTCATGGGTTCAAAACGCAACCACAGGAGCGCGAGGGTGTAGGGCGACTTGTCATGCAATTTTTCAATGGTGACCTCCTGTCCGGTCATGTCAGCGCATTCCCAAAAATACTCCTCGGCCTGCTCCATCTGGCACCAGCATGGATATTTGGGATTCGGGAAACTGCGCCAGACAAACGACGCACCCAGGTCACGCGTCAGTTTCAGCGTCAGTCCAGCGCTTGGATATCCACTGGTGGCCAAGCAGATATAGATGCGATGCCAGCCCGTCAGGTTCGGTTGAACGGTCACCGCCGGCGGTTCCGCCCCGCCACGGCACATCAGCATCGTGCCCGCGCCATGCGTGGTTTCGTAGTCGGCAAGTTCCCAATGGTTTACCGAGAGTTCACGCGTCAGCGCACTGGCGGGCAGTGCGTTCTCAAAAGTCGCAAAACAAACGCCTGGCAACTTGTTTTTTACTTGTTGAAACATGATTATTTACAATTTATTATTCCATTCCAAGGCACTCTGCGGCCTGGTCCAATGCGGCGGCGATGCCGGAATTCATCGAGCCGACATCGGAACCGCAATTGACAAAGTCGAAGCCCTCGGCAAAGACCTGCCGCATCGACGGTGCGCTCACGGTGCCCGCGAATTTGCCATACTTGTGCGCAGTCTCCACGACCAGTTTACGCACACGGGCAACCTCCGGGTGGTTGTATTCGCCACAATGCCCAATCGCATGGCTGAAGTCGCCCGGGCCGAAGAAGAGCATGTCGATGCCCTCGACTTGACAAATCTGGTCCAGTTCGGGGAGCGGCTCCGGGTCCTCGATCTGCACAATCACCATCCGGTTCGCGTTGGCGAAACGGATGTACTCTTTCGGAGAAAGCGCACAGTATTGCCCATCGGCGTTCCCGCCGTCAAGCGGCCGCCGCCCCAGCGGCGCAAACCGCGTCTGGTGGACGATTTCGCGGGCCTCCTCCAAGCTCATGAGGTGAGGGACCATGATTCCGGTCGCATCCGCCTCCAGCGGGAGGATGTAGTCGCTGTAGCAGCCCTTTTGCACGCGCACGATGCTGTCCGCACCATGTATCTTTGCCGCCATGATCTGCGCGTCGATCATCGCATAGTCCGTGGGGACGTGCTCCTGGCAGAGCCACATTGCATCGAAGCCCGCCATGGCAGCCATCTCAACTGCGCGGTAGCTCCCGAGGTTGAACTTGAAACAGGTGGCCTTCTTGCCCGTGCGCAACTTGTCGAGCACACGACTGGTTCGTGGTGATTTCATGGGTTGGAAGTACTGCTGGCGCCCCGCCAGCAGAAAGGTTAAAGATTAGAGTCTGGTCTTTGGTCTCTGGTCACGGGACATTCGGGACATCCGAGCCATCCGGGACTTGACCTTGTGACCTGGGCCCAGGCCTCAGGTCTCAGGTCCCGCCAGTCCGGTCGGCGGTCGTGGTGGCCGGACCGGCGAGTTCGGTGCCATCGGGAAGGACGGCGGTGGTTCCGGCGGGAATCGTCAAGTGGATTTCCAACCCCTGTGGGGTCTTCTCCCAACTGGCGAAGATGGTTCCGTTTGGCGTGTACGCGCAGCCGGAGGCGTATTGCAAATCCAGCGACATGGGGCAGAAGGCGAAACGGCGGAAACCCGGCTCCAGCGGACGGAGGCCGAGGATGACCTCGCGGAAGAAAATCGCCGGCGCGGTCGCGAAGGGATGGCAGAGGCTCCCGGCCTCCTGGAAGACCGCCTTGCCGAATTGATGCACCACGGCCTCGGGGACGGTGGCGAAGCCGGCCTTCACCGCTTTGCCCCAGTGGCGGCGGATGCGCGAAAGAACTTCGGCGGCTCCGAGTTCGCCGTCCGTCTCGCAGAGCGCCCGGAAGACGAGCGCGGAGAGGTAGAGGTCGCACTCCAAAAGCGAATGACCGTGAAGCGCGTCGAGAAATCGGCGATTCTCCTCAGGAGTCCACACGCCGCTCAGGAGCGCGAGGGCCTGGGCGAGTTCCGAACGAACCTTCACGGGACGATGCGGCTCCGTGCCGTCCGGCTCGACGGCGAGCGCGGTGTCCTCCAGCACGCCGTCCGTTTCGCGGTAGAAGTCCGTTCGGATGGCTTGGGCGACTTCCGCGATGCGGTTGTTGCACCATGCGTCGTCGCAGGGTTCTCCGAGGCGTGCGCAGAGTCGCATCCAGGTCTTCAGGGCGACGATGTAGAGCGAGTTGAGCATCGACTCCCGGCAGGTGTGGAAGGTCAAGCCGTTCATCCCGAAACACCAGTCGTAGAAGTTCGCCAGTCCCTCTGCTGGACGCACCAACGCGTCGCCAGGTGCGCGGGAACGCTCGAAAGCCTCCAGTATGCGTCGGAGATTCGGGAGATGTTTCTTGACGGTTGCCGTGTCCCCGCTCTCCCGAAGATAGTCCTCCAGCATCAGGAAGAGGAAGAGGTTGGTGGCGGGGAAGAGGTCGCATGGCCGACCGTCCGCAAAGGCGTCGGGCACCACGGCGGAGACCCAGCCATCAGCGGTCTGTTGGGAGAAGGCCAGTTCAAAGGCGTGCCGATGGACCTCCGATGGTCCGAAGAGCGCGAGGCTGGCGCGGTTGATGACCAGGAGGTCGTTCACCCAGAAGGCGTGCTCGCGCCACGGACAGTCCACGAAGACATCGGCGGTCGAGGCCTCCATCGTTTCGCGGCACATCTCCCAGATGCGCTCCAAGAGCGGATCGCTGCAATGGAAGCGCGTCTCCGGTCCGTAGGGATAACGCTGTTCCACGCAACGCACTTCGGAGACCTGGACGGCGAGTTCGCCTGACGATGCATCGCCCGTCCGCCGGAAGACCATCTGCACGAGACTTCCGCCGTGGGCAAGGAAGGGATGGCGGATGAGGTTCTTGCCGTCCCGCAGGAAGTAGGTGTCGGTGAAGTAGTAGGGCTGAGGGTGCCAGGCGCGGACTCGGCCGTGCCAGAGTTCCTCGCCGTAGGTCACATCCAGCCGTAGTCCGGCGAGTCGTTCGCCAGTGACGGTGCATTCAAAGAAGCCCATCCGGTCCTTGCCGTAGTCGAAGACGAGCGCCTGGCCAAGAGCCGCATCGTCGGGCAGGGCGAAGGTCCATTTGTGTCCATCGGTCTGGGTGACGTGGTTTTCGTGCCACTCCTCCTCGTTGAGCACCTCCGCGATGTCGCACTCCGGGGAGAGTGCCTGCACGCGGACGGATGCGCTCTTGAGCAGGATCGGCGTCGCCACCGCATTCGTGAGGGCCGGAATTCCGCGCGGCAGCAGGCGTTTTGCGGTGAGCCGGGGGGACTCCAGCGGAACCGCATGGGACCAGTCGTCCACGCCAATGCCAAGCAGCCATCCGTCGCCGTCGTCCTCGCGGAAGTCGAATTCGACCTTGTAGCCCTGCTGGAAGGTGAATTCTCGCGTGGTGTTCCGCCAGCCGGGCAGTTTCCGCACCCGCCAGGAGCAGTCGCTCTTCAGGAGACCAGGCAATTCCGCAATGAGCCCGCATCCTGCGGGGGAGGAGTTGAAGTTCTTTCGCGTGTTCATCGACTGCACCGCCACGCCAAGGTGGTTGGTGCCCACACGGAGCAATGCGGTCACGTCGTAGGCGTCGAAGTAGTCGATGGCGTAGCTGCCCCGTGCGGAAGAGCGCCCGACTGGCTGTCCATTTAAATATAGGAAATAGGAACTCTCGGCCGCGATGCGCAGCACTGCCGGAGCCGCGGGAACTTCTGTCAGATTGAAGGCACAATAGAATTGGAGGGCGCAGTTGGGAATCTCCGAGGTCCCTGCCAGCGTGATCCACTGCGCCGTGAAGTCGAAAGGAACGTGAATGTCAATGGGTGATGACGGCATCGGTGAACTTCTGTTCGCTTCAATCCTCCGGCACCAGTATGACATCATCCCAGAGCACGCGTCCCTTCGTGGGGAGATACTGCATGGTCAGGTAAACTCCCAATGCGCCCTGGTAGATCTCGATGTCGCGGAAGACCACGCGGTACCACTCGCCGTTGGTGCCGCCCAGAGTGAAAATCTCTGCGGGGCGTCCGCCAGGCACATACCAGAGGTTTCCCATCTCGGCGCCGTCCTCCGTCTTGACCGCGCAGTAGATGGCGTACTTCTTGGAGGTGTCCAGGTTGGTGGCGTTGAGCACAAGCCGCGCCCAGCCACGTTCGACCACCGTGATGGCCGCGCACTTTTTGCCGTGGTAGGCCTCGCCGTCCGTCAGCACGTCGAAGCGATAGTCGCCCTGCATGATGCTTTCGACGACGTGGTCCAGCCCCTCCTCGAAATCGCCGTTTCTGAGCAGGTTTTTGGCGCGGAGTTCGTCGGTGACGACATCCATCGTGCAGGGCATCCACTGCTCCAGCATCGCATGGAGTTTGAGGAATTGTTCGCGTTCCCATGCCACCCGGCGAGCCTGGACGGGCGTCTCCGCCAGTTCCACGGTCTGGTCAAGCAGTTCTAGGGCCTGTTGGTCAATTGGCGCCGTGAAACTGGAGATGGCGGTGAGGTCCTGGAGATTTTCCCCGAACTCCCACATCCGGTTCTCCAGCAGGAGATAATACTGCTCCATCGGTCCCGCCGCCGCGCCGAACATTTTTCCGCAGAACTCCTTGAGTAGCGCCTTCCAGTCCTGTTCGGGGTTCCAGGCGAGTTTTCCGCGCAGGTATTCCACGAATGGATCCGGATGGATGCCCTCCGGACAAAGGCCCGCCAATTTCAGGTCGCGATAGAGTTTCATGTCCTCGGCGAGCACTCGCGCGTAGGGATGCGGATAGCCCTCGAACCAGACCTTCGCCCACAGTTCGTAGATGAAGATTCTGCCTGGATACGCCTGCGACCACTTGACCAGACGGTCGTAGTCCGCCTGATTCACCGGGTCCTTCAGCGGACGGGCGTAGTTGCGGTTGTTCATGGTCACGCCGATGCAGATGTTCTCCGGCAGCTTTATCGTCGGCAAGTCGCAATGCGCACCGTAACTGTACACCAACACCGTAACTTGCGGGTAGTCCTCGTGGATGGCATTGGCGGCCTCGGCGACGAAGCGGAAAAACTGCTCGGAGGTGGTCGCGCCGTAGGTCTTGCACTGGTCGCATTCGCAGTAGCCGCCGCCGTCGTTGGACTCCAGGGACACGGTGCGCATCTGCGGATGGCTCTTCAAATACTGAAGAATCTGGCCGATCATGTATTCGCGCACCTCCGGGTTGGAGATGCACAACTGGTGGTGGACAATCATGCCGTCCGAGGCGTCGGGCTGCTTCCGCTTGCCGTCCACCAGCGCATTCCACTCCGGGTGTTCCTTGCACATTTCGGGTGGAACCCAGAAATGCCAGCTGTGCGCGACGAAAAAGGGCGACACGCCATACTCCGCCATCATTCCGGATTCGTACCATCCGGGGGGATTCTCCAGGCGGTAGTTCAGGCGGTTGAAGCCCATCCACGCGAAGTGCGCGGTGTCTGTCTGATGATGATGCACCGCGCGGATGCGGAAGAAGGGCCGTGAGGTCACATCGCACGCCTCGGCGGACAGAGTGCCGGTCTGAGGCAACTCCAGCCAGAGGCGCTCCTTGTCCGGCCACAAGACGCCCAGGCGCTCCAATAACTCGTCCACCCCGTAGAGCAATCCCGCGGTGTCGCTGCCGGAAATGCGGATGTGCGTGTCGGCGACCTCCAGGCGGAACTCCTCCGCGCTGAGCGAACTGTCATAGGTGACGAAGATGGGCCGGAGCGCACCATACGGGGCGACTTCGGGCAGGCGGGACCCCGGTTGCCAATTGCCCAGAAAGGCGCAGTCGGGGTAGGTGCGGGTCAGCACTGGCAGTTCCGCGCCGGTGATGCGCAGGACATAGTCGCGGAGCCGCAGGGCCGCCGTGTGCTCGACGTGGTCCGTCCAGCGCCCCACCACGATGGCAGAGACGGGACGCCCCTCCTGCGTCAGCACAAAGGAGTCGGCCAGCGCGACGGCGCATGCCAAGGCGATTAAAACAGCAAAGAGGCGTTTCATGGCGGAATGGTATTGAAGGAGGATGGAAAACAACGTTCCTTAAGATACTGCGTTGCCAAAAGATCAATGGAGGTATGGCGCATTGTAAGACGGCGCTCCGCTGAAATAGGCGCGTTCGGTACTTTCACAATGGCCATCCACATAGACCAGATTGAAGCGCTTGGTTCCGCCGTGCCGCCAGCCGAAGTAGTTTTTGTCGTTGTCGGCGGAGTAGATGGCGTCCGCGTATGCGCTGTAGTCATTGAGGCCTGGATAATAGGGAAGAAAGAAAATGCCGTCGGAGTCGCCCAGGAACATCATCGCCGACGGGTGGATTTTGGCATTATTGGCGTATAGGTTGACGCCAGAAAGTCCGCGGTTCATCGCATAGCTGAGGTAGTTCATGTCGATAGGGTCGTCCAACGATGGATTCCAGAGTTTCCGGTCCGGGTCATTTGGGCAGAGAAAGCCTCGCCCCTCCGTGAAAAAGTTGTACATGTAAAGTCTATGCGCCCAGGTGATGCCGACGGGATAGTTGTTGGGATGGCAAACTCGGCCGTCGTTGGCATCGATATACATCAGGAACGCCATTCCCAGTTGACGGAGATTGTTGGTGCAGGCGATGTCACGCGCCTTCTGACGCGCCTTGGAGAGCGCAGGCAGGAGCATTCCGGCGAGAATCGCGATGATGGCAATCACCACCAAAAGTTCAATCAAAGTAAAATGCCTCTTCATTCACAATCCCTCTTAGATGGTTTGACTTCACAAAAAACTGCCCGACTGACCAGGTGCCCTTAGGGAACAAAGCCCGAGGCCAGTGGAGGCATGGAGCCTCGTGTGGCTGGTTGCCTCATTTGACTTCCAGTTTCCCGAAGAAGTCGGTTCGGCGGTGCTGGTCGGTCATGGTGGGAGTGAAGGCCGCATGCCTCGGCGCACCGCCGCACACGCGGTTGCGGTAGATATTCGCGGCCGTCCGGCGCTCATTGCTTCCTTCTGTCAAGATGATTTTGGACGGCACTGAATTTCAGGGTAAAAGAAATTCTATGCCCGATAAATTACACTCGCCGAGGACGCTCAAGGTGAGTGTCCCCGGCGAATATAACCATAATCAAACGATGAATTAGTTGTTCAACTCGCTCCACATGAACGGCGCATCATATTTGGGCTCGCCGAGGTTGTAGAGGAACGGGGAGGACATCACGTGACCGTCCAGCATCACGAGGTTGAGGTTCTTGCCACCGACATGGCGCCATCCGAAGTAATTCACGTCAGCGGCACCGGCGGTTCCGGACTTATACACATTGTCCGGGAACTCAGTTTTGTCTTTTAATCCACCGAAGGGTAGCACCACTAGTTGCAAGAATTGGCTATTGTCTCCCATAAAGCCATCCATTATCATCGCCATTGACGACGGATGCTTTGCGCCACCCTTGACACCAGTGATATTGGCACCGTTGAGGGCCGCATTCAGGCTGTAACTGCAATACATCCCATCAAGAAGATCTCCTGTAATGTCTGGGGTCCACTTGGTCTTGGGGGTATTATCGCTGGGGCAGATATATGCCTGACCTTCCGACAGGTAGCTATTATAGAGGTAGTTTCCCCAAGCCGTGTTTGTCGGTGCACCCACAGAGGGATGGCCCAACATCATGCGGTTGTTGTTGTCATCCGCATACTGGATGGCGGCCAGACCAATCTGGCGGAGCTGGTTGGAGCAGGAGATGTCGCGGGCCTTGGCGCGTGCCTTGGAGAGCGCGGGGAGGAGCATTCCGGCGAGAATCGCGATGATGGCGATGACGACCAGGAGTTCAATCAGAGTGAAGGATTTTTTCATCTTGATTTTCCTTTGGGTTTTGGGTTGGGGTGGGTTGGAAGAACAAACGGGCGAAAACAAAAGTTATGGAATGAAACAAAGACAAGACGGCGAAACCGCCGACGGCTGGCACAAAAGAAACCACCGAATGTCAGAACCAACCTGCGGTTTCTTCGGGCATCACTAATATTTTAAAAAAAGCCCCGGAAAACTCAATGCCAACCAAATGACATCAATATCATGAGAGAAAACAACTGTCCGCGCGATGACACGATGTTTTCCCCGATGTTATAAGGTGAGAGGCGGGAGGTGAGAGGTGAGAGAGTTTAAAGTTTAAAGGGAAAAGGTAAAAGTTTAGGGAATTATATACTTTACTTGGATACAATCAGAAAATCGGGACAGTGCAAAGGGATTTGAGCCGGAAAGAGGGTACCGACGGCGGCTCGCCGTCGATTGCGGTATCATGTTGGATTACAGATGACTGTATTCAAGACTACAGGACACGACGGCGAGCCGCCGTCGGTACGCACGCTGCGCGGCCGTTCGTCTTGTCCAAGTAAAGTATATAACTCCCAAAGTTTAGGACTCAGGTCTCAGGTCCCAGGTCCCGCCAGTCAGGACTCAGGACTCAGGACTCAGGTCCCGCCACCAGGGAGGTGAGAGGCAATCGGCCTTAGGGAGTAGCGGGTTTCATGACCTGAGAACCTCTGCTGATGGTATGGAAATGTTTTAAGATGACAATGATATACTTTTCTTGCACAATAAAATATGGCGGTCAGGCGTTTTACGAGAAACGTGACCGTTCCCAATATCATTGAAACAATAGTTTGAATCCGTGAATGGTAAACAGTGCAGGCGTGGCGTCTGCATAACGCGTGTGCTGTCGGCGAGGGCGCCGACAGTACATCTTGCCGCAATTCACGGATTCGGGAATAGGAGAAACCATGAGGAATTCTATCGTCATTCTTTTGAGTGTCGCCGCCATTTCTCTCGTTGCCACGCCGCCGGTCAATCCGGACGCCAAGATGCACACCCGCAGCACGGTGATTGAAAAGGAGCGTCCGGAGTTGGACGAAGAGACGCGTCGGCTGATTTCGGAGTTCCGCCGTAATCCTACGGAGGCGAACCGTCAGGCGCTTCGCCG
The DNA here is from genome assembly GCA_017617415.1 of Victivallales bacterium. Lineage (GTDB taxonomy): Bacteria > Verrucomicrobiota > Lentisphaeria > Oligosphaerales > Oligosphaeraceae > RGIG1601. The sequence goes on along the minus strand of JAFZWH010000019.1, from coordinate 3,022 downwards.
CAAGGTCGAGGCGAGTTATGACGAGGTGGTTGCGAAGAAGCAGGCGAAATTGGAGGAACTGCGGCGCACCGCCCGCGACCAGTCCCAGATTGACGAGATGCAGGTCATCGTGGACGAAATGCTCCGCGACCGCAAGAACCGCGTGGACCAGACGATGAACCGGTTTGCCGATCCGCGCCTCAAGCCCAATGCCCGCGAGACCACGGACGGCTTTCTGCCGGTCATCGGCGCCGCCCAGAACCTCTCGATCGCCGCCACGCCAGTCACCAACGAACAATATGCGCTGTTCGTGAAGGAGACTGGCCACGCGGTGCCGTCCGGCTGGCAAGACGGGACTTATCCCGATGGGCTGGGCAATCACCCCGTGGTGAAAGTCACCTGGAACGACGCTGTGGAATATTGCAAATGGCTAAGTGCCAAGGATAAGACTGCAAAATATCGCCTGCCGACGGAGGCCGAATGGGAGATTGCCGCCGGACACATGCCCAAGGACGCCGATTTCAACAACGGCGAACATTCTGGCACCACGCCGGTTGACCGCTATCCCCAGACGCCGGCCGCCTGTGGCGCGCTGGACATGTGGGGAAATGTCTGGGAGTGGACTGCCACTCCCATCACCATTCAGGACAGTCCGGAAACGTCGCATACTGAAATGGCGGTCAAGGGCGGGGCATTTGATTCGCCACGCACGGACTGCCGTACCGAGAACCGCAGCGTCGGTCGCCCGCCGCAACGTGCCGCCGCCAACCTGGGCTTCCGCATCGTCCGCGAGAAGTGATAAACTGCGAGGGGCTATGCGGCTGCCGTTCTAATATGCGCGGGTGTTGATATTCTCGACGTAGTTGACCAGGGCGCGGTTGACCACGCGGTTCCCGCCGGGCGTGGGATAGTTTCCGGTGAAATACCAGTCGCCAGTGTGGTTGGGGCAGCACTCGCGCAGACTGTGGTTGCTTTGGAAGACGACCTGGAGTTCGGCCTTGAGGCCCTGCGGACGTAGGAGCCGGCCGATTTCGGCCTCCAGTTCGGTGTCGGAGAAGGCCTCGTAGAGTGGCTTGGCGCGGTTCTGCATCTGGTCGTCGGGCTTGGCGAGGTCCTCGCGGGCCAGTTCGACGCAGAGCCGGAAGAGCTGCAGCTTGTCGTGCTTCTTGAGGAGCGACACGAGTGCCTCGAAGGCGACCAGGTCGCCGAAGGACGCCATGTCGATGCCGTAGCAGTCTGGATAGCGGATGGGCGGTGCCGAGGAGACCACCACGATCTTCTTGGGCTGGAGCCGGTCCAGAATGGGCAGGATGGCATTGCGCATGGTGTTGCCACGCACGATGGAGTCGTCGATAATCACCAGGTTGTCCTGTCCGGGGCGAATCACTCCGTAAGTCACGTCATAGACGTGCGGGAAGAGGTCCTTGCGGTGATGCGCGTCGGCGATGAAGGTGCGGAACTTGGCGTCCTTGACCGCGATTTGGGCGAAGCGGACCTTGTGTCCCACACCCTGCTCGCTGAGACGCGTGAGCATTCCGTGGTAACTGATGAGCGCGGTGTTCGGGATGTAGCTGAAGACAGTATTGCGGTAGTCCTCCTGGATGGCCTGGAGAACGCGTGGCACCAACGCGGCACCGAGGGCGCGACGCTCGCGCTGGATGTCCGCGTCATTGCCACGACTGAAGTAGATGCGCTCGAAGACGCAACGGGTGACTGGGGCCTCGGGGAGACAGGGGGAGAGCCGGGTGTCGCCATTGTTCAGAATTGTCAGGACTTGTCCAGGCGGGAGTTCGGGGACTTCCTGTGCGGTGAGATTGAAGGTGGTCTGGATGGCGACGCGTTCCGAGGCCACGACTGCCACCTCGTCATCGACGTGGTAGTACATTGGCCGGATGCCGTGCGCGTCCCGGAAGGCGAAGGCGTCGCCGTTTCCGAAGGAGCCGCAGATGGCGAAACCGCCATCCCATGGCTGGGCGGTTTCGGCGAGGAGCTTGGCGATTTCGTCGTGCGAGTATCCGTCTGGCGAGTGCTGGAGTTGTCCGAGCGCGTGAACCAGTTCGATTAGGAGCAATTCGGAGTCCTGGTGGCTATGTGGATGATGGCCTTGGTTGACCAACTGGTCGAAGAGTTGGTGGGTGTTGGTGAGGTTGAAGTTGCCCGCCAGGAGGACGGTCCGGTTGCGCCAGGCGCTGTCATAGACCAGTGGCTGGCAGGCGGCCAGGCTTTGTCCGCCGTAGGTCCCGTAGCGCAGATGTCCCAGATACAGTTCGCCATAGAAGGGGCGTTCCAGGGCGGTGGCGTTCTCCTGGCCGTTGGCGCCTGCCTGTTCGATTTCCTCGCCGATGTGACCGAGCAGTTCCGCCAGGGGGAGTTGCCCAGTGCACGACTTCTCCAGTTGGTAGAAGGGCCTCCCAGGGGGGACATCCAGTCCAAGACACGCGATTCCCGCACCGTCCTGCCCGCGGTTGTGTTGCTTTTCCAGCAACAACGAGAGCTTTTCATAGCCGTAGTATCCCGTGCCGTAGCGCTCGCTATAATAGGTCAGCGGCTTGCGCAGACGCAACAAGGACACACCACATTCGTGTTGGATGGAATCTGACATAGTGAATTGTTTTTTATACTGCATTATGGTGAGTTTTTTCACTTGCGCAACTGGCAAGCTGAGTATTCTCCCGTTTTTTCCCGCGAAACACGCGAAATACGCGAAATCCCTGCCGGATGAAGCCACCGTGCTTCGCACGAGCGGGTGCCCGGCCATCGACGGCTCGAAAGGAAGAACCTTTCGGACGTCTCGACCGGGGCACCCCGCCGTCCGCTGCGCGTCCGGCGTCTTCACCGGCCTGGAAAAAAGACCGTCCGGGCAGCCTGGCATCTGCGCGGAACGAAGTGACGCGCAAGGCCGTCCGGAAGGGCGTCGGCGGAAAGCCTTTGAAGGCTTTCCAGACGACGGCTGGACGGACGGTCGTGCGGACGCTCCGTCCGCAGGTGGCAGGCGTGATGCAAGCCTTTTTTTCGCGTGCTTCGCGTGTTTCGCGGGTAAAAT
>JAFZWH010000168.1 GCA_017617415.1 Victivallales bacterium | reverse complement strand
TGCGCACTTGCGGCGACAGGCTGGCATCTGCGCCTTTCAGGGAAATTCACGGGCGAAAGCCCGCTCATTTCCCCTCAAGCCACATTTGCTTCGCCTCTCACTCGCAATTGCACAATTATTTCCTCAATTAAACACTAGTAGATAAATAGCATTTCTCTGTATTTCGGCAACGGCCATTTCGCGTCATCAACCAGACATTCCAGCGCATCGACGACTTTGCGGAGTTTTGCCAGCGCCTCGACGATTGCGGACATCGCGTTTGCCTCAACTGCCTGTGCCAACACCTCAATGCCCTCGTCCAGTTGAGAGTAATACTCCCCAAGTCGATTGGCATTCTTGGCCAGCGCGGGAACACCCGCTTTCATTCCAATTGACTTGGCAGTCTTGACAATCTTCGCCAGTTCAAGCAACTGCGCCGAAACCACTGGCTCGATGCTCTCGCGCGCAATTTTCAGGGCGATTTTCCCTTCGATGAGAATCTTTCGCTCGTACTCGTCTTTGAAGACCTCGTAGCGTGAATCCAGCTCCTTTCCCACAAAGACGCCGTACTTGGCGAAGATCGCCTGATTTTTCTTGTCCTTGAGCGGCTGCAGGGCCTCTAGCGTAGTGCGCAGATTGGGCAACCCACGTTTGGCGGCTTCTTTTTGCCACGCCGCAGTATATCCATCACCGTTGAAGATGATGCGACGGTTGGCGGAGATGACCTCCTTGAGCAATGACTGCAGACCGGAATTGAACTTTGCCTTCGGGAGTTTCTCCAATCTCTCGGAGAGGTAATCCAGGCTCTCCGCCACAATGGTATTCAGCACGACATTCACATCCGAGCAGGACTGGCTGGAGCCAACGGAACGGAACTCGAACTTGTTGCCAGTAAAGGCAAATGGACTGGTACGATTGCGGTCCGTGGCATCCCGCGGCAGCGTTGGCAGAGCATCCACGCCCACCATCATCTGGCGGGCCTGCGTATTCTTCTTGGACTTACCGTCCATCAGCGCATCAATGACATCAGTAAGCTGTTCGCCCAGGAAGATGGAGAGGATGGCGGGGGGCGCCTCGTTGGCGCCAAGACGATGGTCGTTGCCGGCGGAGGCCGTGGCGCTACGCAACAGGTCGGCATGGAGGTTCACCGCGCGTATCACAGCGGTCAACATGGTCAGGAAGACTGCGTTCTCCTGCGGAGTGTCGCCGGGGTCAAGCAGATTCTTGCCGCCGTAAGTGACCGACCAGTTGTTGTGCTTTCCGGAACCGTTGATGCCGGCGTAGGGCTTCTCGTGTAACAGGCAGACCAGCCCATGGCGTTCGGCGACCTCACGCAGAACTTGCATGGTCAACATGTTGTGATCAATAGCCAGATTCAACTCCTCAAAAAGAGGCGCCAATTCAAACTGCGAAGGCGCAACCTCGTTGTGGCGCGTCTTCGCCGGAATGCCCAGCCGCCACAGTTCGTCCTCAACCTCATTCATGAACGCCAAGATGCGCGGCTTGATCGCACCGAAGTAGTGATCTTCCAACTGTTGGTGCTTCGCAGGAGCCGCTCCAAAGAGCGTACGACCAGTCTGCACCAAGTCCGGACGTTGATAGTAGAACCCCTTGTCCACCAAGAAATACTCCTGCTCCGGCCCCATCGTGACCTGCGTATGTTTCGGTGATTGCCCAAAGCACGCCATGAGCCGCACTACTGACTTGCCCAGTGCCTGCATGGATCGCAGCACGGGCGTCTTACGGTCCAGCACTTCGCCAGTATAGGAGCAGAAGGCGGTGGGGATGCACAGCGTCGCGCCATTCGCATGCCGCTTGATGAAGGCGGGGCTGGTAGGATCCCATGCGGTGTAGCCACGTGCCTCAAAGGTAGAACGCAATCCGCCGGACGGGAAGCTGGATGCATCTGGCTCACCGACGATTAGGCTCTTGCCGGAAAGCTCCATCATCGGATTCCCTGCTTTGTCGCGCTCCAAAAAAGCGTCGTGCTTCTCAGCAGTCCCGCAGGTCAGCGGCTGAAACCAGTGCGTGAAGTGCGTCGCACCACGGCTCATTGCCCATTCTTTCATCGCACGCGCCACCGCAGGGGCAATGGTTGGCTCAAATGGGCGTTCCCCACGCATGGTTGACAGGAGCTTCTCCGCCATAGCCTTGGAGAGATATTTTCGGATCACCGCCTCGTTGAAGACATCCTCGCCATAGAAATCAATGTCCGCTGGCATGGCCGCCTTCGGCATCGCATCACGCATTTCGGCAATTTTCTGAATTGCATCAAGTCTGCTGAAATTGCTCATAGAAAGAATCCTGCCACAAGGGAAATGGTTAGATGTTATTTCCCTTAATATAATCGTCGGTAAATACTTCACGATGGCTTCGGTGGGAAATTATATACTTGGCTTCGGCATATAACGTTTCAGGCACCGCAGTTCCGTCTGTCTGGAGCAGACGGTGCGGAACACCTCTTGCATAACGCATTTGCACCTCTAACCTTCTGGCGGGACCTGAGACCTGAGTCTTGAGACCTAAGTCCTGGGACCTGAGACCTGAACTTTTACCTTTTCCCTTTTGCTATATTCCCCACAAGGGTACCTAACTAAGCCGAGGTTTCAAACAGCAGTGGTGCGGGGGC
>JAFZWH010000167.1 GCA_017617415.1 Victivallales bacterium | reverse complement strand
TCTCACCTCTCACCTCTCACCTCTAACCTTTACACAAAAGGAATTGGCGCGATGGCATCGATGCCTATCCGTGGAAGGCTGAGAACCTCGGCATGGAGTGCTTGCGTGGGAAGAATCAGCCGCGCCCAGTCGGAAGGTTCCAGGGTGGAGGTCGCGAACTTCAGGAAAATCCGGTCGTCCACGCCATAGAGTTTATCACCGACGACAGGATACCCCAGACTGCAGAGCGTCGCCCGAATCTGGTGCGTGCGACCGGTATGCAATGTGGCTTCCAAAAGCGAAAACTCGCCGTGTCTGTCCGGCACGAACTTGCGGGGATCTTCGCCAGAATGGGGCGGACGGTAGAAGCCACGCCGGCGGAAATCCGTCTGGGCAGTGACTGCCTCTGCGTCTTCTGGCAGTTCTATGACATCGGAGTCCCCGCCATCGCAGATTGGCAGGAAGCGCTTCTTTTTGGAGACAGGCGAGGCGGAGTCCTTCATCAGCCAGCCATTCGCAGTCAGGCTTTCCGGGAAACGACCATGCACCAAAACTGCATAGCGCTTATGTGATTCCACGCCCAAGGAATGCAGTAACTTGGCGGCGGCGGCGGCAAAACGCGCGGTCTTCCCCACCAGCACGATGCCGGAGGTCTCACGGTCCAGGCGATTTACAAAATGAATATCCTGCAAACCATGCGCTTGACGCAGCCACGCCCAGAGCGTATGGTTGAAGAATCGCCCCGCAGGATGGCACGGCAGATTGCCTGGCTTGTTGAGCAGGATATATTCGGCGGTCTCCTCCAATACGCTGATCTCCCAAGAGACCTCCTGCTCGTAGAGGCCCGCCGCATCGAAGAAAATCACGTCCCCGCCCGCCAGGTGCTCGTCGCCCAAGGCGACCGCGCCGTTTACCCGCAGTTTTCCCAGCGCGAGTTGTTCCGACCACTGGTCGCGGTCGAGATAGTTATAGCGTTCCGCGAGATAGTCCAGCAGCACCGCACCCGCATCGATGGGTGGCACCGCCACCTCGACATGGCGATCCAATGGGACAAATGGCAGTTTCAAAGGCAAGAGGGAGGAAACACGAATGAAAGAAACAATGACATGTTGCCATAATGTAATACGCCATTTTTCCCAAGGTTGCACCGTGCCATTTGTCTCCTGCATATTATCTTATCCATATGGACCATCATCGTATCGCAATCTATTTGCAGACCTTCGTCATACTATGCCTCATGCCAGCGCTTTTTGCCAACCAGACCGCGCGGGAGGCAGCCGCCAGGCAGGGTCTTGCGGTTCCGCTGGTGGAGCGCACCGCAGGCATGGATCAAGACATGGCGACCTTGCGCGATCGCCTGCGTCAACGCTACCAAGCCCCCATCGGAAATACCAGCGAAATCCTCCAGAAATGGCAGGAGGACGGTACCTTTGACGGCGTGGATTACCAAGACGCCAACCGGAGCCACTGGCTGACCATACGGCACCTCGACTTCACTCTCCAACTCGCCCGCGCCTGGGCCAACCCGAAATCGCCGCATTTCCACGATGAACACATCGCACACTGCCTCACCACCGCCTTCGCCTGGTGGATGAAGCACACCCCCCGCAACCCAAACTGGTGGTGGAACGAAATCGGCCTGCCGACCCGCCTCCTCAAAATTCTCCTCCTTGTCCCTGAACTCATTTCCGCCAACGACCTCCAGACCGCACTGAAGCTCTGCCGGAAAATCTCCTTAAAAAACTATACTGGTCAGAATCTGGTGGACGGCGCCCTTCTCGTTATGCAACGTGGTCTGGTCGAGGATGATGTGTCAGTGGTAACAGCCGGCATCCGTGCCATCCAGTCCGAGATTCGCCTCTCCCCGCCCGTCGGCACACTTGGGGCATTGGAGGGCATCCGCGCGGACGGATGCTATCATCAGCACGGTCCGCAAATCCAGTTCGGCGGCTACGGCCTGGGATTTCTGAACAACATCGCCAACTTGGCGGAACTCTGGAAAGACACCGGCTGGACGCTCGGCGAAGAACAATGGAAGATTCTCCGACACCTCGTCTTTGACGGCTACCAGTGGGTGCTCTGGAAAGGTCGAATGGATTTGCTCGTGGGCGGACGACACATGCGCGGGGACACCGGAAATGCCAAAGGCCATTCCGTCTTGGCGGCGCTACGTCAATATCGTGTACTCGACACCCAGGATGCTTCACGCTATGACCAGGTAATCCAGCGCAATACGCCCGGCCACCCCAATGACCTCGTCGGCAGCCGGTGGTTCTGGAACTCCGACCTGATGGTCCATCGACGCCCGAAGTGGATGGCGGTGATGCGAGCATGCTCCACCCGCGTTCATCCTATGGAAGACAATATCAATCAAGATTGCGCATTGGGACGCTATTTCGCGGACGGAACATGCCTCATCTACCGTCATGGTGAAGAGTATGTCGAAATGCCCGCCGTCTGGGACTGGACGCGACTTCCCGGAACCACCCTTCCCGCCACTCCTGTCGCCACCACGAAAGGTCAGCGCTTCACACTCAGCGCCAAAGGCTTCCGCATACGAGGAATGACCTCATTCGTCGGCGGAGTCACGGATGGACAGCATAGTTGCGCAATCTACACCCAGAACCTGGACAATGTTACCGCAAGAAAGGCATATTTCTTTGATGACGATGTTATTTATGAACTCGGCGCTGACATCCGCTCAACCTCCCCCTACCCGATTGCCACCACCATCAACTCCTGCCGTCTCAACGGCGACATCAAGCAGGGCGATGGATGGGCATGGCACGACGGCGTGGGCTACGTCGGCGCAGGACTCGCGGTCGCTTCAGGCAATCGCACGGGAGACGAGCGCATCCTCTTTGGTGGACTCTCTGAGGAAACCCTGAAGACCCTCGCGGTCTTCCACCTCCAAATCGACCATGGTCTCCAACCGCAGCAAGCTATGTACTGCGTGGCCATCCTGCCAGACGCCACGTCTGAGGCAACCGCCGCCTTCCAGCTCACGGCAGTCCTGTCCAACACCTCTGACCTTCAGGCCATCCAGTTTGCTGACGGCACCATCGCGGCGATCTTCCACGCACCCGGAACTTTCGATGGTTTCACCACCGACTCTCCGGGTATCTTCCTGATTCACGAGAACATGGTCTTCGTCGCCGATCCCACGCAGCAACTCAAAACCATGACCCTCACCTATCGCGATGTCGCCCGCTCCATCGACCTGCCCGCCGACGACCTCGCCGGAACCACTACCGTTCTTGTTTTCTGACCTCTATGCTCCGCACCACTTCTTCCAAGATTTTTGTTTTGACCTTATTGGCGTGCGCGTGGTTCTACTCGCCGGGACTCTGGAATCAAACCGCACGGTATGACTCCATCCAGGCGCTCGCCGAACAGGGCACCTTCTGCATCGACGACTATCTCCCCGACCCGGAGCACAACATCAACACCGGCGACTGGGCGCATGCCCATGGACACTACTATTCCAACAAGGCGCCCGGCACGATGTTCCTGGGCGCGCTGGTCTATGCGCCGATCTACTGGATTGAGCGCGCAATCCTTCGCCACGCCCCCGGCCCACGCCTTCAGGCATTCAATTTCTGGTGGGTGAACTTCTGGTGCAGTGCCGTCCCGACGGCGTTGCTGGCGGTGGTCTTCTATCTGCTTCTGAAGACCACCGGTCTTTCGCAGAAACGCTCGCTCTTCTGGGCGCTCGCGCTGGTCTTCGCCACGCCGCTGTGGCCCTACGCCGGCGCGATGTGGGGGCATAACCTGGCCGCGCTCCTTCTGGCGTCGGCGTTTTTCCACGCGGGGCATGTCGCCCCGCGCACCGAACCACCCCCGCGCACCGAACCCATCGAAACGAAACATTCCTCATTCCTCATTCCTCATTCCTCAGTACTAGTGGGTTTGTTCGCGGGCCTGGCGGTAGTCACGGATTACCTCGCCATCGCCGCCATTCCTTGCTTCGCACTTTATTTCCTATGCCAAAAACGCTGGAGGGATTTCCTGCATTTCGCATTGGGAGGCATCCTTCCGCTGTTCCTTTTTTGCTTCTACCACTGGAAATGCTTCGGAAATCCCTTCCTGCCAGCGACTTTCTTCAACAACCCGGGCTTCCTGGACGCGGCGGCCGCCGGCGGCATTGTCACCGGCTTCAACACCAATGTGCTGGTGCGGCTGCTGATCGGGATGCCCCACGGGCTATTCTGGTGTGCACCGCTCTGTGTCTTCGCCATCCCCGGCGCATGTGCGCTCTGGCGACATGGTGGTGAACAACGCGCGCTGGCCATTCTTGCAGGAGGCTGGTTCCTGATCAGCCTCGCGCTCAACGCCTCCTTCAACGGCTGGCATGGCGGCAGCGGAATCGGCCCGCGTTACCTCCTGCCCGCCTTCCCCGCATGGGCGTTTCTCGCCGCCGCCGCGCCAATGCGTGAACGTTGGCAACGCATCCCTGCCGTGGCGCTGTGGCTCCTCGCCACCGCCAACATGCTCGTGGTCGCCAGCCTCTCGCCGCTGGCCTCGGAGGCCCTCTTCAATCCCTACACCACCTACTGGGCACGATTCCTGAATGGTTTCCGAGGCCTGCCCGTCTTCGCACGTGTTGTCCAACCCTATTCATTAGGCAGACTTTTGGGTTTCCAGCCATGGTCGGATGTGGTGCTGCTATTGGGTGTGGCCTTCCTCGCCGCACGAAAAGAAGGACAATGCTGCTGGACGCACAAAAAACACGAAGGGCGCGCAGGAGCGCGGCCCTCCCTTGCTTTCGTTCTGAAGAATTGGCCCATTCTGCTGGCGCTGGCGTTGCTCTTCGCCCTGCCCTCGTATATCGGTCTGATGGGCGACGAGGCGATGCTTCAGGCACACGCATTCGAGTCGAACCGGATGCTTACCTGGGCGAAGACCGGCCTGGTCGGCTCGGTGGGCCAGGCCTACGGCCCCATCGCCATCTGGTTCTACCAGATTCTCCAGATGATTACGCCGAACCCCATCCATATCGTGATGCTGAAGACGCTGATTGTGGGGCTCTCCTCGCTGGCGCTGCTGCGCTATCTCGCCCGCCGGATGGTAATCCCCGAACGGCTGCCAATGCTGCTCTTCCTGCTGGCGCCCTATTGCTGGCACTGGACGCGTTGCCTGTGGGACAATGTCTTCCAGCTGCCCCTGGAACTGGCCTCAATCACTGCGCTTGTGGCCTATCTTGATGACGAGTGCCCCGCCCGACGCCGGACGCTCCTGCTGGGAACTTCGGCCCTCTGCGGCATTCTGGCGGTCTGGCTGCACACGATGGCCCTGCCCTTCCTCGCCACCCTGCCAGTCTTCCTGCTGGTTGCGCGACGAGATGTTCTGCGCCGCGACTGGAAGCGCATCCTCGGCGTCGCCATCGCCGGAAGTGTGCTATTGGGGCTCATTCTGGTACCGCGGTTCATCCAGACACGGCAGGCCTTCGCGCAGCAGGACACCTTCAACCGCACCGCGAAGGTCTCGGTGTGGCAAGGCACCAAAAATGCCCTCGGTTTTCCCGCACTGCTCTCCAGCGCGACCTTCGAGGACGACCAGATGACCGCACCCATCTCAGACTTCCCTGGCCTCTGGAAGCCGCTGTGGCGCACCCTGGGCTACGCGATGCTCGCCGTGACCATCTGCCTGCTGGTGGCGGGAGTGGTGACCACCTGGCAGCTCCGCCGCGAGCCCGATGGACAAGTTGGCGTTTTCGCCATCATCAATATCGTGATGCAGATGCTCTTTGTCTTGGCAACACGCCTGCAGTTCTTCCCGCACTACCACCAGCCCGTGCTGATAAGTTCGCTATTGTTGGCCGCCATCGGCGCGTCCAGCCTGATTGACTGGAAGCGCGGACGCATCGTCTGGCACATCTGGTGTGCCTTGGGAACAGCATCCATATTGGTGTTCCTGAGCCACCTCGCGCTCACCGGCGGACAGGACCGACCGCCCTACGGCATGACGCTCGCACAGCAGTGGCCCGCCATCCGCACCATCCAGCGCCATGTCCAGAATGGCGAGTCGCTTCATGTGGTCGCGAACACCTGGCAATACTCCACCATACCCGTCTGTCTGGGAATCCTCAACAATCTGGCTCAGACGGACCTGGCGGGGCGCAAGTCGCCGAACTATTCCGGCAACATGCCCGGCCAGACCTGGGTGCTGGTGAATCCCGTGGATGGCTGTGGCTTCCTGCGCATCGCGGACACCACGAATCCCACTGCTCCGCGGGATGTGCCCGTGGAGCAGTGATGCGGAACGTTATTTTCGCACCACGAAGCAGAGATATTGACCGTCGATTTCGACCCAGACGCGTTGGCCGGGGTCGCCGGTGATGACGCGCTCGACCGGCCCATTGGGCGTCTGGATGGTCACGGTGTCGCCGACAGCGACCTCGTAGGCTTCGCTGGAGAGCAGGGTCTCCGGCGTGACGGCGCTCTTCTCCAGCTTGTAGCTGAAGGCGCCATCGACCGGAAGCACATAGAGCATCCCGCGGCAGCGCACGGCAGTGGCGGGCCCGATGTCCTCGTTTTCATAGTTGTAGGCGCGGGCGTTTCCGCCCTCCACCGCGAAGCCATTCTGTGCGCCTTCGTAGTGGATGAACTCCCAATGCTCCGCGTCATCATTTCGGCAGGCCGCGCTGCCGGAGCCGTCGGCCTTGGGCATCCGCTGGAACGCGCGGTCACGCCCGTCCAGGAAGATGTATTCGGGAGACTCGACATAGTCGCAGGGGAGACCGTCGGGGTCGGCGTTGGTGGAGAGGTACTGCCCGTCGTCCGTCCAGGCCATGAAGGAATTGGGGCGGAGGGAGATTTCGCGTCCCGCATGCGTCACCTTGAGCGGGAGTTCGGTGGAGCCGTTGGCGACTACGTGGGCCCCGTTGTCGTAGTCGATGACCAGCTGCGAATTGCGGTAGGCGCCAGTCCGGATGGCCTCGGAGGTGTCAAGGAGCCGGCCGTCCTCCGTGCAGTAGCGGATGGCCGTCACGCTGGCCTGCGTGTATTGTGTCTGCATCTGCTGGAAGAGGAAATAGTTGCGCATGGCAGTGCGCGTGTCAACCTCCTTCACCTGGACGCCAGGGTGCCCGAAGGCCATGACCGCCGTGAAGAAGCGGTCGATATGCTCGTCCGTATGGCCGTCCTCCCGCCAGTTGCCTTTGATTTCGTCCCGGAAGAACATATCGACGGCGCCCATGCCGAAGTTGCACTCCTTCTCGTGGATTTTGCGCAGATCGAAGTCCACCAGCCAGGGGCGGGAGTAGATGAGGTAGGAGCGGTCCTGCCCGTAGTTGCCGTCGGTGAGTCCGCTGTAGAAGCAGTAGTACGGTCCCTCGGAATAGACGGGACCATTCCAGGCCTTCTTCTGCAGGAGCATGAGTTCGCCGTAGGCGTAGAAGGTCTGGGCGAAGGTGCCGGCGCCTGGCGTGCGGAAATCGAAGTCCGTGCCGTCCCAGGGACCGATGGCGGTATGGACGTCGCAGTAGGCGGTGCTGTAGTGGAATTTCGCCTGGATGGCAGGCGCGAGCTTCTCGCAGAACTCCACGGCGCGCAGGGCCTTGGGCTGGTAGCAGCGGCGCCAGGAGTGCAGCACGATGTTGTCGGGGTCGCGCGTGACCATGTCGATGGACCAATGCTCATTGACGGGCGCCAGGTCGGTGAAGTTGTTGTAGGGTCCATAGACGAAGCCGAGGGTGTCCTGCATATACCGCGCGAAGTCCCACTCGCCCTCGTCGCCGCCCTTGCCGGGCGCGCATCTGGTGCGGAAGGTGAAGGACTCCTCGCCGTCGCGCCACATCGTCTCATGGTTGGTGACCAGGCATTTGCGCATGCCGTGGCGCCAGTAGTAATACCAGTGTTCCTTGTCCTTGTCGCGTCGCCACGCGCCATACGCCCCCCAGATGTAGGTGCCCGTGATGTGACGCCACGGCGACTGCGGGTTCGCGATGTTCGGCAGGTGCTCCTCGAAGACCGGCGAGACGGTCACGAAGAAGCGATCATAGACGTCGTTGCGCTTCCCGTTGATTTTGGCATTATAGCGGGTGCTGCCATTGAACTGCAGTTTTGTTTCGTAGGGATACTCGCCGGCCAGCGGGCGGCTTGAGTTGGAGAGATACCAATCCGTGTGACCGCTCAGGAAAAGCTGGTCGTCTCCCACTTTCACCAGAGGCACTGCGGGGCGGACATTGGGCCGATAGGCATAGTAGGGAATCTGCACCAGGTCCAGGCACTCCACGCCCTTGACCTCGCCGTAGGAGACCTCCAGAAGCTGGTTGTCCGCATTGGACGAGAGGGTATCCAGCACCAGCGTCTTGCCCTTCAGACAGAACTGGTAGGTGACCTCGTGTGCGTGGCCATCCGCCAGCGTGTAGTTCCAGACCGCCTTCACCTTGCCGTCCTCCACCCCGCAGGAGACCAGCTCGGCCGATGTCGCGCCATCCCCCAGGAACTTCGCCCCGCCATCGTAGAGCAGCTGGAAGGCGGGACCGTCGTTCCAGGAGGCCGTGAAGTCGCTCCAGGTACCCGTCTGAGGCGTGTAGGCGATTTTCAGGTCGCCATCGTCGGCGACATAGTGAATAATAAATGCATTATCTTCTTTGCTTATAGATATTTGTGCATTATTTCCTGCACTGTCTGGCAGAATTGTGTCCTCGCGGGTTGGGAACGGCAGGGTTCCCTCACCGGTGTTGGCTCCGGGATCCTGTCCGGGGAAGAGCGGAATGCCGCGTTTGGGACGTTTGGTGAAGGTCAGCGGCTTGTACTGCTCCTTGAAGAATGATAGGCTGTCGAAGTAGATGGTCCGGAGCTCCGTGTTGTTCGCGGGCTTGAGGACGATTGCCGTGACCACGGTGCCGGGGCGCGAGAACTGCGCCAGTTCCTCCGGCGTCATGGTATGGTGCATCATGCACCACTGGTACCAGTCCGCGCGGTACATCTCGATGTCCTTGGTCTCGCCTTCGGCGTTGCGCAGTTGCAGATAGATGATGACACGTCCGATGGTCAGGGCGTCCTGGCAGATGGCCTCCTCATTGCCGTAGGCCCAGAGGGTGATGGCGTCGAACCCCTCAGGCGTGGCCAGCGGTTCGGGCGGGCGGATATAATAGACCTGGGTGCCCTCGGCGTTGTTGTGGTAGGCGACCTTCAGCACGTAGTCGCCGAAGAGCAGCTGCTCGCGGGAGCGTTCCACGGTGATTTCGCCGTCGGCGCACTCGCCGAACCAGCCCTCATTCTCGAAGTCCTCTATCACCGCTTCAGGATGTTCATCTTGGTAGCGTTCGGCCCAGTCCATCTCGTAGGGTCGAACCCCGACGGTCTCGGCCAGGAGCGTGGCGGCAAACAACAAGGAAAAGAAGAAGGTCAAGTGTTTCATAAGTGGCGGGGGTTGGGAGGTGGGGGAACTCACCCGCAAGCGAGCGAGAACCAGGGGATGGGTATGCAATCGGCAGAGCCGGCGCCGTCCTGCGCCGGGGGAGTATGGGTTATTTCAGCGTGGTCTTGAGCCGGGGCTCCTTGCGGGTGATTTTGAAGTCACCCCAGCAGCCCCAGTCGCCGGCGGTGTTCATGTTCGGTCCCAATGGCATGATTAAACGGAGTCGGATGGACTGCCCGGCCCACTGCGAGAGGTCTGCCTCGATGGGCACCCACTCGCACTTGGAGAGATGCTTCTCCGCAACAATCGACTCGAAGTCATAGCCCTCTGGCGTGACGCCAACCAGGAAGTTGATTCCGTCGCCAGTATGCGAACCGTCCTTCTTTCCGACGAAGCCGGTCAGCACAATATCCCGGACCTTGGGCAACGTGAGCTGATAAGACACAAAGGTGTCTCCCGCGCAGTCATCCCGATACGGCGGGTGGGTGAAAATGCCCTTGCGGGTGACATTGCCGCAGGCCATCGTCTGGACCTCGGCTCGGGCGCCCACGCTGAAGGGGTCGAGGTTGGTTTCCCGCGTGCGGATGATGGCCCCTCGGGTGAATTTGTTCGTGTTGGTGAAGTCATCGAAGATGACCTCGGTGGTCAGCTTGCGCTCCAGCGTGCCGCTCCAGGTCTCGCGGAGGTCGCCCCGCGAGAATTCCACGGAGATCTTCTCCTCGCCTCCGGCGAGCGCCGTCGGCAGCGCCACAGCAAAGTCCTGGCTTCCGTAGGACGGCAACTCAATCGTGACCGCCGCGGAGAAGCTTGGCTTGACCTGCAGCGTGATGGGCATTCCTCCGCAGTTCCGGAAGGTGCCCTGAAGCCTCTTCTCGTCAGTGGACAAGCCCACCTGAGAAAACTCTGCCAGTCGCCGAATCACGAAACAGAGGTACTGCCCGTCAATCTCCACCCAGACGCGCTGGCCGGGTTCGCCAGTGATGACACGCTCCACGGCGCCTTTCGGCGTACGAATCGACACCGTGTCGCCGGAGAAGACCTCGTAGGAGTCGCTGGAGAGCTTGGTCTCGCGCGTGACGGCATTCTTCTCCAGCTTGTAGCTGAAAGCGCCCTCGACCGGAAGGACATAGAGGTAGCCACGGCAACGCACCGCCTTCGCGGGTCCCAAATCAGTGCCGTCGTGGGCGTAGGCGCGGGCATTGCCGCCCTCCACCGCGAAGCCGCCCTGTGCGCCATCCAGACCGATGAACTCCCAGTGCTCCGCGTCGTCATTTCGGCAGACCACGCAGCCGAAGCCATCGGCCTTTGGCATCGAATGGTTCATCTTGTCGCGCCCGTCCAGGAAGATGTATTCGGGCGACTCGACGTAGTCGCAGGGGAAGCCGTGGTGGCGTGCGTTGGTGGCGAGGTAGCGACCGTCATCCGTCCAGGCCATGAAGGAATTGGGCTGAAGGGCAACCTCGCGGCCAGCGTGGGTGATGTTGAGGTCGCGGATTTCAGAACCATTGGCGACCACGTGGGTCCCGTTGTCGTAGTCGATGACCAGCTGCGAGTCGCGGTAGGCGCCGTTGCGGATGGCCTCGGAGGTATTGTAGAGCCTGCCGTCCTTTCCGCAGTAGAAGATGTTCTTCACGCTGGCCTGGGTGTACTGCGTCTCAATCTGCTGGAGGAGGTAGTAGCTTCGCATCGCATTGCGCATAATGCCACCATCCATCATCAGAAAGCCGGGGTGCCCGAAGGCCACGATGGCGGTGAAGAAGCGGTCGAGATGCTCGTCCGTGCGACCGTCATGCAGCCAGTCGTAGTTGGAGCCGCCGGCGGTCTGCTCGCCGTAATACATCGTCATCGAACCGATGCCGAAGTTGCACTCCTGCTCATGGATCTTGCGCAGGTCGAAGTCCACCAGCCAGGGACGTGAGAAGATGCGGTAGGTGCGGTCCTGCGCATAGTTGCCGTCAGTCAGCCCGCTGTAGAAGCAGAAGAGCGGCCCTTCGGAATAGACGGGGCCATTCCAGTTCTTCTTCTGGATGAGCATGATTTCGCCGTAGGCGTAGAAGGTCTGGGCGAAGGTTCCGGCGCCGGGCACGCGGAAATCGTAGTCGCAACGGTCCCAGGGTGCCGTGGAGGTGTGCACGTCACAGTAGGCGGTGCTGAAGTGGAACTTCTCCTGGATGATGGGCGTGTACTTCTCACAGAACTCGACACCGCGCAGGGGCTTGGGCGCATAGCAGCGACGCCAGGCGCGCTGGAGCTGGTTGCTGGCCGAGCGCCCCACCATGTCGGTGTCCCAGTTTCCGTTCACGGGCGCGAAGTCGGTGAAGTTGTTGTATGGTCCATAGACGAAGCCCAGGGTGTCCTGCATATAGCGCGCATAGTCGTACTGCCCCTCGTCCCCGCCCTTCTTGGGTGCAGGGTTGGTGCGGAAGGTGAAGGACTCCTCGCCGTCCCGCCAGCCGGTCTCGTGGTCGGTAATCAGGCATTTGCGCATGCCGTGGCGCCATACGTTGTACCAGTACTTCTTGTCCCTCTCGCGGTTGGACGCACCATGCGCCCGCCAGATGATGCTGCCTGTGATGTGCTTCCACGGCGACTTCGGATTCGGGATATTCGGCAGGTGCTCCTCGAAAACCGGCGAGACGGTCACGAAGAAGCGCTCATAGACATCGTTGCGCTGACCATCCGTCTTCGGGATGTAATTCACCTGTCCATTGAACTGCAGCTTGGCGTTGTAGGGATATTCGCCGCCCTGGGGACGGCTCGCGTTCGAGAGATACCAGTCCGTGTGCCCGCTCAGGAAGAACGTCTGGTCGCCGCACTGCACCAGCGCCACGGCGGGGCGTCCCGTGTTGCCGCCGTAGCCATAATAGGGGATTTGCACGAGATCCAAGCACTTCGTACCCTTGACCTCGCCGTAGGAGACCGCCTCCAGCTGGTTGTCCGAATTGGAACTGAAGGTGTCCAGCACCAGCGTCTTGCCCTTCAGACAGAACTGGTAGGTGACCTCGTGGGTTTGGCCGTCCTTGAGCGTGTAGTTCCAGACCGCACGTACCTTGCCGTCCTGCTCCTCGCAGGAGACCAACTCGGCCGATGTCGCGCCGGGACTCAGGACCTTCGCTCCGCCGCCGAAGAGCGGCTGGAAGGCCGGGCAGTCGTTCCAGGAGGCCGTGAAGTCGCTCCAGGTGCCCGTCTCGGGCGTGTAAGTGATTTTCAGATTGCCGTCATCAGCGACATATTTTAGTATAAATGAATTATCTTCTTTGTTTATAGATATTTGCATGTTATTTCCTGCGCTGTCTGGCAGAATCGTGTCCTCGCGAGTCGGGAAAGGCAGGGTACCCTCGCCCGTGTTGGCTCCGGGGTCCTGTCCGGGGAAGAGCGGTATGCCGCGCTTCGGACGCTGGGTGAAGGTCAATGGCTTGAACTCCTCCTTGAAGAGGGAGAGGCTGTCGAAGTAGAGCTTGCGTGGCTCGCGGTTGTTCGCGGGCTTGAGGACGATTGCCGTGATGGTGGTTCCCGGCCGGGAGAACTGTTTCACCTGCGCGTCGGTCAGGCGCCTGTGGCACAGGAACCACTCGTCCCAGATGACCTCGGCCATCTCGACCTCGGTGGTCTGCCCTTCGGCATTGCGCAACTCCACCTGGATGCAAACCGCCCCGATGGTCTTCTTGTCTTTGTAGAGTGCCTCCTTGTTCCCGTGGCCCCACAAGGTGACGACATCGAACTCCTCCGGCGCGGGAATGGGCTGCGGCGGACGGATGTAGTAGGTTTGGGCTCCATCGGCGGTATTACAGTAGGTGGCCTTCAGCACGTAGTCGCCGAAGAGCTGCTGTTCGCGCGAACGCTCGACGGCGATGGTCCCGCCAGTGCACTCGCCCGTCCACACATCATTTTCGCTCTCGAAGTCCGCCAGCACCGCTTCGGGATGGTCATCTTGATAGCGTCCCGCCCAGTCCATCTCGTAGGGGCGCACTCCGACCGTCTCGGCCAGAAGCGAAGTGGCAATCAGTAGGGAAAAGAAGAAAGTCAGGTGTTTCATGGGGGGAATGAGGTGGCGACTGGAGTGTTGGGATTCAACGACCATTCAACAAATTTTATGGGAATTATACAGTTGACTTGCCTAAAGCCATTTCCCGCGAAACACGCGAAACACGCGAAATCCATGCCGGGTGAAGCCACCATGCTTCCGCACGGGCGGGTGCCCGGCCATCGACGGCTCGAAAGGCACCCTTTCGGCCGTCTCGCCCGGGGCACTCCGCCTTCCGCTGCGCGTCCGGCGTCTTCACCGGCATGGAAAGACCGTCCGGGCAGCCTGGCGCCTGCCGGAACGAAGTGCCGCGCAAGGCCTTCCGGAAGGCCGTCGGCGGAAAGCATGGCTTTCCAGACGACGGCTGGACGGACGGCCGTGCGGACCTTGCGTC
>JAFZWH010000166.1 GCA_017617415.1 Victivallales bacterium | reverse complement strand
CAGCCGAGTCCCGCCAGCGGAGCCAATACACTCCCTGGGCGCGGCTCGAAGCCGGAAGCCTTCTGCCTCCCGGCGCTCGCCGGTATATGCTCCCCATGCCTGGTGCCGATGATTTCCCCATGCCCCATAATTTAGCCGTTTTCGCCGTTTTTGTTCGTTTTGGCGCAAAATTCGGCGAACAAAAACGGCCACGGGGTACACACGGGGGACCAGCCGTAGGTTATCTACATGGGCAAATTGCTTGCAATAAACAGTTTGCGAATACGAATAAATAGAAAACCGACAGACTTAAAATCTGTCGGTGGAAACACCATTGTGGGTTCGACTCCCACCTCGGGTACCAGATATGGTGATGAGATTCGCCTTAACAATTCGTAAGGATAAGTAATAGGAGATGGAAAATTGGCTAATCAAACACTTTATACCACTATGTGGTTTACTGCTCTCCCTGTATGCGGGGTGGAGAGTATGGGATTATTCTTGGAAGGAGGAAAAGTACCTGCGCAAACGCATGGAAGAAGCCGATGATGATGTCAAACATCGTTGGCGAGCCTCTTTGACAGAGAATACTGCTGGATGCTGCTTTCCTTTCTTGGTAGTCTTGGTCATTGGTCTTATTTGCACTGCATGGTTGTTCTGGGGGTAAAAAAAAGCAGTCAAATCGGGAATTGTATCGTTAAGTTTGAATTTCAGATTCCCTATATATTGGTGGGAAAGATGCGTACTGCTGGCGTCCCGCCTAATAGTTTGCGTCGAGACGGTGTTTCATCGGTCCCCTGCATGACGACTCTTTTCATTCTGAGATAAATTCTCTGAAATCTACCATGATTTTTGCTCATATGTTTATTCCGGCCCGGCCGATTTCGCTTTTTGTCCTCCTGACGATTCTTTTCTGTATTCTTTTCTGGTTGTTCTTTCAATGTCTGAATGCTCGAAAAGTCGGCTATGCAATACTGGTAGCACCTTTTTTGGCAATTGTCTTTTTACTTGATTTATATTCCTTCTTTGCTTTGATTTATTGGTTGATAAGTTTCCCGGCTTTGCTTTTTTAGAGGAATCATATACTTTATTTGGATATAAGACGAACAATCGCGCAGCGTGCGTATCCCGACGGCGGCCGTCGGAACTCTCCTTCCGACTCATATCTCTCTGTTTTGAACTGATTCTCTGAGTTTCTCTGAATAAAATATATAAATCCCAAATATTTTTTCTGACTTCAGACTTGCAAAAGGAAAAGGGCTATATTTATCCTATAGCCAATCGTAAATCCATTTTAGCCCATTTGACGGTGTTTTTATGCCCATCAGCGACACCATCCTATTTCCCAATGAAGTCGTCGTCGAGTATGAAGGAGGGACGCATACCTTTGCCCATCCAAGCAACCGCATGGTCCACAAGGACATTGTGGTGGACTTGGTGCCCAATCCTTCAGACGAGGCGGCGCGGCTGGAAATCGGCGTGACCGCCGGCAAGAGCGCCCTGTTGTCTCTGAGCATCTATTGGGAACAGCAATGGCGACCCTCGATGCGTTTCTTGGGGAATGTCTGGAGTGAGATGGAGGGGCGTGGCCAATGGCGTACAATGGATCCCATGCGGCCGTTTCCGTGGTATGTGTTGGGGCAGGGCGAGGAGTCGGCTCGGGGTCTCGGAGTGCTGGCGCAGCCAGGCGGCTTCGCGGTCTGGCGCGTGAACCCCACTGGCGTGTGGCTGCGACTGGACTTGCGCTGCGGCGCGTGCGGGGTGCTGCTGGATGGCCGACGGCTGTTGGCCGCCACCGTGATCTACCGACGCTATGAGCGCACGCCGTTGGCGGCGGCGCGTGATTTTTGCGCGGAACTCTCTTCCGTACCGATTCTTCCTTCGCTTCCTGTGTATGGGCAATGCGATGGTCATTACTACCGCGGGACGTCAACGGCGCGGAGTATCCTGGCGGATGCCACGGAGTTGTCCAAACTCGCGAGTGGATTGACGAATCCGCCGTTCCAGGTGGTGGATCCTGGCTGGGAAAGCGTACGCAATGGCGTGGAGCGACCATGTGGTCCCTGGACCCATGGCAATGCGAATTTCCCGGACATGGCTGCGCTGGCCGATGACCTCAAGGCAAAAGGTGTCCGGCCCGGCATTGCCTTGCGTCTGCTGAGCGACAGTTCGGCGGAACTGCCGGAGCGCTGGCACCAACAGCGCGATCCGAATTTGCTTGACCCGTCGGTTCCGGAGGTCCTGGAGCATGTCCGTAATGACATCCGGCGGATGGCGGACTGGGGCTTTGACCTCGTCAAGCACGTCAATTCCACGCAGGACTGCCTGGGGAACTACCTCAAGCCGGAGCTTCCGGCCGGGTCCTGGAGCTTCGCTGACCGTTCACGGACAAGTGCGGAGATTGTCGTGGATTTCTACCGGGCCGTCAAAGGTGCGATGGGTGATGTGATGATTCTCGGCACTGATATCGTCGGACAACTGGGTGCCGGATTGTTGCACATGAGCCGCGTCAACCGCGATGTGCCTGACGAGGATTGGCCCCACGCTTTGCACAACCGTGTGAATGCGTTGGCCTTCCGATATTGTCAGAACGGCACGTGCTTTATGGTGGACACAGGGGAACTGGAGGTCTCCGACCGCCAGCCGTGGGGGCGCGTGAAGTCGTTTGCAGAGTTGGCCGCATGCAGCGGCTCCACCTTCTTCCTGTCAATTCAGCCGGGAATCTTGACGGCCAAGATACGCAAGGAGCTGGTGCGATGCTTTGAGATTGCCTCGATGGGGGACAGCCAGGTGGTGCCGATGGATTGGCTCAACAACACCTGCCCCGAAGAATGGGAAATCAATGGCAAAGTTCGTCATTTCGACTGGTATTGCTGATCATCGAGGCAAAAGAATTGCCTCTCCGTCTGAAAAAGCGAAAAGTTTTTGATGCCTTTGGAAAAAATGGAAATCCTCTCGTATTATAGGCAAGGCGTGGTCTCTTGAACGACGGCGCAAGGAAGAGGGAACTCGGACACTGCGGCGCTTTGCCGCGGCCGGGCAAGCCCAATTCGGTTCCATTTTTGCCAAAACGGGATCCAATAATGCAACAATTTAATCTCCAAAGATTTGTCTGTGCGCTACTGCTGGCTTGTGGCATTGCGTCATGGGCGGCTCAAGTGGCGGTGCCGACTCCGCGTCCTTATACCAGCCGATTGCCTGCAAACATCACCGGCGAGGTATATCGGACGGTCTGCGATGGGGTGGCCGGAGCGGGTTTTTCGGTGCTTTCCGAAGCCGCCAGCAATGATTTGCTGAAGTCCATTGAGGCACAAGATCGTGCCGCCCAAGCCACCATTCTTCAGGAGCGAGGAATTGCAGGGATGTTGCGCACAGAACTCAACCGCGGCCTTGGTGGATTCGTGTTGCGTGTGGAGCCAATGGCCTGTCAGAACGGGCTAGGTCTTCCAACGGAACCGTTTGACATTCAGATCGGACAATACCAGAATCTGCGGCGTTGCGTCGCCGAATTGACCGCACTGCTGAACTCTGGCAAGGGCGGAAGCCAGGTGCCGATGACTGCGCTTCTGGCCCCGCGCATTCAAGAACCCTTGGCACCGCTTTACCTCGGAAACTATCTCAACGGGCGCTTGGAAA
The DNA here is from genome assembly GCA_017617415.1 of Victivallales bacterium. GTDB lineage: Bacteria > Verrucomicrobiota > Lentisphaeria > Oligosphaerales > Oligosphaeraceae > RGIG1601. The sequence goes on along the minus strand of JAFZWH010000166.1, from coordinate 10,303 downwards.
GCGGACTCCTGCAACGGGGATACCGGCTCTGTGCTCCAGCTGCGCTGGAGCAGGCTTTGCGGCAGAACCGCCTCGGCGGGTTCTTCGAATTGACGCAGGAGCGTTGCTTGGCGTTGGGAGAAACGCTCCAGGTCGCAAGTTTCATCCAAGTCGTCATTGACACCTATCAGGTATATGACGACGAAGGAAAAACGGGGTGGTGCGCGAGGATAACCGGCGTCGTTCGGGAAGTCTCGGCCGTGACGGGCGAGCTGCTGCAGTCCGTGCCCATTCAATTGGAGGTTGCCTCGACGGATGTTCGCTTGACGCAGATTTCCATTCAGGATGTCAATGCCTTCGGGCAAGCCGCTCTGGATCTGGTGGTGCAAGAGCAAATCCTTCCGCATTGGCCGCGACGAAGATGAGTTTGAGGTCGAATCTATGAGCAATCCAGTCGGAAAATCGTCCATCCAATGCGAACCATTTGGTTACACGCGGGATGGGCGTGCCGTGATGCGGTATCGCCTGAATGGCGCCGGCGGAGTGATGATGGACGTCCTTTCCTATGGTGGGATTGTACAGCGACTATATGTGCCGGACCGGACGGGACGGCTTGATGACATCACCACGGGGTTTCTGGACTTGCGCGGCTACGAGGAACTCCAGCCCTATTTTGGTGCCTTGGTGGGACGTTATGCCAACCGCATCGCCAATGGGCGATTTACGCTGGATGGGGCAGAATATCGCCTGCCATTGAACAATGCGCCGGGCAATATCCCTTGCAGCCTTCATGGCGGAGAACGCGCCTTCCATAATTCTGTTTGGGAGACCGAGCCTTTCCAGGAGGGCGATTCCATCGGGCTGAGGCTGCGGCTGGAAAGTCCTGATGGCGACCAAGGGTATCCAGGAAAACTGCGGGTTCTTGCCACCTATACGCTGACGCCGGAGAACGTCTGGCAAGTGGACTACGAGGCGGAGTGCGACCGTCCCACGCCAATCAATTTTACCCAGCATATCTTTTTCAATTTAAAGGGGCAGGGCGCTGGCGATATTCTTGACCATCAGTTGGAACTCTGCGCGGATGCCTTCACGCCAGTGACGCCTGGGCTGATTCCCACCGGCGAAATCCGTCCTGTGGCGGGCACGCCCTTTGACTTCCGTGAACTCCATGCCATTGGCGACCATATTGCGGAGGATGACGAGCAACTGCGCAACTGCCATGGCTACGACACCAATTTCGTGTTGCGCCCGCCGATCATCCCCGATGAACCGCGGCCCGCCGCTTTGCTCTACGAGCCGTCGAGTGGCCGTGTTGTCCGCATTCTAACCACTGAGCCGGGCATCCAGGTATATACGGGTAATTTCTTGAGTGACAACGACATGGCGAAAAATGGGAAAAGCCTGGGATATCGAGGGGCTCTTGCTCTGGAGACCCAGCATTTCCCGGATTCGCCAAATCACCCGGAGTTCCCATCGACCCTTTTGCGCCCAGGGGAACGCTTCTGTAGCCGTACCCGCTGGGAGTTTACGATCAGGGAGAGTAATGCATGAAATTGCTTGAAAACAAAAAGATTGGCCTGTGTGTGATGTTGATGGGGCTGGCATGGCTGGCTGCCTCCTGCGCCTCTACTGCGCATTTTGACTATCGGCGTGCGGCGGGAACAATGCAACGTTTCCGCTATCCCATCAGTCAGCAGACAGTCTGTGTCGAACCTTTCCGCGACTTCCGTCAAGCTGCCGGAACAGAGGGAAGCATGGCTACATCGTCCGAAAACGGGACCTTTGCGCTGGGGTGGCTGCCACTGGTGCCCTACGCCTGGGTGTCCAAGGCTCGCCCGGAAGTCCCCGGTGAACATAACTTCGCCACGCTAAACAGTTATTGGTGCCAATTCGATGTCGAGCTGGCTGGCGCAACCGTAGCCAGTCTCAATTACTCGCATCTTTTCAGCACTCCCTGCGTGCTGGCGGCTTCCGGAATTGCGGAGACGGATTGGATTTTTCGCGGTTCGCTCTACGACACTACCTATGAAGGGGAACGCCTGACCTACGGCGTGACCTACCTTTTTGCGCCCGCGCTTTGGGTGGTTGGTTTTCCCACGGGTGTTTCGCACAATCGGCTTTCCGTTGGTTTCGAGCTGGTCAATCGTCGTACCGGCAAGGTCGCCTGGCGGTTCCACTACAGTGGTAAGGCCAATACCGTGCATTGGCTCTACTGGAATGTCGGCAAGGATGCCAGCCGCTACCCGCAGTTGATGCGTATTGCCCTGAACGCCGCGCTCTATGACCTCTCGCAGCATTTCCCTAAACTCGAGATGCCCTGAGCGGCGTGTACTGCTGGCGTCCCGCCAGCGGCTGCAAGAATGTGGAAAAAGTCAAAAAAAATCTGTTCGGCTTTGGAAAACGCAGTATTGACTGCGTATTATAGGTGAGGATAGAAACCTCGCAACAGCGAAATCAAAATCAACCCCCAAATAAAATAGGAGGAACTCAAATGAAGAAATTCAAGACTATCCTGCTCGCCACGATTTGCATCTTCGCGTTCTGCGCCACTCCGGTCTTCGCCCGTGGCCATCATGGCGGCCCCGGCCCGCATTTCGGCGGTGGCCCTCACCACTACGCTCCTGCGCCCCGCTACTATGGCGGCGGCCCTCATCATCACCATTATGGTCCGTCCCGCGGCTGGTACAACGGTGCCCTCGTGGTTGGTGCCACGCTGGCTGGTCTGGAGTTGATCAGCGACATCGTCGCCCCGCGTACCACGGTGGTTCGTGAGACGGTTTACACTCCGCCGGTCACCACGCAGCCCGTGGTTTACCAGCAACCCGTGGTGGTTCAACAACCTCAGCCGGTAGTGGTTCAGCAACCGCAGACCATCTACGTGACTCCCCAGCCCACCACTGTCGTTACTCCCACCCCGACAGTCACTCCCGTAATGGTGCCCGCCACGCCGGTGGTCACTCCCGTGAACACCGGGGTTTACTGGCGGTAGGCATCTTTGGCGGTGGTTCGAAGCCAGTCTTTCTCGCTCTTGCGAAAGGCTGGCTTTGATTTATTATCCCTTCTTTTGATCCATAAAAATGGCTTACGCTGACTTATCCAGGACACGCTATTCGATGATCGAAGGTGTGTTGCATCGCGACGAGACCAAGTGGGAGGCGTTTTATTTCAAATACCGCCGACTGGTAGTCTATCTGGGGCGTTGCATGAGACTTTCCGACCAGGACATCGAGGAGTTGACTTCACGGGTGATGGTGAAGTTCTCGAAGCAGGAGGACACATTCCAATACGATCCCAACAAGCAGTTCCACAGCTACTTCGCGCGAATTGTTCATTCGGTGGCGATGGACATGTTCCGCGAGAAAAAGCGTTACAATTCCATGATGGCGGAATGGCCGACGGACGAGGAAGGGCATCCAATGGATTTTGCCGGCTATCAAGACCTCGAGTCTGCCTTGCGGGAGCATGAGTCCAATGAAGTCTATGCCGAGGCAAAGAAACAATTGCAGATCCTCACAGCTTCGACACCAGAGAAATATCGTTGCTGGCAACTGAATCGCGAGGAGGGATGGGCCATCAAGAAAATCGTCGATTACCTGGGACTTCCACAGTCCACCGTCTATTGGAATATCAGTGATATCACTTGCAAGTTGGCCCATATCTGTGGTGAATTGACGCATGAGGCGGTGCCGACGGAACCAGAAAACAAGTCTTCGGAGGAAAAAAACTCTGCCAAACATATCGACCAAGGGAAAATCTTGCAATATATTTATAATGAATGCGGTTATCTGGCACGTCGTCGCATTGAGGGGCACCTGAAGAAGTGTCCGGAGTGTGCGGCGCTGGAGGCGGAGTTGCGCAAGCAGCTGGCGGAGGATGGCAAATTGCTTGCCAGTGCCAGGCAATATGCGCTGGATACGGCGGAAGTGGATATGACCATGAGTCGTTTCCATGAGTCGCAGGTTGCTCCGTCTTACGAAGAACCGCCAGTTGCGCCCGGGCAGTGAACGAACACGGTTCCGGCGCATTGTTGTCGTTGCCTGAACCGAAGCCGTCTTAACGCCTGTCGCCGCAAATGCCAAAGGAAAACAATGCATCCGAAGTCGAGTTGCAGAGCTTCCGAGAGAATCTGCAACGTCGGGGCATTACCTTGTTGAAGCGTCTGGATGGCGGTGGATTTGGCGATATTTTCATTGGGAAGCCGAGCAATGATTTCGCAGGACGCTATGTGGCCATTAAACGGGTCGTCAAGGACCGGGCCATGGCGATTGAGGCGGAGGCGATCTGGGAATATATGCAGAGGCATCGCGGCCAGACCAATTTGATAACGGTGTTCAACAATTGGGTCATTGGCGAAGGAGAACTCTGTTATACAATGGAATTGGCGGACGATGCCGTGCGGCGGGAACCCGTGCCGCCAGGCGGAGACTTGGCTGGCTATAGTCCAGATACTTTGCTGGCACGTCGTGAAGTGTTCGGCTCTGCCTTTCCGTTGGAGGAGATTGACGGCTATGTCCAGGGGTTGCTTGCCGCCTTGACTCAATTGGAGAGACTGCAACTGGTGCATCGGGATATCAAATTGCCGAATATCCTTTTTCTGGGACAACAGCCGGTGTTGGGCGACTTGGGCTGTCTGGTCCGGGCAGATGTCGATTTGCCTCGGGGGACTGCCGGAACCTGGGATTATCTGTCCAGGGAACAACGTCTGAAGGCGGATAAGAATCGATGCTTCTGCTACGAGGACCTGTACCAGCTCGGCGAGGTGATTTTCCGCCTTGCGCTGCCGTATTCGGCGTATTGCGAGTATGTCAAGAAGTGCAAGGAGAATGCAAGGCGAAGGGAGCTGACGCCAGTGCCGCATGACGGCTTGACCGAAGTGGCGGGCATTCTCCCCATGAAGCACGCGAAGCTGCTTGAGGATTTTGTGACGCGACATGCGTGTACGGACAATCCGGCCAAGCGTTTCCATTCGGTGGCGGAGTTCCGCATGGAATGGAACAGGCTGATGGAACGGGTAAACAATCCCGCCAAATTCCGTCGTCGGCTGATGAAGTTGGGAGTCAACTTGTTGGTCGGCGCAGTGCTGGTGAGCGTGCTGGTTCAGTTGTTTTTCGCTCATCGTCGGGTGGAGCAGCAGGAACAACTGGATGCCCAGCAGGAGATGCGCCGTTGGCTGATGACGCATCCTCCCCAGGCGACAATGACTCCGCAGGCAGACTGGGAGATGCCTTGGGAACGGGTGCTCTTCGACCATGAGAACCCCAACTACGACCCCCTGGGAGGTGTGCTGAGCGAGGACTGGGAAACTTCCACCTCCTCATTGGGGGCGATTCTGCTAACGAAAAAGGGTAAAATCCGCGCGGTCCTGCCGGAAGCCAGCCAGGAAGGGGAAAAGCGGGAACTATGGCTCTGGTGGGACGGTTATCCGCTTCAGCCGGAGTTCGAAATCCAGTTCCTTCTGCTCTCCGAGCCGGAAAAATGCGAGTTCTCCATCAGTTTGGTACCCTTGAGCGAAGAAGATGGACGCCCACCGGCTATCGGACGTGCGCCAATAGCCTTTAACCATATCGTCACCCATGCGGGTTTTTTCGACTCGCCGGAGATGGTACGCGAAGAGGGTTCAACCATTGAGCATGGTGTTCACCTCATTTTCGCCAACCACCAGGTGGTCCTGGCCAACGACGAAGGAATTGTCAAGACCCGCGAGTTGCCACAAGAGTTGGAGGGACGGCGATGGAGGTTGTGCATTTGGCTTAGTGCCACGGAGCCCGGCGAGGTTTCACTGCGCCATCTTTTGCTTTTCCGCCCTGTCACCGAGGAAAAGAACGAAGTGCAGTAGTTGTCATAAATTGTCATAAATTGTCTAATAATGCCTAAGATTTGCGGTTTTGTTTTGGCGGCTGGCGAGGGTCGTCGCATGCGCCCGGCGACATTGCAATGCCCCAAGGCGCTCTTGCCCTTCTGTGGAGTGCCCCTGTTGGAGTTGGCGGTTGCCGAATTGCGTGCGTTGCCGGGCGTGGAGCAGGTGGTGGTGAATGCGTGCTTCATGCGGGAGAAGGTGGTGACCGCGTGCGCGGAACTCTCTCGACGCTACGACTGGGACATCCGATGCTCGCAGGAGGAACACCTGCTGAACCACGGCGGCGGTCTGCGCAAAGGCGTCGCCGAATTGGCGCCGGATGCGGACGAAATTCTGGTCCACAATGTCGATATCGTGCACGACAACGACTTGCGCAAACTCATCGAGCGACACCACGAGACCGGCGCGGATGTCACGGTGCTGCTGATTCCCAATCACCGCCAATACGGCGTTTTGCTGGACACCGATGACCGCATCCTCAGTTTCCGCGATGCCCACGGCGACTTGACTTTCTCCGGATTGTACCTGTTAAAAAAGGATATTTTGGATTTTCTGCCGGACGACCAAGAGGCCCCCAGCATTCTGGACGCCTTCCTGCGCGCCGCCGCAGCAGGTCGTCGCATCTGCGGGATGGTCGCCAATCCCCAACTCTTCTGGAGCGACGTGGGCACCGCGCAGGAGTATATCCGCGCCCATGGCGCCATCGCGGACTGCGCGCTGGTCAGCCAGCCGCATCTGCGGGAGGCGCAGGTCGTGCAGTCCCGTCGCCGTTTCGAACTGGAGTCGCAGGGCGTGAAATGCACCGGCGCCATCGGCTTGGGTGCGGAGGTCTCCGTGGTGCCTGGAGCGCAATTGCACAATGTCGTGCTGTGGGACCATACGCGCATCGAGGCGCCATTGCTCTATGCGGACGGCATCCTGACCGGCGGAACGGTTCAGGCTCCGCCAGCCATTGTCGAAGAACGCCAGCCCGACCCCCGCATTTTGGCGAGTTTTGATTTGGACGCCAAGGACTTGTCGATGGAGGCACTGCCCAAGCAGGGCTCGGGCCGGCACTACTACCGTATTCCGGATCCGGCAAAAGGTCGCACGCTGGTGTGGTCGTCCTACAACCCGCGCCGTCGCGAGAACGCCAGTTTTGCGGCAATCAGCGATTTCCTGTTGCGGCTGGGCATCCGTGTGCCACGCGTGCTGCTGCATCTTGCCGATGTCAACGAGATGGTCACGGAGGACTTGGGGCAGAACGACTTGCTACTGGAGAGGAGCGTCGCCCGGCGGGACTATCTCTTCCAGGTAGTCGAGCAGGTCGCCCGTCTGCATGTCTTGGGAGCAGTCGCCGTGCGGTTGGAGGAACTGCCGCTTCAGCCTGGCTTTACCAAGGGCCTCTATGACTGGGAGCGCGACTATTTCCGCGAAAACCTCCTGGGACGCGTCCTTCATTGCCCCGAGGTGTGGTCGGATGTTGCCTACGAGTATTGTCGCCTGCGCACTTTGTTGCTTCAGGAGCCTCTGGTGCCCATCCACCGAGACCTCCAGAGCGCCAATGTCAAGGTGCTGGACGGCAAGGTCTTCCTGATTGACTTCCAGGGCATGCGTCTGGGCGCGGCCGCCTACGACATGGCCTCGTTGCTCTATGACCCATATCAGCACTATACTGCGGACTTCCGGCTGGAGGCGTGGTGGGAATATTGTCACCAGGTACGGATGCTCGGCGGGACTCCGCCCGCCGATGCGGTGTTCCACGCCGCCGCCATCCAGCGGCTCATGCAGGCGCTGGGCGCCTACGGAAAACTGTGGCTCAAAGACCACCTGGAGTGGTATCGGCAATTTATCCTGCCTGCCTTGCGCCATCTCTTGGAGGCCGCTCAGGCCTCGCCGCTCTTCCCCAATTTCCGCACTCTTGCCGAACACGCCCTCGCCAAATGCGCCGAACAGGGCCTGAAGGCGGAGTAGTTAGGGTGCGAACTCAGTTGTCAAACTGAAACAGCGGGGTAGAATAGTAGCGGTCGTAGGAGTCGGGCAGGACGGTGAGGACGGTGTGCCCAGGTCCCAGTTCGCGTGCCAGTCGCATTGCGCAGGCGACATTGGTGCCGCTGGAGATGCCGGCGGGCAGGCCCTCTTTGAGCGCCAGCGCGCGTGCCATGGCGAGCGCTTCGTCATCCGTGATGATTCGTGTGCCATTGAGCAGTGTCTGGTCAAGGTTGGCGGGCACAAAGCCGTCGCCGATGCCCTGCTGGAGATGCGAGCCGATGGCACCGCCCGCCAATACCGCGGCGTTTTCAGGTTCGGCGGCAACGACTTGCATCTCCGGGAAGCGCGTGCGCAGGACACGCCCGATGCCGGAGAGCGTCCCGCCGGTACCGAAGCCCGCGCAGAAGGCATCCACCTGGCAGTCGCCAAGTTGTTCGAGGATTTCCCGACCAGTCTTCTCGAAGTGGACGGCGGGGTTATTGGGATTCTCGAATTGCTGAGGCACATAGCCGCCAGGGATGGTGTCCCGTAGCTCGTAGGCGAGTTTCAGGCAGCGCTCCATGCATTCGCCGATGTTGCCGTCGTCGTGGACCAGGCGGATTTCCGCGCCGTAGAGGCGCATGAGTTTCGTGCGCTCCTCGCTGACCGAGTCAGGCATCACGATGATGCAACGGTAGTGGAGTTGGCTGCAGACCAAAGCCAGACCGATGCCCTGGTTGCCACTGGTGGGCTCGATGACCACCGAACCATCCCGCAGGAGACCATCCTCGCGGGCCTTCTGAAGCATATTGAGCGCGGTGCGGGTCTTGATGCTCCCGCCCACATTGAGGCCCTCGACCTTCACAAGAATCTGCGCACAGTCGGCCGTCGGGATGCTATGCAGACGTACCAGCGGAGTGCCGCCGACGGCTTCAAGAATGGAATTCAAAATGCCAGTTTTCATGGTTCCAGCGTAATGAATAACAATGTAAATTGCTAATTACTAATTACTAATTGTTAATTTTACTGCGTTCAGCGGCGGGAGAACGACGGGGTTGCCGTCCACCTCGACGGTCTGTTCGACCGGGCGGAAATTGGTGAGGATGAGTGCCTTGTCGCCGTCGGGAGCCTGCCACCAGGTGGCGATGAAAGCATCGAGTTCGCGCGGGAATCGGCTCATGATGGGTAGCGTCCACTTGGGACCGGTGACCTGGTTGAGCGGTTCGAGCATCCGTCCGTAGATAAGGAACTGCGGATGGCTCTTGCGGAAGGCATTGAGGTTTCGGATGAGGGTGAGTTCGGACTCCTGGTCGGGCGTGGAGGTCTTTCCCCAGGGGCAGATCCAGCCCCAGAGGAGCGTCCCGTGTTCGCCGAGGATGACGGAGAGGAGGTTCCCGGAGGCGAAGGCGTAGGCGGTGCGCCAGAGGAGATTCTCGGGCTGCTTGTCCAGGTCGAGGTAGTATTGCATTCCGCCCTGGTTGCCCATGAAGTTGTTCACGTATTCGTGGAAGACGAAGGAGTATGCGGGCACGGGATGGGCGTCCTGCATGGTCCAGCAGGAATAGCGCATGTCACTGAAGGGCAGGTATTCCAGATAGGGCTCGGCCGCGCTGGACTCGGCCCCGAGCACGAGTCTCGGATAGCGCTCGTGGAGTTCCTTCAGGAGGCTCTTCTGGTTGGCGACCTGGTCGGGACCGGGGACGGGCGCGTGGTGGTGGTTGCGGCTCCAGCACAGATACGCCGCGCCGCCGATGTTCTGGTCGTAGAACTGCGCGTAGTCCAGCCCGAAATCGGCGAGTTTGCCGACTTCGTCGATGATGGTCTGCCGTGCCCAGTCGTCGCCCATGCAGAGGTCGTATCCGAGGCGCTGGGCATAAAGGTTGCAGCAAATGAGCGACTCCAGGTCCTTGCCGTCCGGCCCCATTGCCATGTGCGGCTCCAGGTGCTCTTCGGCGCACTTTTTGGCGGGCTGGTAGTCCCAGTCGATGCAACTCTGCTGAGTCCAGCCGGTGCCGGAGCAATAGACGCCGAGGTAGTCGCCACGCTCGTGGAGGGCGTCGCGGAATTGCGCGAGGGGCTCCTCGCCGCCCTGCGGCGGCCACACGTATGGGGGTGCCCATGGTGCGGTGCCCTCCCAATGCATCAGAAGCGCCATCATCTTGGAATCCAGCTTGTCGCCAAGTTTCTCCAGGACGGGGAGGGCGTTGGCGTAGGGGAAGTACTCGTTGTAGTCCATATCGCCATTGTCCTTGCCCTGACCGCGCACAGGGTAGATGGCCACCACGGGCGACTCCTTGACAATCTCCGGATAGTTTCCCTTGGGCACCGCGAAGCCGCTGGACTGGAGCCAGTCGCGGTAATGCGCACAGGCGCTCATCCAGTTGGGGGCGCAGGATTCCAGGGAGAATTCGTAGCCCGCGTCATAGTCTTTTCCGAAGTCGCCTCCGCAATAGACGCGGCAGTAGAGTTCGAGGTGCGCGTCGTCCTTGCGCACATTGAAGAATTTCACTCCGCATT
>JAFZWH010000002.1 GCA_017617415.1 Victivallales bacterium | reverse complement strand
GCATGCACGAAATCCCGGATGGGCAATTTCACCGGGCAGCTCTCGCGGCACGGCTGATTCGGACACTGCAGACAGCGATTCGCCTCGATGACCGCTTGCGCCTCGGTGTAACCCAGCGCGACTTCGCTGGTATTGTGACGTCGCACTGTCGGCTCCTGGCTCGGCATCTCCTGTGGCGGAATCGCCATACGGTCTTTGGGGGACACCTGCTCCAGCTTGCGAAAATTCTCCAGCAGGCTTTGCGCCTGCGAATCGAGTTCTTCAATCGTCTTCATAGCGCATTCTTCTGCAATTACTTATTGGCAAGCGCGGACTGTTCGGCCACATTCATGATGTGGCAGGCATGCTCCATCATCCGCCGTTCTTGGGGCTTGAAAGAGCCCAGGCGTTTCATCATGCCATCGAAGTCCACTTGCAGACCGTCAAACTCGGGACCATCCACACACACGAACTTGGTCTGTCCGCCGACCGTCACCCGGCAGCCGCCGCACATTCCGGTACCGTCCACCATGATGGTGTTCAACGAAACAGTAATCGGCACATTGTAGGGTCGCACTGTCTCCACGCAGAATTTCATCATGATTGGCGGACCGATGGCAATCACCAGGTCCGGCGGTGTTGCGCTCTCGCACAACTCCTTGAGCGGCAAAGTGACAACGCCTTTGCGGCCATGTGAGCCGTCATCCGTGCAGACAATCACCTCGTCGGCATACGAGCGCATCAAATCCTCCATGATCACCAGCGATTTGGTGCGTCCGCCCAGAATACAGGTCAAGTGGTTGCCGACATTCTTCAAGGCATGCGCGATGGGATTCAATGGGGCAATGCCAATTCCGCCACCCACGCAGACCACACGGCCGACCTTCTCGATTTGCGTCGGTCGTCCCAGCGGTCCAAAGACCACCGCCAGAGCATCGCCGACCTGGAATTCGGAAAGCTTCGTCGTGGTGTAGCCGACCTTCTGGAAGACCAGCGTGATGCTGCCCTCGCTCGCATCCGCGTCCGCGATAGTCAGTGGCACACGCTCGCCATAGTCTTCATCCACAGAGATTAATACAAATTGTCCAGGCTTGCGGGCCGCCGCCACCAACGGCGCATAGACTCGCATCTGGAACACATTTTCGGAAAGTTGCTGCTTGGCTAAGACGGTATAGGGTTTCATCTTGGAAATCCTCGGGAATTAAGGGGATTATATCAATATAATATAAAAGGCTATATTTGCATAGCCAAATTGGAAAAAAAGGAAATTATATCGGCGGAACGGGCGGTCGCAAAACCATTCCTCATTCCTCATCCCTCATTGTTGATAGAGTGCTTCCCGCATGGCCGCAATGGGAGCCTGCTGTCCAGTCCACAGTTCGAAGCTTTTACATCCTTGTTGAAGGAGCATCTCCAAGCCGTTTGAGACACAGTTGCCCTGGGCGGCCAAACGGTCTTTGAACTCCGATGGCGTGTACACGAAATCAAAGACCGGTGTGGAGGCAGGAATCCACTCTGGCGGCACCGGAACGGGGTCGCCGGAATGTAGCCCCAGCGAGGTGCATTGGAAGACCAGTTCCGCCGATGCCAGCGCCGTCCGGAGGACATCGTCCGCCAGCGACGTCACCACGACCTCGCATTCCGGCGCGGCGGAATGGATAAGCGCTGCAATCCTTGCGGCGTTCACGGCAGTTCGATTCGCCAGCGTAATGTGCCTCGCGCCATGACGTGCCGCATAGACCGCCGCCGCCCGTGCCGCGCCGCCGGCGCCGAGATACACCTGGCGTGCGGGCTGTGCCGTCAGCCCAAAGTCATGGCGGAGCGCCTGCGCCACTCCATAGCCGTCCGTGGAGTATCCAAGGAGCCATCCGTCGCGGTTCACGACCGTATTCACGCTGTGTGCGGCAAGTGCTTCCTCGCCAACGACCTCCACCAGCGGGGTGATTTCCTCCTTATAGGGCACGGTGATGTTCCAGCCAGAATAGCCCTCGTCCACAAAACGTTTCACCACGGCTGGCAATTCTCCAGGCGCCACCTCAACCTTCTCATAGATGGCGTCGATACCCAACGCCTGAAAGCCCGCCAACTGCATCGCCGGAGATTTCGAGTGCTTCACGGGATAGCCGATGACTGCAAATTTCAGCATGTTATGTCCCCCGGTTCTCGCTCGCCGCACCGCGCAGCACCATCCGTGCATTTGCCAGATCCTGCTGGATTTGTGCATGAAGCGCCTCCGTTGTCGGGAAGACCTGGCTTGAACGCAGGAATTGCACGGGTGTCACATGGATTTCTCTCCCATAAAGATTTCCTTGAAAATCAAATAGATGTAACTCCACTACGGGGTGGCCGTTTTGAACTCCGCGGATGGTCGGGGCATCGCCGATATAGACAATCCCCGGCAGTTTCTCGCCTGACCCCAAATCCGTATAGGCGGCATAAACGCCGTAGGGTGGCAGCTGAAGACTCTCGTCCGCCAAATTCGCCGTCGGAGTATGCAGTTCCGAAGAGGCGATGCCTGCACCGTGCTCCACCACTCCTTCAATGACGTAGGGACGGCCGAGCATTTGCTCTGCCAGTGTCAGTTCTCCTTTCGCCACTGCCTCGCGGATCCGGCTGGAAGAGACCTTCTCGTCCCCGAACATCACTGGCGGCACTGTTCGTACTTGGATGTCGTGTGGTGTTACCAGCTCCTTCAGCAATGCCGCATCACCAGAATTCCGCGCTCCAAAACGCCACTCTTCGCCACAGCAAAGCCCGACCAGCTGAAATTCTGGGATCTCAAAGAAATACTTCTGGAGGAAGTCGGCTGGAGAAAGCCCCGACAGGGGCAAATCGAAGGTCACGCGGACCACTGTATCCACCCCTGCCATGCGCATCCGACGCACTTTTTCCGCCAAGCTGGTCAGCAGTTTCGGCGGGGCATCCGGACGAAGCACTTGGCGTGGCAGCGGGTCGAAAAACAACACCGCCGGACGCGCGGAGAGTTCCTTCGCCATCCTCAGCAGTTCTTCGATCACTGCGTAATGCCCACGATGCATGCCGTCAAACGTCCCCAGGGCCAGTACCCATCGCTGACCATCGTTTGCCAACTCCGAAGGATGGCTGACTAAAATGTGCTTTTCACGATTCAATTGGATTTGCGACCTGAAACTTGACGGGCGGGACCAGAGGCCGGAGACCAGAGACCTGACCTTTCCCCTTTTCCCTTTTCCCTTTAACCTTTAAACT
>JAFZWH010000165.1 GCA_017617415.1 Victivallales bacterium | reverse complement strand
CGCTGCCCGCACAGTGGTCTATCGGGCCAAAGTCGGCGAGGAGGTCGCCGGGCCACAGCTGCGGTTTGAAGCGTCCAGCATGAAGTTCACCTACGGATTAGGTGCCCGTGGGGAGGTCTCCGTTTCCGGGGACAAGGAATTGGCGGTGGATGCAGATCCTGAACCAGATACGACCACGGTTCTCATGCGGCTGGAGGCGGGGTGGAATGCGATGGTTTTTGCGGTGGAACCAGACGAGGAGTCGGCCAGAAGCCTGGTCGTCTATCCAGCGAAAATGCTGGATGGCGAAAGTGGCAGCTATGTCCAGGTGAAGGAGTATCATGCGTGCATCCTCTTTTGGGTCTATGCCGAGGTTCCGGCGGGCGTCGTTGTACGCGGTAGCGTGCCCACAGAGCCTCCGGCTGGTCAGAACTTGGCTGGCTGGACACCGTATGGAGTCGTTTCCAGCCAGCCCCGCGATAATGCCGTTGTGATGCTGGAATGGCTGGAAGGCTGCTTCCGCCCCGTCACGGAGGAGACTTTGTGGCCTGGCCGCGGCTATCTGCGGAAACCGAAGCCAAGGCAATGACGATGCCAAGTGATTTGTCAGGCGGGCGGAGAGTCTAGAGATTCTCTCCGCCCGCATCCTTTTTAAGTAGGGCATACGGCAAACCGCAGGGGATGAATTAAAGTATGCAAAAGTCATTTCCCAATCCATCCAAGGAGATAACAATGCTCAAGAAAATCGCTGTTTTACTTGCCCTGTGCGCCTGTGTCGCGGCTTTTGCGCAGGAGCGCTTCGCCTACGTGAACATGGAGACGGTCTTCAACGAATACTACAAGACCGTCAACGAGAACATCAACATCGAGAATCTGCGTAAGCAGTATATGGATGGCTTCAATCTGCTTCGCGATGAGTTCCAGGCCAGCCTGGCGGAATATCAGAAGGCTCTGGCGGATGCGGACAATGAACTGCTCTCCGATGAGGTGCGGGAGAACGCTCGCAACAAGGCTCAGTTGCTGGAGGGACGCCTTCAGCAGAAGCAGGAGGAGATCATGCGCTACCGCCAGGATGGACTGGGGGAAATAGAGGAACGCCAGCAGTTGATTGTGGAGAAGTTGGCCCAGGAACTCACCGAGCAGGTGCGCAAGTATGCGGAGGTGCAGGGCTACACGACCGTGTTGGAGGTCTCCGGGAAGTCGCTCAACCGCGTGCCGATGGTGATTGCCTATCCCAAGGAACAGGAGATCACCGACGCGATTGTGAAGCTGGTGAATGCCGGCCATGAGGCCGAAAAGGCCGAGGCCGAGGCGAAATTGACGGACCTGCGCAACAAACTCCGCGCCGCCCAGGAGGCCGCCGCCCAGCAAAACTAGGAACTCTAATCTGCTGGACCAGAGACCTGAGACCTGAACTTTTACCTTTTACCTTTAAACTTTAAACTTCTCTCACCTCTCACCTTTGATATTATGTTGATTTCCAAAACTGCGGAAGAGATTGCGGCGATGGTTCAAGGACGGCTCGTGGGGTCGTGTCCGCATGCGTTGCACGGAGTGGCTTCGTTGGCGGAGTCCACCGAGGCGGATGTGGCTTTTCTGGGCAATGACAAATACCGCGAGCAAGTCCCGAACTCCCGTGCGGGAGTGGTGCTGGTTCCAGAGAACTACACTGTCGATCCGGCTGCGGGGCGTGCCTGGGTGGTCTGTGCCGATCCTTCGGATGCCTTCACGAAGGTCGTGATGGCCTTCACGCCACCAGCCATCGAATACAAGCCAGGCGTGCACCCCCGTGCGGTCATCGATGATTCGGTGGTGATTCCAACATCCTGCCACATCGGCGCGAATGTGGTCATCGAGGCGGGCGCAAGCATCGGCGAAGGCACGGTCATTCTTCCCAATGTCTACATCGGTCAGGAAGCGCATGTCGGCGCGAACTGCCTCATCTATCCCAACGTGACCATTCGCGAGCGTTGCCTCTTGGGCAACCGCGTGATTCTTCACGCCGGCGTGGTCATCGGAGCCGATGGCTTTGGCTACAAATCCAGTGCCGCTGGACACGAGAAGATCCCGCAAGTCGGCATTGTGCAGCTGGATGACGACGTCGAGGTCGGTGCGAATTCCACCATCGACCGGGCGCGCTTCGGACGGACCTGGATTCCGGCTGGAACCAAAATCGACAATCTGGTGCAGGTCGCCCACAATGTCGAAGTCGGACGTGGATGCATCCTGGTCGCTCAGTCTGGTATTGCCGGCAGCACGCATCTGGGCAACGGCGTGATTCTGGCGGGACAGGCTGGCGTGGTCGGACATGTGCGTGTCGGCGATGGCACCATCGTGATGGCGCAAACTGGCGTGACCAAGGACGCGATGCCCGGGTCCGTCCTGATGGGCACGCCTGCCCAGGACCGCAAGGCCTTCGCCCGTGACCGCCTCCTCCTCAAGAAGTTCGAGGCGATGGAACCCGACCTCAAGGCGCTCATCAAGAAGGCCAAAGAGGACGCGAAAGGGTAAGGGGTTGGCTTGTCCTCCAAAAGAGCTGAATCATGGAACATCGGCATCTCACCAGTCAAGCAGGCTACAGCAGCGCCGCGATAGACGACATCATCAGCCGTG
>JAFZWH010000018.1 GCA_017617415.1 Victivallales bacterium | reverse complement strand
TCTGAGAAGAACTGGAGCATTGACCGCACCAAGCCGATATTAGAAGTGGTCCGTCAAGGCGACAGCACAGTGCTGAAGGTCCACATCGTGGGCGAGCCCTGTTCCCGCGCCGAGCCATTCGTCATCGAGATGGGTTTCCAAGCCAGTCCCGTCAAGCCCATGATGCCCAATTTCAGACGCTACTCGACCGTGGCGGTCAATAGCTTCGTGGCAGACAACTCCATCCCCGTTGCCGCAGTGCTCCACAGCCGCATGTGGGGACAACTCTATTGCGGAAAACACACCGACGACGGCTACGCGCCGCAGGACGACGACTACAGCATCATCGACTATCTGACGGACTGCCTCGGAGCGAGCGAAGAGGAGATTGGTCTGCATGTCAACACCTTCGTCGCAAAGCATTTCCGAGAGCATCCCGCCGCCGAAACCTACCGCATTTTCCTGCGTCACGCGGCCCGTAGCCTCACCCGCCATGCGCAATATGCCATCCCCTACACCAACCCGCGCGGAATGTCCTACGGCTGGCCGGAAGCGGCCTCCTACGCCAGCGAATGGCGCAACGACGCCTTTGTCACGGGCAACGACGGACACTACTTCCAGAACCCCGTGGAGAGTTACCGCGACTACATTCTGCCGAAACTCCGCGAACTCGTACGGCACGGCTTCTCAGGCATCTACTTCGACAACACCTTTGACTCCGTGAACGAAGACGAGGTGATGGGACCAGTCGTCGAATACGCCCTTGACCGCTATCGCCACCATCACACCATTCTGGAGATGCGCCAACTGGTCAAGCGCACCGCCACCATGCTCTACACCGAGGGCAAACTCATCGAGGACCGCCCCTTCCTGGTCCTGCACGCCACCAACTGCGTGCCGCTGCCGCTGATGGCCTTCGCCAGCCATCAGTTGGACTGGGAGGCATACTACGGCCAGAGCGACTATCAAGAGCGCTTCTCCAACGGATACATCCTGGCGGAGTCCACTGGACTGCAAAGTGGTTGTGTGCCACAGGTCCTTCTGGACAGCGACCAGACGCCCGAGAACAACCAGGCCACCGCACTGGCTCTGCTCCTGCCCTACTGCCTGCTGGACATCTACCAGAGCCACAAAGGGCCGACTGCGGCGACTGCGGACACGATTAACGCCATCCGCAACTACGGCTACGGCGAACCTGGCGTGGAGGTGTTCCCCTGCTATGACCCAAAGAATCCACTGCGGGTCTCGGACAAGGTCCGCGCCGCGCTGGTACGTCGGGAGAACTCCGCGCTGGTGCTGGCCGGCGACTTCGGCTCCAATGGTCAATTCACTCTGGACATCAGTGCGCTCGGCTACGCCAACCCGGTTGTCCTGGACGCCCTGACGGGCGAGACGCTCGGGGAGACTGCTCAACCGACCGTCGCCATTCCGCACCACCGCAGTCGCGTCATTCTCGTCGCGGACGGGGCGGAGACCGCCCAGGCGGCGCTCGCCATCGCCAAGACCAGCAAGCCGCCCGTCATGCCCTTCCCCGACCGTAAACCGCAGAATCACCCGCTGTACGAGATGGAACTCACTCCCGTCAATCTGCTGGACATCGACCCGCGCCAGAACATCGTGCTAGTTGGCAACGGGGACGACCGCGCCATGCTGGTGAGCGAAGGCAATTCCTTCTGGCTGGACCTGCTTCCAGAGGTCTGTCGGGGACAGAACATCTCCGTGCAATTTCAGTACCGCAGCGATACCGAGGGTACTGTGTTGGAGGCAAATCTGCGCTATGCCCCTGGCGAGATTTACTGCGAGGGGACGGAGGGCCCGAAGGTTCTCTCCACCGCCACACCACAGTGGCAGACCGCTCATTGCTCCATGCAGTTTCCGCAAGAACTGGAAGAGCCGCTTCTGATATTCCATTCCCAAGGCGGTACTGTCCTGGTCAAGAATCTCCAGGTGTTCCTTGACGAGCCGCCGGAGCTTGTCCCGTCAACGGAGAAGCCAATGTCCGACGACACTCCAGAGCAGCCCGCCCCCGCCACCCCCCCTGCGTCAGGCCATCAGGAACTCCCGCCGGAGGAAATTCAGCGGCTGATCGACGAGGCAGGAAAGCCCTCGGAGGTATTGGTAAAGCCACCCGAGCCAACAGCGGAGGAACTCCAGGCCGTCGCCATTCCGGAATTGGCCGAGCCGCTGCAGATGAGCGCACGGGACGGGAATGTCCTCCAAGTTACCGCCAAACTGCGCAATGGCGATGTCTTGACGGCGGAATTCACCGTCCCGCCGCTGGAGATCCGCGAGGCAAAGGGCGAGTGCCACGCCGAATTTCCGGTCCTGAATGAAGACAACCGTGGCGGCATGATGCCCAACCAGTTGATCTCCTGCTACGGCGGATTGCTTGAGGACAGCGTGAAAATCACCTCGGCTGACCAGAGCGTCACATTTCAGCCTGAAACCGATTACCGCTGTTACGTCAGGCTCTCGCACATCGGCGCAATCCAAGGCGGTGCCATCCAGGGGCCAGTGCTGCTGGACTACCGCTACCGCTGGCAACGCATCGACTCCGTGACGTTGCTGGACAACCAACTCCACTACCGCCAAGGCGTGGAGTCGCGCATCACGCCCAAACAGCCCACGCTTCAGGAGGGCGAGGTCCGTCTCGGGAACATCTATCTCTCGCCAGACACCACCGAACTCACCGAGGGGAATCTCTATCCCATCAGCGAGACGCGCTATCCAGTTCATATTCAGCCCGTGACGGAGGAACTCCTGCCCCGCACCATGGCGAAACTCCGCAACGGCGAGCCGCTGACCATCCTTGCGTGGGGAGACTCCATCACCGCCATCACCTACGAAATGCCTGGCTGGAAAACCGCCCGCTGGCAGGCGCAATTCGCGGACGGACTGCGCAAACGCTTCCCCAAGGCCAACATCCGCGTCATCACGGAGGCGTGGGGAGGCCACAACAGCAACGACTACCTCGACGCCACCAAGAACCCTGGGCCGGGACTTCCCCACAACTACCAGGAGCGCGTACTGGATGTCCGCCCCGACCTCATTGTCTCGGAATGGTCCAACGACCGCTGGATGCCCTACTCCCTGCTGACCAGTCCACAGAGCAACTACTATCGGATGCTCCATGATTTCCGTGCCATCGGCGCCGAATGGATCATCATCGTGCCGCCGTACGGTGGCTCCACTGCGCGTTTTGCGGCCAAGGACCAGAAGAACATCGTCCACCAAAGCGAATATCTCTCCTTCCTGAGGCAATTCGCGCCCGCCAACGGCATCCCCCTGGCGGACGTCTCGGCGCGCTATGACCGGCTGTGGCGTCAGGGCATTCCGCTGCTCGCCCTCGGCACCTACGGCGTCCATCCCCACCGCGATGGGCTACAAATCTTCGCGCAGGCCCTCCTCGACCTCTTTTAAACGCTTCATGTCACGAGCAGGTATGCCGCCGCGCACCTCCGGAAATGGAAGTCAACCTTTCTTGAATGTAATCAACAACTTAGCAAAATCAACCGAGGCTCTTATGAAGAAGTTTTTGCGGTATGGTTGCCTGATGGCTCTGGTCGCTTGTTTTATGCCATGTAGTACATTGTCAGCAGAAGAAACAACTCCTGCTTTGTCTCAGAGTAATTCTGTTTTTGACGAGACGGATGCGCAGAGACTTGGCTTAACCTTCGAAAATGTGACGATTGAAGTCGTGGGCCTGAAGCGGGATTACGTGTTTTTGTGGTTTGCGGATTTGCATGTCATTGCAGACGACTTAACGGAAGTCGCCCCTGCCGATCTGGATACCGTCTTGGCTCGACGGGAGAAGGCCTTTCGCAATCCGCAAAGCAAGATGACTTCTCTGCAAATATGGCAAGAGCTTGTGCCCTGCCTGAATCGTTCCCGTGCGGATGCAATCCTCTTCGGCGGAGATATTTGCGATTTCGGCTCACTGGCCAATATACAGGCTATCAAGGATGGATTGGTGCAGTTGCAGAAACCCTATCTCTATGCCCGCGCCGACCATGATGTCGCGCCATGGTGGCTGGCCGCGCGGAAGCCGGAGGAAGTCAATGCGCTGGAAAACAGCATCGATGGCAACGAGCCAATTCAGGTATTGGAAGCCGAGGACCTCGTGGTCGCCAGCTTCAATCTTTCCACCAGCAACCTCCCTGAAGCAGGTCTCAAGTGCTTCAAGCAACTCTATGCCAAAGGCAAGCCCATCCTGCTGATTACGCATGTGCCCTTCCATTCGCTTGAGGATTCCAGCATGGAGGAAAAATGCATAGCAAAAGATGGAAAAAACCGAAATCTTACTTGGGGGAAGGAGTGCTACTATTCGCCCAATGCCACTACGCAGGAATTTCTGGAAATGGTCTGTGCAGAAGACAGCCCCGTCTTCGCCGTCCTGGCAGGGCATCTGCATTTTTCCTGGCATGGCCTGTTGACGAAACGCGCGAGCCAGCACCTCTTTGAGCCGACCTATCGTGGCAATATCGGCGTGGTCACCTTAAAGCCCAAACCTGCCCAGGAATCTTCTAAATAAGCTGACCGCAGCCCCGAAATGATGCCAGCACTTGTTCTCTCCTTTACTGTCCGGCAAATATCCGTATATTCTGTGTTTTAGTTGGAGAAGTTCTGGAAATCAAATCAGAGCAAAGGATATTGCCTGCCGGAAGATTGCTGGTGACAAAGCGAAGTGCCCTTTCCCAATGTCCCTGCCAACCTGACACTCTGGAAGTCAAAGTGTCGACGACCCGCTGTCGGAACACCTGGCTACGCAATCATTTGCTGTATCCAATTAAAGTATATCATTCCCAAACGAAGCGACTGGGTCGCTTGAAATGGGGTGGTGGAGCATATCGGGGTCGAACCGATGACCTCCTGCATGCCATGCAGGCGCTCTAGCCAACTGAGCTAATGCCCCATTGATTGTAATGCGCCTTAATGTAATGGAGAAATATTGTTTTTCAAGCCCAGGATAGTGATTT
>JAFZWH010000164.1 GCA_017617415.1 Victivallales bacterium | reverse complement strand
TTGTGCAATTGCGAGTGAGAGGCGAAGCAAATGTGGCTTGAGGGGAAATGAGCGGGCTTTCGCCCGTGAATTTCCCTGAAAGGCGCAGATGCCAGCCTGTCGCCGCAAGTGCGCAATTAGTTACGAAATTAGACACTAGATTCCAGTTTAGGTCATATAATTAATAATTCGATTCCTGTGCGGTTTGTTTCCGAAGGGCTGCGCAGGAATGCATTTTTCCGAGAAGCCGCTGTCACCCACACGCAATTCCCTTACGAATGAGTGTCCAATCTGACCGAGCCGCCGAAGACTTTCTACGGAACGAGACACAATTCCACCTGGGGTTTCTACCGACCGAGCAGTCGAATCCGCTGACACGTGACTTGGAGGATCGCTTCCGGCAGTCGCCTGTCGCAGGTGTGAATTGTCTCCAACGGGTGGATCGCGAGGTGCTGGCAATGTCTCGCCGTGTCTTCGCCAGTCTGGAGTACCGCAAGTTGGCGGAACGTATGCTGGAGACCATAAAGGCAAGTCACCGCGTGGTTTTTTCTGGCTGTGGCGCGACGGGACGGCTGTCAATTCTGCTGGAGGGAATGTGGCGTGACGCCGTGGAACGTGGCGTAGTCGCCCGCGAATATCAGGATGCAGTGTCCTCGATTATGACTGGCGGGGATTTTGCGCTGATTCGTGCGGTGGAGTTTTTTGAGGACTATGCGGCGTTCGGGGTGCGTCAGGTGCAGGAACTCGGTATGGGCGAGGGCGATATGCTGGTCGCCATCACGGAGGGGGGAGAGACAAGTTCCGTGCTGGGGACGGTCCAAGAGGCGCTACGGCGCAGGTGCGCGGTGTTTCTGCTTTTCAACAATCCCGCCGAACTGCTGGCAGCGCATATTGATCGTTCGCGCGAGGCGATTGAGGACCAACGCGTGACGGTGCTGGACCTCTCGTGTGGGCCGATGGCGCTGGCGGGCTCCACACGTATGCAGGCGACGACCTCCGAGATGCTTGTCGCTGGCGCGGCGCTGGAGGAGACCGCATGTGCTCTGACGGGCTGTGAGGCGCTGGACTGGGCCGCTGCCTTCGAACAGTTGTTGACTGCGCTGGAGGCACCGGTCTGCGTACAGGCGCTGGCGGACTACCTGGCGCTGGAGGCGTCCATTTATCGACGTGGCGGCACCGTGACCTACTTTGTGGACCGTTTTCTATTGGATGTCTTTACCGACACTGCCGAACGAACGCCGACCTTCATGCTGCCGCCATTCCGCAAGAGCGGAGATGCGGAGTCGCCGCGGCCGTGGGCGTTTGTCAAAAATCCCTGCTTCTCTACAATAGAAACATGGCGGCAGACGCTGCATCGCCCACTGCGGTGTTTGGCGTGGAATTCGGAAGCTCTCTACGCAATGGGGGCGCCGGAGGCGTTGGCTGCGCAACCACCACGGATTGACGTTGCCGAGATGTTGAAGATTCGCATCGGCAACGAGGAGATTATGGAGCGCTGTGTTTCACCAGAAGATACAGCGGTGCTTCTAACGTTCGGGCAGCCTTCTGAGGAACTCGCTGTGGCGTATGAGAAACTGACGCCGGATTTCCGCAAACATGTGTGCGCAGATTTGTCGCGTTGGGGTGTGCCCAGATTAGCCCACACGCCATTGGGGCTACTGGATCATTTGGCGGTGAAGTTGGCTCTGAATACGATTTCTACCGGCACGATGGTGCTGATGGGGCGAGTGAAAGGAAACTGGATGAGCTGGGTGGCGGCTACCAATAAGAAACTGATCGACCGCAGTGCTCGGCTGGTCAGCGAACTGGCGGAGTTGGACTATGCCGAGAGTGTTCGGCGCATTTTCGCAGCCCGTGAGGAAATCGCCAGAATGCCCGCGAATGCGACTCCGCCGTCACCGGTACAGCTGGTACTTAGTCAATATATATAGAATAGTGTAATGCTTCCGGTTTTGTGGAAAAATGGAGAGGCGATATTTGAAAACCGTTGGACCACCGCAAAAAGGCAAGTTTTGCGGCGGCCCAAGTTGCTGTTAAAGGGTAGGTTTCTGCTTATCTATCCCTTCTTTGTGTAGAATGGCAGGAGTTAGTGTCTAATTGCTTAATTCATTGCGTCTTGCGGCGATAGGCTGGCATCTGCTTTGCCTCTCATCCACAATAGCGCAATTACTTTCGCAATTCAACACTAGAATGAATTGCCGAAGCCGGCGGCGTTGCCGGAGACAGTGACGGGCTTCTTGGTGTATCGCGAGGTCTCGATGAGTTTCTCAAGCTGCTTGGCATAGACCTTGGAGTCGATGGGCAGTTCAACTGGCTTCTTGAGGAAACCGGAGAGCATCATCGCATTGGCGAGTTCCAGGCCGCGGATGCCTTCCTCGACCGGTGCGATCAACTTGGCGCCATTGCGGATGACATCAATGACGTTCTGCACGATGCGCATGTGCTGGCACAGACCCGCGTTGTCTGGCGCGTAGGGCAGGTTACAAGTCCAAGTATAGGGATTGCCGAAGCCGACTTTGGCGTTCTTGATGAAGTCGGCGGTGGACTCGCGGTGGCGGTAGAAGGTCAGTTTGTCATTCTCGAAGACCAGCCGGCCATATTCGCCGACGGCCTCGAAGCGGTTTGCTCCGACTGCCTCGCCGGTAGTGGTGATGAAGTTTCCGGTGGCGCCATTGGGGTATTCGAGATAGGCGTTGACCTCGTCCTCGACCTCGATGTCGTGGTATTTGCCCAGGAAGATATGCGCATCGACGAGTTTGGGCATGCCGAAGAACCACTGCATGAGGTCGAGTTGATGGGGGCACTGGTTGGTGAGAACACCGCCGCCTTCGCCACGCCAGGAGGCACGCCAGTCGCCGGAGTCATAATACTGCTGAGTCCGGAACCAGTCGGTGATGATCCAGGTCACGCGGCGGATTTCGCCGAGCTCGCCGGAGTCCAGCAGTTCTTTGATTTTGACGTGGGCGTCGCGAGTGCGCTGGTTGAACATCGCGCTCTTGACGAGGTTGGGATATTTTGTGCATTCGGCAAGCAGGCGCTCGGCTTCGGCCTTGTGGACGCAGATGGGCTTCTCCAAGATGAAGTGCATCCCCGCCTTCATCGCGGCGATGGCCAAGTCAGGATGTGCATAGTGCGGAACGCAAATCTGAACCAGTTCGCAGCCGGACTTTGCGAAGAATTCCTCCGGAGTGTTGAAACACTGGACTTTCGCTTGCAGGTCATCGCCCAGGCGCTTGAAAGCCTCGGGATTGATGTCGCAGACGGCGGTGAGTTGGGCACCAGGAACGTCTTTGAGCCACTTGGCGTGCTGGGAACCCATGTTGCCGATGCCGATGATGCCGATCCTTACCTTATCCATGTACCCTTACCTCCTTCTTTGAAGCCCAATTCGGTCAGTATGTCCCTGAGCGCCCCGGCGGCG
>JAFZWH010000163.1 GCA_017617415.1 Victivallales bacterium | reverse complement strand
TTTCTTCAAAGTACGCCAAAAGGCATCCGCCTTTTCCCTGCGGGAATCGGCTGGATGCCTTTTTTTGGAAACTATCTCGCTGACTTGCCTTGGTTGGCGGCGTGTCGTTGAAGGAGGACAGGACCGTCCATGGCATCCCCATCAGGATTCGAACCTAAACTAAATGTACCAAAAACATTTGTGCTACCATTACACCATGGGGATGCGGGAAATGGCTTCGCTGGACTCCATACTATAAATCCTCAAATGAATTTTGGGCAGCCTCTGCGTTTTCCCGCAGAAAAAGGCCGATGGCATTTCACCGCCGACGCCGTCGGCCGCACCGGGCCATGGCCCGCAGGGCCTCATTGGCCGCCCGCCAGGCCGCATTCAGCAGCAGACTGCGCAAGTCCGGCCGCGACTCCAGCAGACGGTAGCAGTTCGCCAGACGCTTCACACACTCAATGGCCGAGGAGGAAATCGGACACAGATAGGCGCCGCGCCGAGGATCCCCCAGTTTGGCATGGATGTCCGCGTCATAGTCACCGTGCAGAAAGCGCGTCAGGATCTTCTGGTGCCGCAACGAGCATTTCCGGATGGCGCCATTCTCCCATTTCTGAAGCGTGGAGCCATGAAGCCCCAAAAAACGCCCCAGCGCACTATAACTTAAACCGAGGGACTGGCGATGACGGCGCAGCCGCATGCGCGTCTGGTCGTCAAAGGACATCCGCTCCTCTTGCGGATTCGAAATGTCATTGGCTGGAGTCATATTGGACATGGACAAGCGATTGCGAATCAAAAGGCCGCATGGAACGGCGGTCCCGCATGGAACGGCGGTCCCGCATGGAACGGCGGCCTCTTGCCATACTTTACATCATCTTGTCGCACAAAGAGTTATTTTCCCATATAAGCACCGATTTTCTCTGATATTCTCCGGTTGTTTTTCAACTGCGTCTGTGAAAGGAATTATATTTAGCGACAATGGCCAAACGCCGCCTAGCGTGGCGTCTTGGAAATCCGGATAGAGTTTCGCAGGCATTTGGAAGCAGCTTGGGTTCAGACAAGACGGATTTAAGAGACATCACCCCAGAAGAGGGCCGATGATTTCATGTACAGCAATTACCATACTCACACCGCCTTCTGCAAACACGCCGAGGGGATGCCCGTGGACTACTGCCGCGAGGCGGTGGCTCACGGGATGAGGGTCCTGGGCTTTTCCGATCACTGTCCGTGGCCGGACGGCCTCTGGAATTCCGTCCGCATGAACTACGACCAATTGGCCGACTATTTCGCATCCATTCAGGTTGCCCGCGAGGCTTTCCCGCAGTTGGAGGTCCACGCAGGACTGGAGACGGAATTCCGCAAGGACCTCGGCAATTTCATCCCCGACACTTTTCTGCGGCCCGATCGCGCGGAGTATCTGCTACTGGCGCTTCATAGCTACTTGGACTCCAACGGCGAATGGCAGGACTCCTGGCACATCTCCACCGCCGAAGGTCTTCTAGGCTATGCCCGTCATGCAATTGAGGCAATGGAGAGTGGCTGGTTCGCCGCCTTCGCGCATCCGGACGTCTTCGCCCATGGCGGCTGCACATGGCAAGGCGCGGCCATTGAATGTGCCAGAATGATTCTTCAGACCGCGCAGGATTGCCACATCCCGTTGGAGCTGAATTGCAATGGCTTTCACCGCAAGCTCATCCGCGATGAATTCGGCCTGCCTCGGCGCCCCTACCCCTATTTCCCCTTCTGGGCATTGGCCACGGAATACGACGTGCAGGTCTTCGTCGGCGCGGACGCGCATCGTCCCGAGTTCCTCTTCTCCACCAACGAAGACTGCCTCGCCATCGCCCACTACTACGGATTGCACGTCATCGAGACGTTGCCGATACATAGGGCATGATGGTCTCGGATGGGGCGGCCCCACGCCTCCAGGTAATACGGATTTCGCCTGCAGAGCAGGCGATGCAAAACCTCTAACCTCTAACCTCGTCTGCTGGCGGGGCACCAGTGGAACTTTAACCTTTAACCTTTAACCTTTTAACTTTGTTACAGCGCATTGTTCTAGACCAGTTTCGGAACTACCGGCACCAGGAGGCCCTCCTGGCGCCAGGGGTCAATGCGCTGATTGGGCAGAACGGTCAGGGCAAGACCAATGTCCTGGAGGCGGTCTATTACCTCTCGCTGTTGCGCTCTTTCCGCACCAGCAAGTTGGAGAGCCTCGTGGCCTACGGCAGTCAGAGCTTCACGCTCTTCGGGGAGGTCAAAAGCGAGACGGACGGCGGTCGCGTCACTCGTTTGGGCGTCAGCAATGGGCAGGAACGCCGCCTGATGGTGGATGGACAGCCCGTGCGCAAGGCCAGCGAGTTCATCTCGCGGCTGGTCTGCGCGGCTTTCCTGCCAGGGGATTTGGCCATTATCCAAGGCGCCCCTGGCGTGCGGCGCACTTTCCTGAACATCGCGCTCTGCCAGTTGTATCCAGAATATCTGATTGCGTTGCAATCCTATAACGAGGCTTTGCAAAGCCGCAACGCGATGCTCAAGACACCCGACCGCTATCCGCGCGGCACGGTGACCGCCTACGACCAGGTGCTCACGCAGCATGGCGCACGCATCGAGGTCGCGCGTCAGCGCTTCGGGGAGGCGCTCAACCAGGCTGTCCAGCGACAGTCCGAGTTCTTCTTCCCGGATGGACGGCAATTGAGCGTGAAGTTCCTCTCTGGAATACAATATCTTCTGGATGGTGTGGATACGGATGAATCTGCCGTCGCCACGAAATTCCTGGAGAGTCTGGACAAGAACTACGAGCGGGACTGCCGCGAGGGCAGCACGCGCCTGGGTCCTCAGCGCAGCGACCTGGCGTGCCAGCTCAACGGCAAGCCGTTGGCGCAATTCGGCTCCGAGGGAGAATGCCGCACTGCCGCCATCGCATTGCGCTTCGGCGTGCTGGAGTTGCTGCGAGAGCAGAAGGGCCAGTCCGAAATCACGATGATCGTGGATGATGTCCTGGGCGAACTGGATGCCATGCGCCGCGAGGCTTTTCTAAATCAACTAATTGCCTCTGGGCAGGTCATCTTCGCCGGCACCGCCCTCCCCCCTGGCTTCGGTGACAATATCAAGACTTTCCGCGTCGAGCGCGGAAACATCGTGGAAGGGTAGAGGGTAGAGGGTAGAGGGTAGAGGGTAGAGGGTAGAATAATCCCTCTCACCTCTCACCTCTCACCTTCAAAAGACGATGGGGGAGCCGCCCAGGTCGTCATCGTCATCGTGGCAGCCGCAAGTGCAACCGGGGTGGTGGTGATGGCCGTGTCCACCGTGTTCCAAGTCGATATTCGGATCCACCTTGACCAGACAATAGTATTCGCAGTCACCCAGAA
>JAFZWH010000162.1 GCA_017617415.1 Victivallales bacterium | reverse complement strand
GTTAGAAGTTAGAAGTTAGAGTACTGCTGGCGCCCCGCCAGCAGAAAGGTTAGAGGTCAGAGTACTGCTGGCGCCCCGCCAGCAGAAAGGTTAGAGGTTAAAAGCCTGACGTCCCGCCTGATGCCTGTCGTCCGTCGTCTGACGTCCGCCTGCCGTCTGTCGTCCGCTGTCCGTCGTCCGTCGCCTGAGACGTCCGCCGTCTGACGTCCGCCGTCCCGTCATGGCACTCACAGTTCGTCGGCGAGGCGCTTGATTTGGGAACGCCGTGCTTCGATGGACTGACAGAGCTTGACCTGGACGCGGGCGCGTTCGAGGTTCTGACCAGAGTGGTGAATCTTGAAGTAGATGTCTCCGGCGAGGTAGTCGGTGAAGAAGCGGATGGCCAGTTCGAGGGTGATGAGGCGGATGGCGTCGTAGAGGTATTCCTTGTCGGCGTCGGTCAGGAAATTGCGGGAGTGGTCCTTGTAGCCCAGCAGGACGGCCTCGCACAAGTCGCTGTTGAAGAAGACGCTGTTGAGGTCGGTGGTGTCTTCGCCGGCGGGGTTGCAGCAGGAGCGCAGGCAGTCGCCCAGGTCGTAGTGGATGAGTCCGGGCTTCACGGTGTCCAGATCGATGATGCTGGTGCCCTTGCCGGTCGCGTCGTCAATCATGATGTTGGCGGTCTTGGGGTCGCCGTGGATGGGGCGCAGGAGGAGTTCGCCGCGCTCCTTGGCGTCCTCAAGCGTGGAGATGACGTCGCGGTGGCGGTCGATG
Source organism: Victivallales bacterium (assembly GCA_017617415.1). Taxonomy (GTDB): domain Bacteria; phylum Verrucomicrobiota; class Lentisphaeria; order Oligosphaerales; family Oligosphaeraceae; genus RGIG1601. The sequence goes on along the minus strand of JAFZWH010000162.1, from coordinate 79,164 downwards.
AATTTCAGCACGTTTCCGGCGACGGCGGAGCTGTCCAGGCGGTCTTTGGCATCGGAGTTCTGAAGGACCTGGTCGAGTTGCGCGAGGTACTGCGGGGTGATGTGGAAGCCGGGGAGGGTGTCGTGGAGACGGGAGACATCCAATTCCGAAAAGATGCGGTGGAAATGCCCCAGTACCGCGCCGATCTCGTAGGCGTGTTCCGGACTTTGGATGGAGTTGTAGGAACTGGCGGAAGCGATGGCGGTGATGGCGCGCCAATAGAAGCCCTCGCCATCGATGGTGTAATACTTTCCGTCCTTGGCCGGGATGATTCGCGGCAGCTGCCAGATGCGGTCGGAGGAGAAGGCTTCCTCCTCCAGCCGCTGATGCACAAAAGAGGTTACATAGAGCATGTTCTCCATGACCTTTTCCGGCTCTTTGAATACATTCGGGCTGATGCGCTGAAGAAAGAAACGCTCCTCGCTGTACACCGTACGGAAAATGGCCTGATAGGTCTCATTGACATTGCCGCCGCCAATCGCATCGACAGTGACAAGGCGTCCCGCAACTTGGAAACGCTGGGCCATGAAGGCTGCTTGCATGGTGAACTCCTGGGCTTTTGAACCGGGAACAAAAGGAATAATGGATAATATAATCCTCTTGCCCAAATGTGTCTGCCGTTGTGGTAGAACTGCGGGAGTCAGCCGAATAACTTGGCGCCGATGAGCGCGGTGAAGAAGGAGCCGGTGAAGAGCAGTGGCTGTTCGGCAGGAAGGTCGTCAGGCGAGGCGATTTTCTCCTTGACCTCGCGGACTTTAAGTCCGTTTCTCTGAGCCTCATCCACGAGCTGCGGGAGAGCGGAACCGCGTGGCGTGTCAGGGTTCGTGAGGATGAACTCCGCGTCCATCGACTTCAGAGCCGAGACAATGCCACGCACGTCCTTGCCTGGAACACACCCCAGCACGCAAACGAAGTGGCGGTCCGGATAAGCCGCCGCCACCGCACGTGCCAGTTGCCGGGCACTGTCAGCATTGTGCGCGGCGTCCAGGATGACTGGCGGCTCATCGCGCAGGACTTCAAAACGTGCACGAAGAACCGGTGGATGGAAACGGCCCAGGTCGGGGTGGAGACCAAGCACCTCGATGACGCGATAAGCGACTTGGAGGTTGTCTTGTAAAAATAGTATCTTATTATTTGGTAATAAGTTTACTAATGCATTATTAAATTGAGGGCGGAAAGCTGGTGCGCCGAGTTCTTTCGCGCGTGCTAGGACTGTTTTCTCGGCTTCGGGGTAGGGTTGCTTTGCCAGAATGACCGGCACGCCTGGTCGCAAGATGCCGGCCTTCTGGAGGGCGATTTCCTCGATGGTATTCCCCAGCAATGCGGTATGGTCAAAACTTAGCGGGGTGATAGCCGTTGCAATCTTGTCCGGAACATAGTTCGTGGCGTCGAGCAAACCGCCGATGCCGGTTTCGAGGACGGCGTATTCCAGTCCGCCCTGAGCGAAGAGTTGAAGCGCCAGCAAGGTGAAGATCTCGAAGAGGGACGGATGCAGTCCGGCGGCTTTGATGCGTTGGCACAGCGGAATCGCGGCGGCCTCAAGTGCATCGTAGGAAAGCAGTTGGTTGTTGACCTGGAAGCGCTCGCGCACGGTGAGCAGATGCGGGCTGGTGAAGACGCCGCAGGAGTGTCCCGCTGCGTTGAGCAGTGCGGTCAGGTAGAAACAGGTCGAGCCTTTGCCTTTGGTGCCGGCGACATGGATGATTTTCAGTTTCCGTTCGGGATTTCCTGCCAGGGCCGCCAAGGGGTACATCCGGTCCAGCGAATAATTCTGGGGGTCGTGCTGTTTTCCGACATCCTTTTCAAGGTCGAAATAATCTTGGAAGAGGTCGAAGAACGCCTTTTCCCGAAGCGAGTCGAAGTCACCTGCCATATAAAGATGTATGAAGAATGCGATGTTCGCCGCGATTTGGGAACAAGTACGGCGTTTAAAACAATATACCCGCTCCGGCGTGGACTGCGGGAGCGGGCAGGCGAGTTGACAGTGAAATCGACTACTTCTTGAGTTTGGCGATTTCCGCCTCGATCTTTTCCAGTTTGGCGAGGATGAGGTCAAGTTTGGCGGTGGCGGGATTGAGGGGCTCCAGTTTCTCAAGGTGCTTTTTAAGAGATTCGTTGATTTTCTCTCTGGCGGAAATGCCCTCGTTCACCAGACGCTCCTTGAGGTCCTTGGCGTCCTCGCCTTCTTTCACGCCGACCTTGTCCAAGGTCTCCTTGACCAGGCCTTCGACCCTGCTGACGGCCACGCTGGCCACGCCCAAACCCAGATTGAAGCCTTCTTCCAGCAATTCAAACATCGTTGTATCTCCTTATGTTTATGGTTAGGAAAAAACTACTCTTACTATAACGGCAAATTGTCGGATTGTCAAGAGATTTTAAATAAAAACATAAAATTTGTCAAACTTTGCACGAATTTTGTCAGACAATGTATATTAAATTCAGTTTTCAATTCAAGGAAGCACAATATGAGCGACAAACCGAAATCGACCAACATCAGCATCCGGATGGATCTGGATTTGAAGCGGGATGCGGAGACGCTTTTCGCGAATCTTGGGATGAACCTCTCGACGGCATTCAACGTCTTTCTGCGCCAGAGTCTCCGCGTACAGGGACTGCCCTTTCCGGTGAAGTTGGATTTTTCCTCCTCGCTGGACACCGATTCGGCTTCGGAAAAAACTCCGCAAGAGTCCAGGGAAGAAAAATGAAGATACTATTCATCACGGATCTTCACGGCCATTTTGATGCGCTGGCGAAGTTGCCGGCTGCGGATTTGCTGCTGGTGGGCGGCGACTTCACCAATTTCGGCTCGCCGGAAGAGTTCCAGGCGGCGATGCGGTTGGTCGAGGCGTGTTTCCCCAATTTCCTGAGCGTGGCGGGCAACCTCGACCCCGGAGAGGAGGCGGACCATATCCTGGCAGGGGCAGGACACCTGCTTGGGATGGCAGTTCATACGGTCAACGGCATCCGTATAATGGGCGTGAGCGGTTCCCATGTCTGTCCACGACCGACACCCTACGAGTGGGATGATGAGGTGCGGTGCGCAGAACTGGATTCGTTGGCGTTGCCGCGCATTGATATTCTGGTCACGCATGCGCCTCCGCACGGCTTCGGGGCGGATGTCATTCCCAATGGGATGCATGTGGGAAGCCAATATATCAAACGGCTTGCGGAAATAACTTCGCCGGTTGTGCATCTATGTGGGCATATCCACGAGGCGTCAGGTGTCTTTGCCGAAAATGGCGCGGTGTTGGTGAATCCGGGAGTCTTTGGCAAAGAGGGCCACTACGCCTTGATCGAATGGTCCGCTGAGGTCCTGCCGCAGGTTACTCTTCGCCAGGCAATTCAGTAATCGTCTGCTCCAAGCGTCCCAAAAGCCCCATGACCAGTGGAACCTGTGCAAAAAAGGAAGTTGACGATTTAATTTCCCCTTTTTTGTATGGTTGGCGAGCAAAAATAAAATTGTCCAATAAATTATTGTCAGGAAACGACAAATGGACTTGATTCCAAGTCTTTTGGGCAAGTCCGCAAGTGCCTTTGTTAAATTTCAGGTGGTCGCCTGTCATCCCATCCAACCCGAGGAGGAATTTGTCATGCCCAATTACTACTGCAAGCACTGTGGTCAGCGTTTCACCAGCCTTGCCATGCTGGAAGCAAATCGCTGTATCCGCCATCCGGATGGGCCGCAGAACCATCACGAACTCTATGAGGCGGGCGAACAGACTCACTATGTCTGCAAATACTGCGGGCAGAAATATTTTAGCATTGCAGACATGACTGCCAACCGCTGTCCACATCACCCGAATGGTCGTGGTCAAGGTCGTCACGCGCCTGCGTAATACGTTTGTTGGTGATAACCTATAATTTTAGATTGGCTGAGGTATAGGGAGACCGCCGTGCACCGTTTGGGCCGGCGGTCAATTCTTGTCAATCAGCAAAGGCAAATAATGATGCCAAAACGCCGCGACCCAAAGAATGGCGTTGGCGACGCAGACGCAGAATACGGCGGCGGACCCGCAGTCCTTCGCCTTCTTTGCCAATGGGTGGAATTCTGGCGATACCAAATCCACAACTGCTTCAACGGCAGTATTAAGAATCTCGGTGGTCGGCAAGGCAATCCAGGCAATGGTCATTGCCACGCGCCAGCCAAACCCCAAGTTTGGCAACAGCCATGCCAGGGGCAAGAAGATGATTCCGACCAGCAATTCGTGGCGGAATGCGGTTTCGCTAAGCATGGCGCGTAATCCTGCCATGGAGAAGCGCGTGGCATCAATGAGATGATAGAAGCCGGTGCGGGACATGGGAAACCAAGAACTACTACAAACACAAGGAGCGGACACTTTATAAATATAATGTAAATTGTCGTGTCCGCCCGCCCGTGCTTATTTTCGATATGTCAATTCAGACGTGCGTTGGTTTCCAGCGGTGCGATTTGGCGACGATTCAGGGAGATGGAATAAAAGCCAAGTTGCAGGACATTGCCCGAACGCGTCTGGGCCAGAGCGGCAGCGAGTTCCTGGATGCTGGTAATGTCTTGATGATTGATTTGCACAATGATGTCACCGCGCTTGATGATTTCATGCCATTGGGCGCCCTGGTTGGAGAAAGCCGGGTCGGAGACGACCTCGCGAACCAGCACACCTTCCAGGTCGCCGGGGATACCCATTGCCTTGCGCACGGCGGGGGTGAGTTCCTGAAGACGCAGCCCCAGGCGTGTCTCGATGAGCAGTGATTCGGGCATGGTGACGGGCTGAACGGCGTGGTCCTGTCCATCGGTGGTTGTAAAGGTAATCGGCTGGGTGGTGTCAAGCGTCCACAGGATGCGCCCGAAGTCGATGGGGCGATGGACAGGGGTGTCGTTGACAGCTTTGACCACGGTTCCTGTCTGGAAACCTGCATTTGCCAACGGGCTGTCGGCGATGATTTCGGGAAGTGTCACGCCCTCGGTGGTGAAGGAGGTCACCGGTCCAGCCAAGCCGATATAGCGGTCGGAGAAATGCGCGGGAGTGAGCCAGTAGGAGAGGAAGCGCTCAATGCGGGCCAAGGGGATGGCAAAGCCGATGCCCTGGGCATCTGCCTTGATGGCAAGGTTTATGCCGATGAGCTGACCATCCAGGTTGATGAGCGGTCCACCGGAGTTTCCGGGGTTGATGGCGGCGTCAATCTGGATGATGTCATCGAAGGCGACGTCGCCCTCCTCGAACGAACGGTCAAAGGCAGAGATGACGCCTCGGGAGACGGAGTGTTCCAGGCCGAACGGGTTGCCGATGGCGATGACGGACTCGCCTAGCATGAGGTCATTGGCATGCGCGAAGTCGGCATAGGCGAGCGGATGGCCGTCGTAGTCGCCGGCAAGCTGTAGCAGACAGAGATCATTGAGGGTGTCAAAGCCGACGATTTGCGCGGGGTAGGCCGTCCCGTCCCAGAGTCGCACCTCAATTTGCGGGGCGCGGCGGACGACATGTTCGTTGGTCAGGATGAGACCATGAGGATCCACAATGACACCAGAGCCGATGGGCGAGTACTGGGTGGTGGTGCGGAAACTGCGTCGCTGGCTGAAAAATTCCATGAAGAAAGGCGCGAAGGGGTCGTTGACCTGGATGATTTGTTCGTTCGTGCCGATGTTCACGACCCAGGGAAGCGCTTTCTTGACTGCCAGTACCTCGGGAGTCAGTCGGGCGGCGGACGGCGGGGGCAAGGCGGGGATGTCCGTATCTTGGGCAAAATTTGGAAGAAAAGTCCAGAAAATCATTGACAATATTATGATTGTCAAGAATTTGTGAGAATTTGTCTGCGACATGTCCTTGAACAATGATATTAAGGAATGGTGACGGAAAGAAGACCTTTCGAGAAAAAGGGTCAAATCTTGGTGCATGGGATAAGACCGCCGATGTTTCGCGAAGGTTCCCGGAAATGGAGGTATTTTGTCATGGAAAAGTGTCCGTTCTCTGAACGTTTCCTACAGATTATCTGGAATGAACGGCTGATAATGCCGCAGTCGAAATGTACGGACGGGCGGGGTGTCCACGCATTGTCAGTGGGACTTTGGAACCGTCTGGCCGGGCCTGACTTCCAGGATGCGGCCGTGGTGATTGGAGGTGAACTGCGACGAGGCGACGTGGAGGTCCACCGATATGCCTCGGAGTGGTTTTCACATGGTCATAGCCAGGATAGGCGTTATGAAAATACAGTGCTGCATGTGGTTTGGCAGGACGATGGAGGACCGCCGATTCCCACGCTGGAACTCCAGGACCAACTTCAGCCAAGTTGGGGACGGCTTTTCCAAGAGGTGGAGACCGCCTTCTATCCATACGCTCGAGAAGTTCCCCCTGGTGCCTGTGCCATGCGTTGGGCACTCACTGAGGATGCGCATCTACGCGAGATTCTATCTTCTGCTGGTGTCTCGCGGATGCTGAGACGCGGTCAGCGGTTGTTGCAGCTGGCCGCGCGAGTTGGTGGAGATCAGGCAATCTACGAACAGGTATTCGAAGGACTGGGCTATGCCGCAAATCGCGAACCTTTTCGCCAGCTTGCCCAGATTTTGTCACTGGAAGGACTGGAAGAGTCAGCCGAAATGCCACAGTTGCTGGCACTTTTCTTCGGAACGGCCGGACTGTTGCCGGACACAACGCAAGTGGAGATTCTGCCGGAAATGGCGGATTTTGTCGCCATGGCCTGGCGAGAGTGGTGGCTGAGTGGCCGGTCGGCAATGGGGTTGACGTGGAACCTGTCGGGGAGTCGACCGCTCAATAGCGTGGAACGTCGTCTGGCAGGTGGTGTGGCGTGGCTGATGCATTGTGGCAAGAAGCCTGTGCAATGGCTCCAGGACTGTGTGATGCGGGCAGGTGGGGTGCCACGCCAATTGCTCCGAGAGTTTCTTGCCCCGCTTCGTTTGGCGGGACCGTGGGAAGGCGTTCGTGATTTTGAGAACCGCCTGCCCAGGCCTATCGCATTGCTGGGGCGGGAACGTTTGACCGATTTGACGCTGAATACCTTTCTTCCCTATTTGGCTGCCCAGGCGGAAGTGGAGAACAATTCAGACACATTGGCTCTGGTGCGTTCCGCCTGGGAGATGCTTCCCCGTGGACAAGAGAATCATCTGCTCAAGGATGCGGTCCGGCGTTTTCTCTCACCACCTTCGCGGGCGCACGAAGTTCTTCGAACCGCCTCTCAGCAGCAAGGGATGATGGATATCTTCCAGAACTTCTGCCTGGCACTTGACCACGCCTGCTATGAATGCCCGTTTGTCATCAAATAATAGAAGGTTAGAAAATAAGTACGGGAAGACAAATGCGCTTAGCGGATGGGTATAGGCTTTTCATCCGAGTCCACGTCAGGAGGAGTGCCACTTTTTATAGGGGGTTATAGCGTTTACTTGCCTTTTCATTCTGTAACTGGCCTCACTGGTCATGGGACAACCAGGACGCCTGGGACAACCGGGACACTTTCTGGTTTACCATGCCTTTCCATTTGTCTCGGATATCCCAATCACCCCAGAGGTCCCATTTGCTCCTTCTGGCAAGTCATAGATATAAAATTCCCAAACATTTTTTATATAACTAATTTGGAATTAGTTATAGATTCTAAACTTGTAGATATCTTTGGCAGTTGGGGGCGTCCAGGTCAATTTGCGAACCCAGCTCCAGATCGAATGAGCGCGGGGTGATTAATGCCCGACCGGAGCCGTAGGAAAAAGTGAGCTCGCCGAAGACAATCCGGCGGTTGCCCAAGTCGTAGAAATCGACACGAACCTGCGGAAAAGGCTTGGCGAGGAGTTCAGCGCAGCGAATCATCTCATCAAGGTTGTCTGGCCGCTCCGCAAGGTGTTCTGGAGAATTGGGATAGTTGATGGAAACTTCCGGCATGTTTTCCCATTGAGGGGTATAGACGTTCATGTGGATGTCTATATTGCGGTCGGAAAACAGCATAATGGCACGTACCTTCCCGCCCAGGCAGAGAAACTTGAAGTCTCGCGGGACCTCCTGCCCCGGATCGTCCAGGTACTCTTCTGCGATGATTTTGCGCGGAATGTCGTGGTATTGCCACTCTTCGCAGACCCGACTATAGTCCATTTTGAGCCACTTGGACAGTTTTCTGCTGGCTTCGGGCCAGTTGAAGTTTTGCTTGTCTGAGCAAAGTATGTTGGTGCGGCAGGCATGGTTGGTTTTCAGGACAAAGCGGTCGGGTAGCGCATCAAGCCGAATGTCCTCAGGGCGTTCCCAGACGCCAAGAAGCCTGGGCAGATAGTGCTCGCCGATGGTCTGGGCGACATAGTCCCGGACGGCATATTTGTCCGCCAATTTTACCAATAGCGGATTGCGGTAGTACAACATCAGGAAATTGAGCTTGTCGTTGAACGACGTCGGCTGGAGGAGATTGACCTGAAGCTGACGGTTCCATTCCTTGGTGCAGATGCAGAAGAGTTCCGGCGACAGCGCCCAATGAAACTTCTTGCGGATAAAGCGGCACAGCCAGTGGTTCAGGCCAGGAGGCAATCTGCGTGCGAGTTTACCCAGCCAGCGGGCGATGGGGTGGTGGTCGGGATGCAGCATCGGGAAAGCAATTGGTGGTTGGCAATTAGCAATTGGCAGGGTGGCGGCAATCGAGAAACGGCCCCGATTTACCAGAAACGGAGGGCACTGGTCAGTCCGGCGGAGAGGAGCCGCAGTAGCATCCGGTGTTTGAATTTCCCGAATTGGCGCAGAACCGGCTGGATGTGTTCGCCAAACAGCGGCGAGGACAACAGTTTCCGGAGCAGTTCGTCACGCTGAGCATCGCTGGCGGAGAATTTTCTGAGAGCCCAGAGATATTCGGCGGATTTCGGTGCGGCCAGTCGCCGCGGTTGTCGGGTGGATTGCGCAAGGTTGTCCAGCGCGGAAATCAGCAGTTCCAGGCTGTTGAGGCGCTTTTCCAGGGGAATCGCGTGGACGCACGAAGCGGGGTTCTGGCGGTAGCAATAGACCTCGGCCCCATAATCAATTGCGACCTTGGGACGGACCGTGAGCAGGTAGGTCAGGGTGAAGAGCGTGTCTTGCGCGTGGCGCAGTGCGGCATCAAAGCGCATTTGGCGGTCCCGGAGTATGGCCGTGGGGAAAAGCTTGGCCCAGCAGGTGCAGAAGATATCCTGGTGCGGCCAGAAGGTGTCCAGACCGTTGCCAATGGTCAATTCGTGCAAACCAGCCTGTCGGCGGAAGTGGAGCTCGCCGGTCTCGCCCGTATCGGAATACTGGCGTGCGTTGGCGCAGACGAAATCGGCGCCCGTGCGTGCCTGCAACGCCAAAAGGGTTTCGATGGCATTGGGCGGCAGCCAGTCGTCGCCGTCCACAAATGCCACCCATGGGGATAAAGCAGCATCAAGACCAGCATTGCGGGCCACGGAGACGCCGGAGTTCTGGGAAAGGTAAATCCCTTGAAGCCGAGAGTCCTTTGACTCAAACTGACGAATAACCTGCGCCGTGTCGTCTGGCGAGCAGTCATCTACTGCAATAATCTGCAAATTGTCATGGGTCTGCGTGAGAACACTCTGCAAGGTCTGGGCGAGATATTTCCCGACTTTGTAGCAAGGAATGACAATCGTTACGTCTGGAGTCATTCTGAATATTGCAGCGGATACATGGAAAACGAGAAACCTGTAAGACTGCAGAGCCAGCCCTCTTTCGCCAAGGCTACGGAGGGCAATTTTCGCACGAAAGTGCGGTGTCTTGGCGGCCGCCCTCCTTCGCCAAGGCTACGGAGAGCAATTTTCGCATTAAGATTGCGAAAATTGGTGGGCGATGGGGGATTCGAACCCTCGACATCAACGGTGTAAGCGTTGCGCTCTAACCAACTGAGCTAATCGCCCAAAATCAAAGTTTAAAGTTAACTGTTTAAAGGGTAAAGTTTGATTGGGTGGCTGGTGCCGGCGCTGCCTCGCCATCGGCTACCCTCTCCCTTTAAACTTTCTCTTGGTAACCAAAGGGCTCGAGAGAGAAGGAACCACGGCCGCCTGAGAGACGCGGCAGAGCCTTTCCAAAACCGAACATCTCGGCAAGCGGAACCTGGCAGATGATCTTGCGCATGTTGCCCAACTGCACCATGTCGTTGATGATGGCGCGCCGTGGCTGGAGATACATGGAGATTTCGCCAACCGTGTCCTCGGGAGCGAGTACTTCCAGTTTCATCAGCGGCTCGAGCACGACGGTGCCGGCCTGCTGGAAGGCCTGGTTGATGGCGTCATTGACCGCGCCTGCCACCGCACCGGGCGTGGTGGTGTCCTGGTTGAAGACCAGTTCCCGCAGAGTCGCCTGCACGAAAATGAGCGGATAACCCTGGAGACCGCCAGTGCGCAGACCGTCGTGGAGCGCCTGGAGGCCGGAGTCGATGAGCGCCTTTGGGATGAGTCCGCGAGTCTTGTTTTCAATCTGGAATGGCTCGCCGTCCCGTCCCATTGGCGCGAAGTCCACGGTGATTTCCGCGAAGAATTCCTGATCGCCAATGGCGCGGTTGAAGACGGTGTGAATGCTGGCGGGGCCTTTCAGCGTCTCGCGGTAGGCGACGCGAGGTTCGCCCGTGCGGATTTCCACGCCAAAGTCGGTGGAGACACGCTTGAGGGTGACTTCCAAATGCAGTTCGCCCATGCCGGAGAGGACGCGCTGACCAGTTTCCTCTGCGGTGGAACGGCGCAGGGTCTGGTCTTCGCGGCAAAGGAGGTTCAGCGCATCGTCCAGTTTATCCTTGTCCTTGGAGAACTTCGGTTCGACGACCATCGAGATGACGGGTTCGGGGAAGACGATGCCACCGAAGGCGAGGACTCGCTGTGGAGCGCAGAGGGTGTCGCCAATGCCACAGCCCTTGAGACCGACCATTCCGACGATGTCGCCGGGGCCGGCTTCCTCAATCTGCTCGGTGGCCTTTGCGTAGATGCGGTAGAGCTGTCGTGCACGAAGCTTCTCGCCGGTCTGCCCGTTTACGAGTTGGTCGTTGGAGTGCAACGTGCCAGAGTAGATTCGCACGAAGAAAAGGTCGGCGGTGTTGGAGGCGTTGATCTTGAAGATGAATCCTGCGAATGGCTCCTTGGCGTCCGGATGGACCTCGGTCTCCTTGCCGGTGCGTCGGTCGGTGGCGGGCGTGGCGGAGATGTCCAGGGGGGAGGGCAAATACTCGGCAACCGCGTCCGCCAGCGGCTGGATGCCGACTTCGCGCTTGGCACTGCCCAGAAATACGGGCACAAGCTTGCGCTCAATGGTAAGCCGACGAATCTCGCGCTTCAGGAGGTCCAGGGGGACTTCCTCGCCTTCGAGATAGAGGTTCGCGACTTCGTCCGAATGGTCTGCGACCCTGGCGATCAGCTCCTCTCTCGCGCCTTCAGCTGCCTCCTGGAGTTCGGCGGGAATCGGCTGGCGATCCAGTTCCTCGTTGCGTTCGCCATGGAAGTGCAGATATTCCATCGTCAGGAGGTCCACCATGCCTTTGAAGGCGCTTTCCTCGCCGTCCGGCAGTTGCATGGGCAAAGCGACATTCTCGAACTTGAGGTTGATGGAGTCGCAAGTCCGTGCAAAGGAAGCGCCAATGCGGTCCATTTTGTTGATGAAGGCGATCTTGGGCACGCCGTAGCCGTCGGCCTGGTGCCAGACCTTCTCGGACTGCGCCTCGACGCCCTCGACGGCGCTGAAGATCACGACCGCTCCGTCGATGGCTCGGAGGGAACGCTCGACTTCGGCGGTGAAATCGATGTGGCCGGGGGTGTCGATAAGGTGGAATTCGTAGTCCTTCCAGGGGATGGTGGCGGCGGCGGCCATGATGGTGATGCCGCGTGCCCGTTCGTCCGGCAGGAAATCCATCACCGTGGTCCCGTCGTCAATGTTGCCGTAGCGATGGGTTAGCCCGGAGAAGAAGAGCAGTCCTTCGGTGGTACTGGTCTTCCCTGCATCAATATGGGCGATGATGCCTAAGTTTCGGATGTGAGATAAATCGCTACTCATACATTGGGTAAAGTGGTTCAGGCGAATTTGCTTAATATATTACGCCAAGTGCGATTTGAAAAGTGGAATTGGGGCGATTGTGGACAAGTTGCTACTCCACGAGTGTTAGGGTGGTGCCGAATCGGAGGGTACGGGGCGTGGGGAGCTTCTCGAACTGGATTTCATAGCAAGCGTCGCGTAAGTTCACCTGGAGGATGGTGCCTGGACCAAAGACTGGATGGACGACTTTCTGGCCGGGCGTGAAGAGCTCGGAGATGGCCTTGAGGCGCGTTTCGTCTGTCTGGATATATGCCTTGGCACGGCGCAACAATTCTTCGGGAATGGGCTGGACGCAGTCGAGATTCTCCTCACCTGCATCAAAGAGGAATCGCGAGGGGAATTTGCAGACATTGTCGTTGTCCACGCCTTCTGCGTCCGAAAGGAAAAGCTGTTCTTTTGCGCGGGTGAAGGCGACGTATGCGATGCGCCGTTCCTCGTCCATTTCATCCGGAGTAACGACCTTTCGGCTGGGGAAGACGCCTTCGTTGAGGCCGGCGACGAAGACGCAGGGAAACTCCAGCCCCTTTGCGGTGTGGACGGTCATCAACTTGACGGTTTCGCGAGATGCGGAGTGGTCCAGGTTGGTGAGAAGCGCGACCTGGTTGAGAAAATCCTCGAGTGTGGCGTCCGGGTCGGCGTGGGCGGCTTCGGCGACGGCGCGCTTAAGTTCGGCGAGGTTGTCGAGCCGCGACTGGTTGCTTTCGAGTCTCATGGCGGCCTCGTAGCCGGAGAGGTCGAGGATGCGCTGGAGCAGCTGGTCGATGGGCGGGACAGTGCGCAGTTCGCGCAATGCGCGGATGCGCTGGATTGCCCCAACATAGTCGGTCGCGCCGGTGTTGCGCCAGACGGGATTGCCGAGGTCGCCTTGAAGCGCCTCAAAGAGGGTACATGCCTTTTGGCGGGCGAGTTCCTCCAAATGGGCGAGTTTCTTCTTGCCGATGCGCCGTGAGGGATTGTCGATGGTGCGCAGGAAAGCCAGATTGTCGCCGGCGGTGACCATCCGGAGGTAGCACAGCACGTCCTTGATTTCGGCGCGGCAATAGAACTCGATTCCGGAATAGAGTTTGTAAGGGATTTTCGCCTGGATGAGCTGTTCCTCGATGACCCGCGAGAGGTAGTGCGCTCGATAGAGGATGGCGATTTGCGATAGCCGATAGGGCTTCGCCTCGAATTCCGATGAAGTGAGGTGCTGGATGGTCCGCACAATCCACTGCGCCTCGTCCTGGCCGCTTTTCGCATGATAGTACTTGGGCTTGGGGCCGGACTGGCTCTGTGCCTCCAGCTCTTTTGGAAAACGCACCGCATTCTTGGCGATGAGGGTGTTGCCGGTCGCCAGAATCTGCGGTGTCGAGCGGTAGTTGCGCTTCAAGACGATGGTCTTGGCGTCCGGGAACTCCTTTGGGAAGTCCAGGAACAATTTGAGGTGCGAGCCTCGCCAGGTGTAGATGGTCTGGTCTGGGTCGCCGACGATGAAGAGGTTCCCGTGCTTGCCGGCGAGCAGTTTTGCGATGGTGTACTGTCGCAGGCTGACGTCCTGGAATTCGTCCACCAATACGTATTCCATCCGGGTCTGCCATTTTTCAAGAATCTCCGGGAAATGCTGGAGGATGTAAGTCGCGAAGTTGATAAGGTCGTTGAAATCCAGCCCGTAGGAGATTTTCTGCTCGTAGAGATATCGCAGGAAGATCTGGTCGGAGCGTTTGGTGGCGGACTCGGCGCGGGCGAGCAGCTGCTCATTGTCGAGCTGATAGAAGTCGTCGATATAGTCGGTGGCCTGGAATTTGCGGGTTTCGAGAATTTCGTCGATGGCACGCTGGATGGTGAGGTCCTTGAGGGTGAGGCGCAACGCCGCGAAGACGCGCTGGAGGATCTGGCGTTCGTCCTCCACATCCAGGATGATGAAATTTTTGGGGTAGTGGAGGACATGGATATCCTCTTTGAGCAACTGTACGCAGAAGGCGTGGAAGGTGCAGATGTAACCCAGGTCCAGGTCGCCGATTTCAGCGCGGACACGTGCTTTCATCTCGTTGGCTGCGCGGTTGGTGAAGGTCGCGCAGAGGATGTTCTTCGGAAGGATGCCCAAATCCCGTACAATATGGATATAGCGCTGGGTGAGCGCCTGCGTCTTGCCGGTGCCGGCACCCGCCGCCACGCGTACCGCGCCTTCGGTGGTGTCAACGGCGGCAAGTTGTTCGGGGTTTAATTCCATAGGGGACAAAAAACGCCGCGTAGGAGAACTTCCTCGCGGCGTGGAAGATCCAATTTGTCGGAACCAGATTTTACTCGGCGGCGCCTTGGGCAGCTTCGGCGGCGTCCTTGACTGCCTCCGCGGCATTTTCAGTGGCTTCCGCCGCAGCCTCTACGACTGGTTCGGCGGCGTCGATGGCATCAGTGGGGGTGGTTGCGATTCCCGCAGTGATGGACTCGCCCAAAGACTTGGACTCCCGCTGATGACCGACGATGGCCGCATAGAAGAGAGTGGAAATCAAAAAGATAAATGCCAAAACGACGGTGATTTTAACGAGCGCGGAAGGCGCAGAGGCACCGAACATCGCCTCGGAAACGCCACCGCTGATGGCGCCAATGCCACCTTGTCCTTTCGGATTCTGGATCAAGATGACGATGGTCAGCAACAATGCGGTGATGACGGAAACAATCGCCAAAATAACGGAAATCGTGCCCATGGATGGAAGAAAATGAGAGGTTAAAACAGCAAAAGGAATGACAAACAACTAAATATAAGCCCTTTTCTCGTAATTGCAAGACAACGCGACGGGGAATTACCTCGATTCGGCGGATAGACGGCGGTCAGTCCAGCGCCAGACCCGTGCAAGTTCTCGGTCAGCCATGCTCTTTGACCACTGCGCAGATTGTACATAGTTTAAAAGGAAATTCTGCGCCTGGTCGCGAGTGACGAGGTTCCTTCGGAGTAGATGAAAGGCAAATTGCACGAGATTTCGGCGGATGCTCGGAAGGCGATTCCAGGCGTGGACGCGAATGGTACGATCGTTGTCAATGAAATTGAGGCGACCGCTGCTTTCCAGAAAAAGGTTGCCAGGGAGACAATCGCCGTGAACGAAGCCTGCCGCATGGAAGCGCGCCAGTTCTTGGGCGACGATATTGAGGATGTCCTGGGCGGACTCGTTCTTGAGCAATGTCTGCACCATTTGACCTTCGACCGGCGACATTACCAGCACGTCAGTCGGCCAGCCCAGCGGTTGCCACGCACGCTTTCGCGCGGCCAGCTGAATCACCGGACAGCCGAAGCCATTGGCTTGAAGTTCCTGAGAGATACGCCAGACATGGAGGGAGCGAGAGGTGCGCAACCGCCATTTGAGGCGATTCCATAGGTTGTCATGTTCACTGGCAGCGGTGAGAACCTTGACAAACCACGGGCACTCTATGTTGGGGGCGGCAATCCACCGCGATGCGTAGTGTCGATTGCTTGTTTTGGCGAGGCGCGCCAGCCAGTCATCCAAATTGCCGTCGGGCACGGCGAAGTCCCGGTGGCAAATACCACGCCACGGACCGGATTCAAATGGCAGAAAATCGGGGGTCATTGGCGGAGAAAGCGCTCCATTGCATCGATGGCGGAACGGCTGCGGGCGCAGAAGTCTTGGGAAGCGGCGTAGGTCGCGGTGCGTTCACGCAACTCAGGGAGAGATACGAGCGCCGCAGCAACCGCCGAGGTGAGGACACCCTGCGAAAATGGCTCCGGAATGACCGGGCAGCCTGCGGCAGCGACATATGGTGAAAAGCCACAGACTTCTGTGCAAATAACGGGCAGGCCACAAGACAATGCCTCAACCAATACCGTCCCGGTCCCTTCCTCGCGCGCAGGATGTACCATCAAATCAGCTGCCAATAGGTACTCGGTGACATGCTCTTGCGGAGGGACTGGGTGGACAAAATTTGACAAAACTGGTAAATTCTTGACAAAACTGTATAATTTCTCGGACGGATTATTTCCCACCATTGCAAAATGCGTCCGCCGCCGCAGTTCGGAGGGCAAGGCGCCCAATGTGGCTAGCGCACGGTCCGCGCCTTTGCGGAAAAAACTGGTTCCGACGAGCAGCAGGAGGAACTCGTCGTCCTTGACACCGAGTTTCTTGCGAGCGTCCTTGCGGAGTTTGGCGGCTTGTTCGGGCGGTGGCGGGAGGCACGCTTCGTCCATGCCAGGCGGCAAAGGGCAAAAGCGTTCTGGCTGTGTGCTGTATTCCTCTTGAAACTCATGCACTTGAGCGTCTGATATCGTGAAGATTCTGGTCTTTGCCAGTGGCGAGAAGACGGCCTTCTCCTGGCGAAGAATTGCCTTGTAGCGTGGCAAGAGGGCGAGCGTAACCGGCCAATGCTTTTGACGGAGGTAGTGCTTCAGGCAGGAGTCCGCCGCAAAATAGAAGTCCGCACCGGGAATGCGGTTCATTGCCAGGGTGACATCGAAGGCGTGCTGTCGGCGGAACTTCTCAACGTGCTTGGCGAAGTCGTCCATCCGTGCGGTATTGGTCCACGCACGGATAGATGGAGTGAAGTGAATGGTCAGGTTGGTGTCCGTCGGGCGTTCGCCCTGCCAGTCGGTCGTGAGCAAATCCACCTGATGGCCGCGTTGCGCCGCCTCGCGGGCGAAGCGTAGCGTGTCCTTCTGCAATCCCCCGTAGGGGAAGTATTTGTAGAGGGAAATCAGGAGACGCATTGTTAATTAGCAATTAGCAATTAGCAATGATAGTTCTCGCTCGCGTTGCAAGCGAGCGTAATGATGCGAGGGTGCTGTAGTGCCAAAAAACGGCAGAGGTTTTGGGGCGCAGCTCCCGTAGAATTGTAGGGTACATCACCCCGCAGAATGGCATCGCGGACCTGGCGTGCGACCACCGTATTTCCCTTACCCTTCCAGCCAGTAGCCGGCGGTGGCAGATTTCTTGAGGTAGTCGAAATTTGCCTTGGCATCGCGGTTGGTGAGAAGTGCGATGGTGGTTGGCGGTGGCGGAGGCAGGGCACCCACGGCGGCGAAGAAGTCGTTGCGGGCTTTGCGGGTGGGGAAGTCGGCTTTGGCTTGGTCATCGCTGTAGGAGTAGTCGGCGTAGCGCAGGAGCCGCGTATGTCCGAAGAGGACATTGGCGCCGAAAGTGAATGTGTCCAGATGTGGGGCGAGAGCTGGCGCCTTGAAGTCATCGACCTTGCGCTGACCGGGCTTGTTGCATTCGGTTCCCACAATGATGGGCAGATCGAGCGCCTGCGCGGCGGCAATGTATTCATTGAGGGCTTGGACACGCACGGCGGCTTTGGCGGGGTCTTTGAAGTTCCAGTTGCGGTCCGGGATGATGTTGACCATCTCCAGTCCCTTGGCGACCAGGCATTCCAGCTGCGTCTTGGGGTCGGATTCGCCAGGGAGCGATCCATCCAGCCAGGCGGCGTTGGGGAGTGCGCGGCATTCGCGGATGAGTTCGATGACTTGCTCGATGGGCGGGAAGGTGTCCTTGGTGGGCTGAGTATAGCCTAAACCGCCCTTCTTCATGAGCTTGCTGCGGAGATAGTCATTCATCGCGTTGGGGGACTTGGCGGCCAGTTCCGCCGCGTCGGCACCAAAGACCTTCGCCCAGAAAGCGGCTGCGGCTTCAGGGGAACCCTGCTCCTTGATGGCCTGGTCATAGTAGGCGCGCACGATGTGGCGCTCCGTGGCGTTCTTGTCCGGCGTGAGCGGAAGGACGTCGCGTTCATAGTCGAGTTTCGCCGCAGGCAACGCGGCGTTCACGCGTGCGATGAGTTCGCGGTTGCGTCGGTGGGATTGCTCCAGAAGCAGCCCGAAGCCCTGTGCGGCTTTGGAACCGCCGGCGGGCGCCTTCACGAAGCCGGAGCCCATGAAGTAGAAGACGCCGGGTTCGCCGGGGGAGTTGATCTCCTGGTCGGCGTATTCCGAGAAGAAGACCCGGCTCTCGAAGGAGGCCGCCGTACGCAGTCCAAGCAGGTCTCCCGCAATGAGGAACTCCTCGACGCCCTGCAGGACATCGAAGTCGCACAGTGCCGATCCGTAGAGTCCCAACTGCTTCATCTCGTATGCGATACGGCTGGGCGACCAGCCCTCGCCATTGTAGGAGAAGAAGGAGTGCACATGCAGGTTCATCGCGGCGGTCTCCGGCGGGAAGGCCGTGATGGTGGCGAGCGTCTGGAGCGCATTCACGCGTTCCCAGGCATCAAAGGACGAAAGTTGGTTGAGAATGTTTGATTCCATGGTGGTTGGCTTTGGGTGGATGAATGGATGAAAGGGCATTGACTTAATGTATCGCCGCCATTGCGATTTGCCGGATGCAACTGCTTGGGTCCGCGCTTTTGTCGTCCTATTTTGCGGCGGTGCGGATTTCCTCAAGCAGAGCCGGGAGCAATTCGGCTTCTGGACAGCGTTGGACGGGCTTTCCGAATTTGAAAATCACGCCGGTGCCATTTCCGCCGGCAAGCCCCAGGTCGGCGTCGGCTGCCTCGCCGGGACCGTTGACCTCGCAACCCATCACGGCGATTTTGCGCAGAGCGATGGACTTCCCTGCGGACATCAGGCGGTCGATCTCATTCTCGACGGCCTCTGCGATGGAGATGAGATTAATGCGCGTGCGCCCGCAGGTCGGGCAGGAGACCAGCTGCGGGCGGCCCGGTCGCAGCCCCAGTGCGTCCAGAATCCGATGCGCGGCAGTAATTTCGGCCTCAGGAGGTGCGGTCAGGGAGACGCGGATGGTGTCGCCGATGCCCTCCAACAGCAACACGCCCAAGCCGATGGCGGACTTGATGGTGCCGGACATCGGCGTACCGGCTTCGGTGATGCCCAGGTGCAACGGCCAGTCGGATTCGGAGTGGAAGCGGCGCGCGGCCTCGATGGAGATGCGCAGGTCCGAGGACTTGAGGCTGACCTTCAGATTGCGGCAGGTCGCAGCTTCAAAAAGCTTTAAATATTCCAATGCGCTGGCGACCATCGCCTCGGCAGTCAGTCCATATTTTTCGCAGGCGGTCGGCGAGAGGCTTCCCATGTTCACCCCGATGCGAACGCAGCGGTCCAGTCGCGCAGCCGTCTCGGCGACTTCACGGATCAATCCAAAATCGGAAATATTACCGGGGTTCACCCGGATGCCATGCGCGCCAGCGGAAAGCGCCTCCAGCGCCAGCCGTGCGTCGAAGTGGATGTCTGCCACCACGGGAAGAGGGCTTTCTGCACAAATCCGTGCCAGCCCAGGCACTGCCGAAAACGAGGGCAATGCCACGCGGATGACCTGGCAGCCCAGGTCCGCCAGACGATGGATCTGGGCCAGCGTCGCCTCGGCGTCGCTGGTCTTGGTGTTGCACATCGACTGAATGACCAGCGGTGCGCCGCCGCCGATTTGCACAGAGCCAAGATGGATTTGCCTAGTCATGGGGTTGAATCAAATAATTGGGTATAGAGATAAAATATAGGTGCAAACCAAAGTTTCGCCCGACATCAGCCTTACGACGAGGGGCGTTGGCTAAGTTTTTCTAAATGATACGATTCTTCATAAGTGGCAAAAGAGATGGAAAAAGACCGTTTTAGCATAGAAAATGAACTGGACAATTCATGACAATTCATGACAATATGGATTTCCCTGGCAAATCTATTTCTTTTTTTGCATCGGCTTAGCATTTGTCCGTATCGCCAATTTTTGCCGACCTCGGGAGGTCCCCTCGACTGGATATTCCAGCCAAATCACTCTCCGGCACAGCTGTTAGCAATTAGAATAATTTGGTTTCCGACGAGGGATTCAATGGGGCTTAAGGCTTTAGGTCCGACGTCCCGCCAGGTCTTTTCAGTTCGCCAGTCCGTCAGGTGCCCACTATGAAGATAACGCGCAATAAAAAAGGACGCCTTAAAGCGTCCCTGGTTCTATTCATATCCTGCTTGCTTTCAGGTAAAACTGGCGGAGAGGGGGGGATTCGAACCCCCGGTAGGGTATTACCCCTACGACGGTTTAGCAAACCGCTGCCTTCGGCCACTCAGCCACCTCTCCGAATGAAAAAGGCTCCGCAAATGCGGAATCCGATTCAGTATGTTTGTTTACTATAACCGATTTTTCAGGTTATTCAAGCCCACAGATGGAATTTTGGCGGTGAAAGGCGAGAATTTGCCACAATCCCGCCGGGAAGGGTGACAGGCGAGCAAATAGGCATTATATTAAAGAACTGTCTTGTTTTTTTCCGTTTCCCCCAAAACTAATAACCTTAGGAGTTCCCAATGATTAAAGTTGGTATCAATGGTTTCGGCCGTATCGGCCGCATGGTCTTCCGCGCCGCCGTCGAGAATTTCGCCGATGACATCGAAGTGGTCGCCATCAACGACCTGCTCGACCCCGACTACCTCGCCTACATGCTGAAGTATGACAGCGTGCACGGCATTTTCAACCACGACGTGAAGGGCTGCAACGAGAGCAAGGCCCTCTACGTGGACGGCAAGGAAATCAAGGCCTACAGCGAGAAGGCCGCCTTCGACGCCGAGACCGGCAAGGCCCTGATTCCGTGGGGCGAACTGGGCGTGGACGTGGTGGTCGAATCCACTGGTCTCTTCCTGACTGCCGAGAAGGCCGACATGCACCTGAAGGCCGGTGCCAAGAAGGTCATCATGAGCGCCCCCTCCAAGGATGACACCCCGATGTTCGTGTACGGTGTGAACCACACCACCTACGCCGGCCAGGCCATCATCTCCAACGCCAGCTGTACCACCAACTGCCTGGCCCCCATCACCAAGGTTCTGAACGACGCCTTCGGCGTGAAGCGCGGTCTGATGACCACCATCCATGCCGCCACCGCCACCCAGAAGACCGTTGACGGCCCGTCCAAGAAGGACTGGCGCGGCGGCCGCGGCATCCTCGAGAACATGATTCCGTCCTCCACGGGTGCGGCCAAGGCCGTCGGCAAGGTTCTCCCGCAGCTCAACGGCAAGCTCACGGGCATGTCCGTGCGCGTTCCGACGAGCGACGTCTCGTTCGTGGACCTCACGGTCGAGCTCGAGAAGCCTGCCAAGTACGAGGAAATCTGCGCGGCGATGAAGGCTGCCAGCGAGAAGTGCGTGTGCGAGGGTGGTCTGAAGGGCATCCTGGGCTACACCGACGAAGCTGTGGTCTCCACCGACTTCCGCGGCGATGCCCGTACCTCCATCTTCGATGTCAAGGCCGGTATCCAGCTGGATCCCACTTTCGTGAAGGTTTGCTCCTGGTACGACAACGAGTGGGGCTACAGCAACAAGGTCCTCGAGATGGCTCGCGTCATCATGAAGTAATTGTTGGCTGACTAACTGACACAGAAAGCACCGCGGCGGCCTCCCATACGGGGGGGCGCCGCGTTTTTTTGTCAAGGAAAAGAGTTTACGCCGTTTGCGAATTAGCAATTAGCAATTGTCATAGTCTTCCACAAGGTGTCGCATTGGGCTTATGCTCTGAGAGCAAGCCCCATCCTGTTGTGAAGCCTCCGGTGGAATAGACATTAACTGCAGGAGAACATCTGCCAGTAGCCCAAAATGAATACGGCGAGGATGATTAGGGGCAGCAGGCAACGCCAATGGAGGAGCACCGCCTTGGGGAAATGCCAGCCTTGGCCTTCCTCCAGTTCGGCGACGAAACGCGCCTGTCCCCAGCCGGACTTGGCGAAGGCGAAGATGCAGAGGCAGAGCGAACCCAATGGCAGGAGATTCTGGCTTACGATGAAGTCCTCGAAGTCCAATATGGTGGAGGTGCCGCCCAGAGGGTGGACTGCGTTCCAGAGGTTGTAGCCGAAGACGCAAGGCAGGGAGAGGATGGCGACCGCGAGACCGACGGCGAGCGTGGCGGTATGACGGCCAAGCCGATGCTCGTCCTGGAGGTATGCAATGAGATTCTCGAAGACGGCGACGATGGTGGTGAGGGCGGCGAGAGACATGAAGATGAAGAAGAGCACCCCCCAGAGGCGTCCGAGGGGCATGCTGTGGAAGGCGTTCGGGAGCGAGACAAAGAGCAGTCCGGGCCCCTGCGCCACATCCACGCCGTATTCCTTGCAGATGGGGAAGATAATGAGCCCGGCGCAGAGCGCGACGGCGGTGTCCAGCGCGATGATCCAGGCGCATTCGACGGCAAGTGGTTTCTTCCAGCTGAGATAGCTGCCGAAGATGGTCATGGAGCCGACGCCGAGGCTGAGCGTGAAGAAGGCCTGACCCATGGCGGCGAAGGTAGTCTCCAAGGGGTTCAGGGCGAAGTGGTTCCAGTCGGGTTTAAGGTAGAATGCCAGGCCCTCCTTTGCGCCAGGCAAGGTGAGGGCGTATCCCGCCAGCACGACCATCAGCACGAGCAGTGCGCCCATCATATATTTGACGACCTGCTCAACGCCTTTCTGCACGCCGAACCAGCAGATGATGGTGCCCAACGCGACCGCCAGGAGCATATATCCCGTGGATCGTCCGGGTGAGGCAAGCAGGTTGTTGAAGAAAGCTCCGCTTTCGGCGGGCGTGGCGCAGGCGGTCAGGCTGCCTCTGGCGTAGTATCCCGCGTAGGAAAAGAGCCAGCCAGAGACGGTGGTGTAGTAAATCATCAGGATGAGACAGCCGCTGACCATCACTCGTGCCAGCCAGACCCAGGCGGTTGTGTGGCTGGAGGCGAGGTTTCGGAAGGCGCCGACAAGGTTCGACTTGCCGCCGCGTCCCACCGCCATCTCGGTCATCAAAATGGGGAACCCCAGAATCACGAGAAAGAAAAGATACAGGAAGACGAAGATGCCGCCGCCATATTGACCGACAATGAAGGGGAAACGCCAGACATTGCCTAAACCAATAGCGCAACCAGCGGAAAGAAAGATGAAGCCCAGACGACTGGCCAGGGTTTCGCGAGAGTTTGCTTGTTCTGTCATAAAATTAAATCTAACTATTTTGTAATTAAAATGTTATCTGATTATTAATCAGTTTCCGGTTGAGTTGTGAAGGCACTTGAACACCCCGAAAAATCATCGGAAAACTAAGATTCGGTTTCCTTTTCGGGGAAGCGACTTGCACAGCCGTGAAAAGGAGGTTACATTACTCTTGTAGGGGGTGGGGGCATACCTCCCTATGGGAGAAAGGCGCACAGCACGTCAATGCAGTCTCCGATGGGGCATCGGTCAGGTTGCCACAGCTTTGCCATTGGGAAAATATAGAGCCTCTTTCAGAAGTTTTTGCTTAAAACAATATAGTATATGCGCTATGCAGGTTTTTCTTCCAATTTTATCTATCCTGATTGCCTTGGCTCTACTCTATTATGGCGCGGAGTGGCTGGTGAAAGGCGGTTGCGGAGTGGCGTTGAAACTCAAGATCAGCCGCCTGGTCATCGGGTTGACGCTGGTCGCCTGTGCCACCAGCGCGCCGGAACTGACGGTCAGCCTTGACTCCGCCTTGCGGGGGTTGGACGGTCTGTCGATGGGCAATGTCATCGGCTCGAACATCTGCAACATCGCGCTGATTCTGGGGTTGTCCGCGCTGGTGACGCCAATCCCTGTGAATGTCCGGATGATGCGTCTGGATGTCCCGCTGATGATTGGTTCGGCGGTGCTGCTGACGGCCTCCTGCTACTATTTCGGTGGCGTTCCGCGTTGGGAGGGGTTGCTCTTCGTGATACTTTTGGCGGGCTTCCTGTGGTGGCAGTATCGGCAGGCGCGTTCGGGGCAGGGTGATGAAGGAGCATCTTCCGAGGTGCCGAAATCGGCGGATCGGCCGGTCTGGCAATGGCTGCTGCTGGCGCTGGCGGGCCTGGTCGCGCTGGTTTTCGGCGGCAAGTTGTTCGTAAATGGCGCGGTGGCGGTGGCACGGCTGCTTCACGTGAGCGAGACGGTCATCGGCCTGACGGTGGTCGCGGTGGGCACGAGCCTGCCGGAACTGGCCACCAGCCTGGTCGCTGCAATCAAGGGCGAGCAGGACATCGCCATCGGCAACGTGGTCGGTTCCAATATCTTCAATATCCTCTGCATCCTGGGCGTCACCGCCACCATCAAGCCACTGTCGGCAATGGACATCACGATGCTCGACCTGGCCACGATGCTGGCGGTCTCCTTCCTGCTGCCGCCGATGATGCTCACGGGCAAAAAGCTCACCCGCGCGGAAGGGGCGCTGCTGCTGGCCATCTATATTGCCTACACCGCCCTGCTGGTGAAAAACGCCCTTCAGGGGTAAAAACGCGGAGCATTTCGCCCCGCGCACCGAATGCCGCTGCGGGTGGATTCTGGTCAGTCCGGCAGGGTGATTTCGGGTTCCTTCTGACCTTTCTTCTGCGCCACTTTGAGGGGGCCGAAGGGGGTGGGGCAGGTCGCCTCAAACCACTCCAGGTCAAAGAGGTTCGGCTGGATGCGGATTTCCTCGTAGCCGTCCACGACCGGGGTCACGCCAGCGATATTCTCCATCATCCAGGCAACGGGCGTGGAGGCCCATCCGTGGCAGAAGCTATTGCGCAGACCGGTGAAGCATCGCCGGCCGTATTCCGCATGGATGTCGTGCTTGCCGGGTTTCGGCAGTTCGTCGATGCGTCCGGCGCCTTTGAACCAGTCCATATCGACCTGTTCCCAGAAGGTCGTGGCACCAAGTTTGAGCATCCCGCCGTAGTATTTGCGCAGGAGTGCGAGCGCCTCGGTGGACTTGCCGGCCAGCGTGTAGGCGCGCATCAGGTTGTCAAAATGGAAGGTGGAGATGGTCTCCGTGGGCTTTTTGGCGAGGATCTCGCGGTATGCCTTGGCGGGATTAAGCAGTCCGGCAAGGACGGCGAAAGCCGCGCTGGACTTGTCCAGGTCGGTCAATCGCACTGCCTTCTTAAGCGCCTTCTGCACTTTTTGAGCGCGGGCGACCAATTCAGTTTCGCCCAGGAGCGTGCCTATCTTGATGCAGTCACGCACGCCGATGTAGTAGAGCGGCGCGTAGCCGTGCCGTGCGTAGCCGCTCTTCACTCCCCAGTCGATGATGGTGCCCTCGAGAACCTGTTCCGGCTTCTGCTCGAACTCGGCGAGCAATTTGTCCGCATAGCGGCGATAGCCTTTGCGCTGGCGCTTGAGATAGTTCAGGTCCGCGAAGTAGCGGTAGTATTCGGCGTGGCTGAGGAACCAGTATGGCGTGTAGGGGACACAGTTGTTGAAGAGACCGGTGCCCATTGCCTCGTCCCGCATGTAGTCCAGGCTTTCGGGGATGGCGGGATGCTTGCGGTAGAGCACGCCGGCCGCGCGGATTTCGTTGTAGAGGTCGCCCATCCAGACGAGGCGGTCGCGCTTGGCGCCGTCGGTGAGCAGTGGCGCCACGCAGAGGTCGAGGGTACGTGCGCAGGTCTCCCAGATTTGGTTGAGCAACTCGTCCGAACATCGGAAGGAGCCGACGCGGGGGACGGGGCGTTCCCAGACGGCGGCGGAACACTCGCGGACCTCGAGGGTCTGCTTCTTGGAGAGGTTGTCGATGCGGATGAAGCGGAAGCCGGTGTTTCCCACATGCGATTCGCCCATCGCGGGGACGGCGAGTTCGAAGTCGTGAATCGCATGGTCCTGGTTTGGAGTGGCCATCGCCTCGGAGACGGACTCGCCGAAACGCACGCGCACCTTGCCAGGTCCGCCCGGTTGGTTCAGCGCGGTGACCAGCCGGAGTCCGCCGGCGACCTCGACGCCGTAGTCCAGCAGGAAGCCCTCGCCGGGACCCAGTTTCACTCCGGGGTCCTTCCAGATGGTCTGAAATTCACCCGCGCGACCCAACAGCCATTCGGGGTTCTTCAGAGTGTCACTTTTCCAGACCACGCGCTCCGGAGCGCGGTAACTCAATCGCCGGGGATCCTGTTTCATTATGAGTTGAAAGTTAAAAGGTTAAAGGGAAAAGTCAGTTCTCCTCCCATTGCTGGGTGAGGTTGGTCAGTTCGGGTTGCAGGGAGTCGAAGACCAATTCGGTCGGCAGGAGAAGCCGCCAGAAAAGGAACCGTGTCTGCAAGGCGGTGAGTTGGTCGGCGGGACGAAGTTGCGCAAAACCATAGGAGAGGAAGATCTTGTGGGGAACGATGAGCCGCCCATGCCGCTTGCCATTCAGGTCTTCGACGGGAAGCAAGACAAACCCCGGAATTCGGATGTGACATCCTTTTGCCACCCGGCAGGGAAAGGTCGTTGCGCCACGTAGAAAATGGTTCCACCATCCCAAGTGGATAAGAACCACGATGGGGTAACTCAGAAAGAACCGCCAGCCCCAATGGAAGACGAAGGCGGAAATCTTCGGTGCGAAAAAGGAGAGGACACAGCCGATGCCAAAGGCGTAGAGGAGAAGCCGAAGGACGAACAACAGACCACTGCCCGCATGAAGACGCTCGAAGACCGACCAGGGAGTCGCGTGCTGACGCAGCAATGCCTGAAAACGAATCACTTTCGTGGCAATCGCACTGGAGAGGTCGTTGGACACGGGTACATAGGAAATGGACTGAAGTGGACTTTCGCCTTAATATATTTCCCGAAAAAGATTCAGTTGTACCCGCACGGGCAGTTTGAAAAACGTGATTTTCGCATTAAAGTATGAATGAGTGTTCATTTGTTCAACAATAAAAACGGAGATGAAGGATGCCGAAGAGCAAAGGAAAGTCAATAGCGCCAATCTGCGAATCAACGGCGTTGCATACGGAGGTGCTGCAACGGGTCCATCATGGTCTGACAGATGAGGAGGTGCTTCGCTGGGTCGCAAGTTTGTTCAAAGTGCTGGGCGACCCGAGCCGTCTGAAGATTGTGAATGCGTTGCTACTCTCGGAGATGTGCGTGTGCGACTTGGCGGCGTTGCTGGGGATGAGCCAGTCCGCCGTGTCGCATCAGTTGCAGATACTTCGTCAGAGCGACTTGGTGAAATGGCGGCGGGACGGCAAGGTGATTTACTACTCTCTGGACGACGAGCATGTGAACAACCTTTTCTATCAGGGGCTGGTTCACGTCAATGAGAAACACCATACCAATTCGTAATGCGTAATGCGTAATTAGGTATCTTGAGATAAGATAGTTGAGTGGTTAGTTAGGCAAATGTGTTGTCACCACGAAAATCAGGCGGCGTGCTGTGGACATGCTGCGCCGCTGGCGAATCAGCCGTCGCGTGCATTAAATCAGCGGACGGTCTATTTCGAGGGACCAGTGGATGAGTTCCGCGAGGGACTGTCGAATGCTATCCAGTCGGTAGTGTCGTCCGCCGAGTTGGAATGGGAGAAGAATGCCCTGATGGTCACGGTGCAAGATGGCGATGCCGTCCGTCTGCCGGTGGCGTTGCGCACGCTCACCCAATGGCTGAGGGACCATGCGCCATCGGTTCGGCGCACGTATGTCGCGCCTTCCGAACTCGAAGAAGACGCCGATGATAATCGCGGTGGGTTCTGCGCACGTCACCGCACGACGATGCTGATTGCGGGCGCGGTGCTCTTTGCGATCACGATGCTGACCGCCCGCTGGCTGCCAATGGCGGTTGCCAGGGTGTTTTATCTTATATCATATCTACTTGTAGGACAAGAAGTTATATTGAATTTTATAAAGAATTTGCGGAGCCGTGAGTTCCTGGACGAGACTTTCCTGATGACGGTGGCGTCGCTTGGCGCATTCGCGATTGGCGAATGCCCCGAGGCGGTGGCGGTGATGCTCTTCTATCAGGTGGGCGAGGCCTTTCAGCGTCGTGCGGTGGGGAAGAGCCGTCAGTCCATCGCCTCGATGATGGATCTGCGGCCGGAGATGGCGCGTCTGGAGACGGCGGATGGCACGAGCGAGGTTGCTCCGGAGGAGGTCGCCGTCGGTGAAGTCATCGTGGTGAACCCCGGCGAGCGCATTCCGCTGGATGGCGTGGTCACAGCTGGGCGTTCGCTGTTGGACACCTCGGTGCTGACTGGCGAGTCGTTGCCCCGCGAGGTGGCTTCCGGCGATGAGGTGCTTTCGGGGACGATCTGCCAGACGGGGCAACTGAAGATACGGACCACCAAGCCCTTCGGGGAGTCCACGGTCTCGCGCATCCTCGAGTTGGTTCAGCACGCCAGCGCCCTCAAGACGCCGACTGAGCGTTTCATCACGGTCTTCGCGCGTTACTATACGCCCGCAGTGGTGGCTGGAGCATTGCTCCTGGCAGTTCTGCCACCCCTGTTTGGCTTCGGCGCGTGGTCGATGTGGATGCACCGCGCATTGGTGTTCCTGGTGGTCTCCTGCCCGTGTGCGCTGGTCATCTCGGTTCCGCTGAGTTACTTCGGCGGTATCGGCGCGGCGTCACGCCAGAGTATCCTGGTCAAGGGCAGTGCGTGCATTGATGCCTTGGCCAAGGTCTCCACGGTGGTCTTTGACAAGACCGGCACGCTCACGCAGGGTGCCTTCCGCGTGCAAGAGGTCACTCCCGCCCCTGGCTTCAGCCGCGAGGAGGTGCTGGACCACGCCGCCCATGCGGAGAGCGCCTCGAATCACCCGATCGCGGTGGCGGTGCGTCAGGCTGCGCCGCGACCGCTGGAGCCCGCCCGCGTGACGGACCTGGAGGAGGTCGCCGGCCACGGCGTGAAGGCGCGTCTGGATGGCAAGGCGGTCCTTGCAGGAAATCGCAGATTCCTTGTGGAGAATCAAATCGAGGAGGTCTTCTCGCGGGAGGACGGCACGGTGGTGCATGTCGCCGTGGAGGGGCGCTATGCGGGCGCAATCACCATTGCCGACCAACTGAAAACCGACAGCGCCGCCGCCGTCGAGGCGTTGCGCCGCGAGGGCGTTGGCAAGGTCCTGATGCTCACCGGCGACCATCGTGCCGTCGCCGAGGAGACCGCCACTTTGCTGGGACTGGACGGCTTCCACGCGGAACTGCTCCCTGCCGACAAAGTGGCGCAGGTGGAACGCCTGGAGCAGGAGAAGCCAGTCGGAACCAAGGTGGTCTTCGTGGGCGATGGCATCAACGACGCGCCGGTGCTGGCTCGCGCGGACCTGGGCATCGCCATGGGCGGCATCGGCTCGGACGCCGCCATCGCCGCCGCGGATGCGGTGCTGATGACCGACCAGCCCTCGCGGGTTGCGGTGGCCATCCGCATCGCGCGCAGGACGCTGGCGATTGTCCGGCAGAATATCGCTTTTGCCTTGGGCGTCAAAGCAATAATATTGGTTCTTGGGGCGCTGGGCTATGTGAATCTCTGGCTGGCGGTCTTCGGCGACGTGGGGGTGGCGGTGTTGGCCACGCTGAATGCTATGCGGGCCATGCGAAATTCGTAATCGTGTCGCGCGGGACGCGCGCCTGCCAGACCGGTCCGCCTTCCTTCCGCGGGACGCGCGACTGCCAGACCGGCCCGCCTTCCGCGTGACGCGCGACTGTCAGACCGGTCCGCCTTCCACAGGACGCGCGACTGCCAGACCAGTTCGCCTTCCGTAGGACGCGCGCGGTAAATATCAGTGCATTACTTGGTTGTGACCAAGAATTTCGGGATAATTGGCCATGCTGTCGGCGTCGGAGAGCGTGCGTTGCATGCGGCAGGGTACGCCGACGGCCACGGAGTTCGCGGGAATGTCATGCGTGACCACGCTTCCCGCGCCGATCACGCAGTTGTCGCCGATGGTCACGCCTGGGCAAATCACGACATTGGCGCCAAACCAGCAGTCGTTGCCGATGGTCACGGGCTTGGCGTAGCAGAGGTGTTTAGGCTCGCCATGCTCGTTGAGCATCGTGCGGCGTTCGTCAGGCAGGAGGGGGTGGCAGGGGGTGACGATGGTGACGTTGGGACCGAAGTTGTTGTCGTTGCCGATGGTCACGAGGGCGTCGTCCTGCACGGTGAAGTTGTAGTTGATGAAATTGCGCAGGCCGATGCGGGTGTGCTTCCCGTAGTGGAAGAAGACGGGGCCCTGCATGAAGGAGCCCTCGCCGAACTCGGCAAGGATTTCATGAGCGAGGCGTGCGCGTGCCTCGGTCTCGCTTTCGCTGGTTCGGCTGTATTGGGCGCTGAGGTCGTGGGAGCGCAACTTCATCGCCTTGAGAAGCGGGTCGCCAGGGCAGAAGAGTTCGCCGCGCAGGATTTTATCTTCTTCGTTCATGGTGTCAGGCGTTGGTGGGATTGCCCTGCCACTTCTCGTAGCGGAAATGCACCGTGGCGGTGTCGGCCAGACGGGTGGCGGGGGACATCACGGTCCAGAGTTCCTTCAGGGTGGTGAAGGCCAGGCAGGTGTTGTTGTCGCCGGAGCCGTAGTAGATGCGGAGGGTGTTCTGGTCGTCTTCGAGGAAGGCGCCGCAGGGGAAGATGGTGTTTTCCACCCAGCAGTGGGCGTCGGGCCCGGTCTCGTAGGGTGCCTCGGCGACCAGAATGGGCTGTTTGGTGATGGCGACGAGTTTCGTGGGGTTTTCCGGCGAGAAGAGCGCGGCACCGACGGTGTAGCGCAACTGCCAGTCGTCGGTGGCCATGCACTTGACATGGCGGTCGGCGTCAAAGTCCACAGCGTGGAAGAGGAGCAGCCATCCGCGGTCGGTCTTGATGGGCGGGGCGGCCGCGCCGATCTTGCGGTTGGCCCACGGGACGTCCTCGCAGCCCAGATAGAGCTCCTGGTCGCCCCAGTAGCGCAGGTCGGGCGAGAAGGCATACCAGATGCTGAAAGGATCGTGCCACTGGTTGGAGGGGCGCTCCAGACGCATGTACATCCCGTTCACCTTCTCTGGGAAGAGCACCATGTTGCGCTGTTGCGGGATGCCGATGCACACGGCGTCGAAGTCCACGCCTTCGCCGCGCCAACGGGCGATGCCGGGGCGCTCGGAGTGCTGGTTCTCGAAGCAGAAGGTGAGGTAGAGCTGGTCCTCCAGCACGGTCAGGCGCGAGTCCACCAGCCATGGTAGCACCACGCCCTTGTAGTGGACGCGGACCCAGTCGGGCATCATCTCGAAGTGGATGCCGTCGTCGCTCACGCCGAAGCCGGTGCCCATGTCGAGGGCAGGGCGCTCGCGGCCGTTGAAGAGGTCCACGCGCGGAGCGATGTAGTATTTGCCGTGATAGCGGTTTACGCCGGCGTTGAAGACGTAGGTCGCGGGGTAGGGCACGTCCTTGGAGGTGAGGATGGGGTTGCCCTCGTAGCG
Organism: Victivallales bacterium; assembly: GCA_017617415.1. Classification (GTDB taxonomy): domain Bacteria; phylum Verrucomicrobiota; class Lentisphaeria; order Oligosphaerales; family Oligosphaeraceae; genus RGIG1601. The sequence continues at coordinate 48,111 of JAFZWH010000162.1, read as the reverse complement.
GCGGATGATGGGACTGGTGTGCAGTTCACCGACGTGCTGCGGAAGATCTTTGAAGGGATTGCGCATAACCAAATGAGGAATGAGGAATGAGGAATGGAAACTGGCGGGGGTTCGGGGGCTGAGCCCCCGTGGAATTGCAGGGTACAGCGTTCCGACAGGGGGAGAATTGTCAAAAAACGACAGATGAAATAATATAAAATAAATCGGGCGACAAAATCGAAGACAGAGGTTATTTTATGCTATCGTTTTGTTCCCAATTCACTTACCACGCTGGAGCCGGATTATGAAACACACACTTCTGTCTTTGTTTGCCCTGTTTTGTCTGCTTTTGTCAATTTCTGTCCAGTCGGCTCCGTCCTTGCTCAAGAATGGCGACTTTGAGGACGGCGAGACCGGATGGCGGATGGCCGCAGGTTCGGAGATTGACGCCCATGGCGGCTACAACGGCAACAGCGGACTGCATGTCTGGCGTGATGATCCGGAAAAGTATTCCTATCCTATTCAGCAGGTCAAACTGGAGGTCGGCCGCCTCTATCAGTTGAGCCTGTGGACGAAAGGCGAGGGCTGTGACCGCGCGACGGCATCGTATGGCGTGGAATACTACAGCGCAGAGAAAAAATGGCTGGGCGGCGCATACAACATCGGCCCGCAGCAAGCCTCCTTCGACTGGACCTACCGCGAGGTCACGGCGTGCCCAGTTCCTGGCACGGAGTTCTGCCAGGTGGTGCTGTACTTGGAGAAGGGCGGCACTGGCCATGTGTGGTTTGACAACGTGACTCTGGAACCCGCCGACCGCAACCCCGACATCTTTCTGGTGCAGCCGCTTCAGGGACTGATGAAGACCGACGGCGAGATCGCACGGGTTCGTGTCGCCAAACTGGGCAGTGACCGTCCGGACTACTTTGACGGCTGGAGCGTGCGCTTGACCACGGGCACCGCAGACGGCGAGAAGACCAAGGTCCAGCCCCTCGAAAGCAGAACTCTCGAATTTGCGTTGGATGAATTGTCTGCCGGAGGGGTCACGCTGAATGCCGAGTTGCTGAATCCAGACGGCGAAGTCATCAACGCGGTGAAGCACACCTACCAGGCGGTGGACGCGGCGCAGGAGCGTCCGCAAGGTGCCTGTGTGATTGACGAGCGCGGGCGCGCAATCGTGGACGGCAAGCCGTTCCTGCCCATTGGACTATATCTTTCCGACCTGCGGAATCCTGACGACCTTGCGCGCCTCATGGGCAGCCCCTTCAACTGCTTCATGCCATACAATTCTCCCGGCCTGCGGTTGCCCGGCGTCCCTTCCAAGCCGCTTACTCCTGAGAAAATCCGTGCGCTGTTGGATGTGGTGCACCGCAACGACAAGAAAATCATCTTCAGCGTCAAGGATTTCTTCCCCACTGCAAAATTCGAGAAGTATGTCACTGCCATGACCCAGAATCTGGGAATGCCAGATGCCACGCCGGACGAGATGGTGACGCGCCTTGTCACCGAACTGCGCGATCATCCTGCCATTCTCGCCTGGTACCTCAATGACGAAATCAGCCTCGCGAAGGTGGACATGGTCAATGAGCGTCGTGACTTGCTCAATGGGCTGGACCCCTGGCATCCGACCTGGGGGGTGCTCTGCGACTACAACGAGGCGCCTTATTTCGCGAATGCCTGCGATGTCTTCGGCGTTGACCCCTATCCGCTAGGGAAGAAGGCGGAGCCCCGTTCACAGCAAAAGGTCATCACCGCAATGGACGCCTTTGATGCCTCCGGACTGACCGCCTGCTGGTGCGTGCCACAGCTCTTCAACTGGGGCACCTACCAGGCGCGCCGGAAGCCCGAGACCTACCCCGAATATGTCGAACCCAGCGAAGACGAGATGCGCACGATGACGCTTCTGATGGCCATCCGCGGCGCCAAGGGCTTCATCTACTACTCCGACTTCGACCTCAAACGCCCCACCGACCCAAACTCCTTCAAAACGCCCGTCGAACCGCCTGAGACCTTCGCCAATCGCTGGCGCGACATCTGCGAGGTCGCAAAACTCCTCCAGGAACTCGCGCCCTTCCTGCTCTCTGACCACGTTTCCCAGCCGGTGCCCTGCGAACTCCTGGAGGGGCAGGCCGAGGTTCGGACATTTATGGACAATTCTGGACAAGTCCGTATTCTGATTGCCTCCATCGGTCCCGGTCCGGTCAAAGTTCGCTTCCAGCCAGGGGTTTCCGGACTGCGTTCCCGTTACGGCAAATGCGTGGAAGAGTCCAACGGATCGTGGCTCTTCGAGGGCGTGGACATCACCAGCGACGTGCTAGAGAATTAATCCCAATCCACCTGATAACTCGAAACGACTTCTTTTCTTTTATAATTTCTCCAATTAGGAGTTGTTTTTTAACAACTTTTTTCCTATAATAATAAGTGTATTGCATATTTGTTCATACTTGATTCATCTCTCCAAACAGAAAACATCCATGAAAAAAACCTTCACCCTCATTGAATTGCTGGTGGTGATCGCGATCATCGCCATCCTGGCCTCAATGCTCCTGCCCGCGCTCTCCAAGGCACGTGAGAAGGCCAAAACCGTCTCCTGCACCAGCAACATGAAGCAAATCGGCCTGATGAATGCCATCTATATCCAGGAGTCTGACGGCTATTCCATCACCGTCTTCAACTTCTGGCTGAATTCTCCCAATATCAGCTACAATGCGACTAGCCAATCGCGTTGCCCATGGCCGTTGTTCCTGAATCAGCTGTATGGCACAGGCGCGAAAGCTCTGATGTGCCCGTCGGTTACTGGACGGTTCCATCCGCTTACCGAGGTCTTCAACATGAACGACAATCAGCAGTTCGCGAGTTTCCGCGATACCCAAAACAATGAGTATACTCGGAACGTCTCCTACGGCATCTATTTCAATACCTGGGGCAAATACATGAAGCCTCATGCCGCTGGCTCTGGTGGCTGGTGGGATCGCCATCCCGCTGGCGTCAAACTCTCCGACCTGGAGGCTTGGGGTGCCCGCTTGTCCAACCTGATTTTCATCACTGACTCCACGCCAATCGACTCCGTGGGCGACTCCACGATCAAGGGATATCTCAATGGCGGCCATGCGCACATGGTGCAGATTGGCCAGGTATATCCCGGCTGGGTGACCCAGCCCGGTTATTTCACCACGAATGTTCGCCATGCCGGCAAGGCGAACTTCCTGATGGGCGATGGGCATGTGGAGAACCTCGCCTACAATCAGTTCCATCCCAGTGTCACGGGGTCGAGCTGGAGCCGTTGCAAGGTCCGTCCTTTCTGGAACCAAGATTCCGGCGAGGACGATGCTAAGCTCACCATGCACGTGCTTAGAGATTAAAACAGGATTTTTCGGACTGTTTGTCTGATGCCCTGCTAACCGCCCCGATTATTTGGGGCGGTTTTTTTGTGTAATGTGGTTACATGACTTTAAAAATTATCCTTTTTTTCCTATAATTATAAAAAAGTTTTTTAATTCACTTCTAAACTCTGAATACGCCATGAAAAAGTCATTTACCTTGATTGAGCTCTTGGTGGTGATCGCGATCATCGCCATTCTGGCCTCCATGCTTCTGCCAGCCCTTTCCAAAGCGCGCGAGAAGGCCCGAACCATCGCCTGCACCAGCAACATGAAGCAGATTGGCCTCATGAATGCCATCTACATGCAGGACTCCAACGGCATGTATTTATCTACCTACATGCAGTTGGTCAACTGCCCGCAGCAGTACTTCAATTCCTACAACGCCTACTCTCAGTGCCCATGGCCACTGGTGCTTCACGAACTCTACGGAACGGGCGCGAAGGCGATGACCTGCCCGCAGGTCTCCGGCAAGTACAATCCCCTCGCGTATGTCTTCTCTCGCCCATTGAGCGAGGGAATCACCTACATTAATGTGCAGCAATATGCGCGCAATGCTTCCTATGGCATTTTCTTCAATGCCTTCGGCAAGCGTCAGCTGCACAATCCGAACAACTCCAACTCCGACTGGTACGAAAACAATGACAGCGCCAATACCGAGGCGAACATCCTGATGTATGGTGGCCGTCTCTCCAACCTCATCTTCATCACCGATTCCACGCCGATTGACTCGGTTCCCGCCGACCAGCAGTCCCTGCTCAATGGCGGTCAAGCCTACATGGTTCAGTTCGGCAATGTCTATCCTGGCCATGTCAATGGCGCGGGCTACTTCTCAACCAACATCCGCCATGCCGGCAAGGCCAACTTCCTGATGGCGGACGGGCATGTGGAGACGCTAGCCTATGAACAGTTCCATCCGAGTGTGACTGGCTACAGCTGGATGCGTTGCAAAGTTCGCCCGGCATGGAAGACCTGGGGCACCGAGCCGATTCCAATCATGATTGGAGCGAGCGACTAGTTTTTGCACATACGGGATATATATTCCCCCGAAAGACCACAGGTAAGTTTGGTTTTTCGGGGGTTTTTTGTGTCCATACTTGAAATTCGAGACTTTCTTTTCTATAATTATAGTAATTTTCAGTTTTGTTTTTTGTCCTTTCAAAACACGAGTAACCATGAAAAAGACCTTCACCCTCATTGAACTCCTGGTGGTCATCGCGATCATCGCCATTTTGGCCTCCATGCTCCTGCCCGCTCTCTCCAAGGCCCGTGAAAAGGCCAAGAGCATCTCCTGCGTGAGCAACCTGAAGCAGATTGGCCTTATGAATGCCATCTATATGGACGAATACGACAGCTATTTCGTCACCGTCTTCAACATGTGGCCGAATCCGCCTTATACCTCTTGGTGGGATCGCGGTCGCTGCCCTTGGCCGCTGTTCCTGAATAAGTTGTACGGCACTGCTGGCAGAGCCATGACCTGTCCGTCCATCAGCGGTCGGTACGCCCCGTTGGACAAGATCTTCAGCATGACCAACCAGCAGCAGCAGTTTGACAATTTCCGTGATTCCTGCAACAACGAATACACTCGGAATGTCTCCTACGGCATTCACTTCAACGCTTTCGGCAAGTATAATAAGCCGATGGCCTCGGGCGGTGGCTGGTGGGATCGTCATCCTGCTGGCGTCAAGTCCTCTGACTTGGAGGGCTGGGGTGTGAAATTCGGCAGACTGCTGTATATGACCGATACCACGCCGATTGACTCGGTGGACGCCGAAACCAAGGCTCTTATCAATGGTGGCCACTCGATGATGGTGCAGTTCGGCAATGTCTATCCTGGTCATGTCAATGGCGCGGGCTACTTCTCAACCAACACCCGCCATGCTGGCAAGGCGAACTTCCTGATTGCGGATGGCCACGTGGAGACCTGGGCCTACGAACAGTTCCATCCCGCCAAAGCTGGCTGGAGAGATCAAGTCCGTCCGTGCTGGAATTCCAGCTCTGGCGAGGATGATGCCAAGATCACGATGTACATGCCTGTTAACTAACTTGCCCTTCATCGAGGGAAAGTATCCCATAGAAGCATAATCTGCCAACTGCCGTGGACATGAGTCTGCGGCAGTTGTTTTTTATGGGGAATTCTATCGTTAACTTGCCGGAAGAGGGGCAAATGGGACATCTGGGACGATTGGGACATCTGGGACAAACGGAAAGGCAAGACGAGAAAGTGTCCCGAACATCCCAAATGTCTCAGGCGTCCCATGGCAGCGAGGTCGGCGTAAAACGAATCGCTTTGTTCCCAAGAGGGTATCTTAATAGCCGCGAAGCGGCGGAATCGCCGCTTCGCGGCTGAAAAGCCTTGATTAGGTACCCTGTTGGGGAACAAAGCCATTCTCTTTAAAATTGCCTCAATATTATAACCCGATTATACTACCGGGACTTGAAATTTAAGCTTTTTTTACTTATAATTATATATATAAAACTTTCCCAAATTCCCCAAACTTCATAGGATTAACTTCAACCATGAAAAAGGCATTCACTCTTATTGAGCTCTTGGTCGTCATCGCGATCATCGCCATCCTGGCTTCCATGCTTCTGCCTGCCCTTTCCAAGGCGCGCGAGAAGGCCAAGTCTGTCTCCTGTGTGAGCAATCTGAAGCAGATCGGTCTGATGAACGCCATTTACTCGACAGACTCCGATAACTATTTCCTGAGCGCGTGGATGCAATTCCCGGAGAAGGGCGGGGTGACTCGCTCCATCAATAACGGCTACTCCAAAACGCCTTGGCCGCTTTTCCTGAACCGCCTCTACGGCACTGCTGGTAAGGCCATGACTTGCCCGTCGGTCAGTGGACGTTTTGCTCCGCTGGTGGAGATGTGCGGTTGGGATGACGACCGGGTGGCGAGCAATGTCGAGAACTACACCTATTTGCGCAACTTCTCCTACGGCCTCAGCTTCACCGCCTGGGGCAAGCGCATGGTCGGACCGACTTCCTCCGCAGATTCTTGGGACATTCGTCCGCATGGCGTGAAGGATTCCGATGTTCAGATGTTTGGCGGGCGGCTCTCCCATCGTATTTTCATCGCCGACTCCACGCCTCTGGGTTCGGTAGCCGATCCCGATGAGCTCAGCCAAATCAATGGCGGCCATTCCTTCATGATCCAGCATGGTAATATCTGGCCTACCTACCGCCACGCCTACTGCTACTTCTCCGTCCACGCCCCGCATGCCGCCAAGAGCAATTTCCTGATGGCGGACGGGCATGTGGAGACACTCTCCTATACCCAGCACCATGCGGACTTCGTCGGCTGGAGCATGCGTAACAACATCTGGGTGCCCTTCTGGAAACCCTCGGAAACCGACAAAGACGAAAAGCTGGTGATGTACCACGACGAATACTAAGATAGTGCTTGTTGAAGTGACTTTCTCCAAACAATACCAGTTGCTTTCCTATAAACTACCATGAAAAAATCTTTCACTCTGATTGAACTGCTGGTGGTGATTGCCATCATCGCCATCTTGGCCTCCATGCTCCTGCCAGCGCTTTCCAAGGCTCGCGAAAAAGCCCGTGCTACCCAATGCACCAGCAATCTGAAGTCCATCATTTTGGGGGCCATCCTGTATGCGGATGACTCGGACGGCTATAGCCCGCCCGTGCGCGCCGACTATACCGTAAATGGTAGCCTCGTGCGTTACTGGTGGTTCACTGCCAACTACAGTCTGCCCGCCGGTCCCATTACCGAGGCCGACTGGCAGAGGCAGGATCCCTGCTGGGACACCCGTCTGCCCGAACAGCGCCAGCGCGCCACTCCGGCGCACAAGCTGATGCAGTGCCCGTCCCATCGCGCCGAACAGCGTCTGTGGGGTAACCTCGGTTATGTCGCCAATGTCTGCTGCGGGTATTCCCATGGTCACTGGACCAGTTCCGGCAAGGCGAAGTGGGAGAATGGCTTCCCGCTGAACAACAACCACTGGGACGTGGACGCCGACTGGAAGAAGTGGGGACTCATCCCGAAGCCCGCGCTCTATCTTTGCTACATGGACGGCACGATGGAAAACAATGGTTGGACGGGTAACCAGTTCATCCATCCGGACATCATTCGCGCCGGTACGACCTGGGTTGGCTTCTTCCGCCACAACAACAAGCTCAACATGTCCTTCGGCGATGGTCATGTGGCACCGATTGACGCCAGCGAGCGTGACACGCGCTTCAACTGCTACCGCAAGCAGGACAACGACTACATCTGGTTCCCGCGCAGTCAGTGGGGCTGGGCGAATATCTAAATCTCCCAGAGAGTCGTAAAACGCGAACCGCCCGGCTGGGGAATTCCTCCATGCCGGGCGTTTTTTTACCCACGCACTTCACCCGCGCAAGAACCTGCGCGGTCACCGGAACTATTCTCCGAGGTGGGCGCCGCGTTTCAAATAGGACACGTAGTCCTTAGCGGCGTCTTCCAGGGAAGTCAGGTGTGCGGCGTAGCCGGCCTGACGGATTTTGGTGATGTCCAGACAAGTATAATACTGATAGCGGGATTTGAGCGTCTCGGGCATCTCGATGTATTCGATGTTCACAGGCTTGTCCATCGCGGCGAACATCGCTCGTGCCAAATCATTCCATGAGCGTGTGGTGCCAAAGCCGATGTTATACAGCCCCGTGCAGGCGGATCCCTTGTCCATGAAGAAGATAGTCATCTTCGCTGCATCCTTGACATAGAGGAAGTCCCGTACCTGCTCGCCGTCCGCATATTCCGGACGATAGCTCTTGAAGAGCTTCACGCTACCGGTGGCGAAAATCTGCTCATAGCAACGCAGGAGCATGCTGCGCATGTGTGCTTTGTGGTACTCGTTGGGACCAAAGACATTGGAGTATTTCACGCCAACGAAAGACGCGCCGCCAGCAGGTTTGGCGAAGCGGTCGGTGCGCAGAAGATACTGATCGAAGATTTGCTTGGAGTAGCCGTATTTGTTGAGCGGACGCAATTTCAGCAGACCGTTCTCGTCGTCAAGGAAGCCGGCCTCGCCGTCGCCGTAGGTGGCGGCGCTGGAGGCATAAATCATGCGTGCGCCATTGCGTTCGCAGTAATCGGTGAGCGCCTTGCCGTAGTTGAAATTGTTCTTGATGAGATAGGTCGCATCGGCCTCGGTGGTGTCCGAGCAATTTCCCAGGTGAAAGATGACATCGAATTTATATAATGTATCTAACTTGTTTGTAATCAATAAGTTATAAAAATCATCCTTCTCGTAGTAATCCACGAAGTCCAGGGCGCGGAGATTCTGCCACTTTTCGGAGGTGCCGAGGTGGTCGGCAATTACGATATTGGCGTAACCCTGCTGGTTGAGTTCATAGACGATGGCGCTGCCGATCAGCCCGGCGCCGCCAGTCACTAAAATCCATGAATCTTTGTTCATAATGAAAAGATTGTTTACGGTGGTGCGTGGGACGCGCACCTGCCAGACCATGTGAGGGCAGTCGCGCATCCCGCACGACGTTCCAATTACCCCAAGTCGCCGAGGTCGAGCTGGCAGACGCGCATGACTTCGGAGGCGGTGGTGAGCCCCTTCTGCACTTTGAGGTCGCCGTCCTCTTTGAGGGAACGCATGCCGTGGCGCTTGGCAATCTGGTTGAGAACGGAGGTGTCCTGGTGCTGGTTGATGGCGGCGCGCAGTTCGTCGTTGATAACCATCAATTCGAAGATGGCGATACGGCCGCGGTAGCCGCTTCCCATGCAGTTCCGGCAGCGTTTTCCGCGAGGGTTCTCCGGCGTGGGCTCGCCGATATGTCCCGTGCCATGACATTCCGGGCAGATTCGACGGACGAGGCGCTGAGAGGCGACCGCCAAGAGTGCCGAAGAGATCAGGAATCCCTCGACGCCCATCTCGACCAACCGCGAGATGGCTCCGGCTGCGTCGTTGGTGTGCAGGGTGGAGAGCACCAGGTGGCCGGTCAGCGAGGCGTGGATGGCGATTTCGGCGGTCTCCTTGTCACGGATTTCGCCGACCAGCACGACGTCGGGGTCCTGTCGCACGATGGCACGCAGGCCGTTGGCGAAGGTCAGGCCAATGTTGGCGCGCACTTGAATCTGCTGGAGTCCTTCCAGCTGGTATTCCACGGGATCCTCGATGGTGATGATCTTCCGGAAGTCCGCGTTGAGCTGCTTCATGATGCAGTAGAGCGTGGTGGTCTTGCCAGAACCGGTGGGTCCCACGATGAGAATCATCCCGTGGGGCATGTTGTAGAGCGCGGTGAGTTCCTCCATCGTGTCCGGGAGGAGTCCAACCTTGTCCAGTTCGAAGACCGACGAGTCCTTCTGAAGCAGTCGCAGCACGATGGATTCGCCGTGCATGGTGGGAATCGTGGAGACACGCACGTCGATGGAGTTCATCCCGCCGCCGGAAAGCTCGATACGCCCGTCCTGCGGCAGTCGCCGTTCGGCGATGTTCATGTTGGAGAGCAGCTTGATACGCGAAGAGATGGCGGGGAACTGGGCGATGGGCGGCCGCAGGACTGTCTGGAGCATGCCGTCGATGCGGAAGCGAATCTGGACATCCTTTTCGTTGGGTTCGATATGGATGTCGGAGGTTCCGGTCTCCTGGGCGCGGGTGAAGATATCGTTAACCAGACGGACGATGGGCGCCTCCTTGGCCAAGTCGCGCAACGCCTGCTCGGAGTCCGCGTCTCCGCCTGCACCCAGTGTCTCGTCGGGTCGGTCGTAGTTGGAGGCCAGGAAGCGGTCGATGAAAGAACGTCGGGCGAGGATGAGTTCAACTTCGGTCTCGTAGAGGCTCCGCCAGAGTTGCGCAATATGGCCGGCCTCGTAGGGCGAGGCGAGGGCCAGGATGGTGCGGTCTGCATTCCAGAGCAGTGGGAGGCAGACATTCGCGTTGAGGAAATCGTAGGTGACGTCGGGATAGAAGGGGACGTCGTGGGTCTCCTGCTCGTCCAGCGCCGGCAGTCCGGAGGCCTTGGCGTAGATGGCGAGCATCGCGGTGTCCTCGATTTTTCCCTCCTCGACGAAGACCTGGTCAAGGGCCTGCGATCCGATGGCGAGGGTTTCGGGGTCGGCGACCTTAAGGCGTTCGGCAGTCAGGGCGCGGATTTTGTCCACCAGTGGCTGGCCTTGCAGATAGGTTTGGACGGTTGGCTCTGCCATGGTCAGTACATTTCATCCTGCTGGTGTTTTGCGATTTCCTCAAGGGAGACCTTGTAGCGCCGGATCAGCTCCTCCTGGAAGTTCTCGGTGTCGATGACATTGACGGTGACCAGGATAAGCAGTTCACTGCGTACATAGTTGGTGGTGTCATTGCCGAAGAGGAGTCCCAGATACGGGATGTCCTTGAGGAATGGGATGCCAGAACGGGTGGCGATTTCGGTGGTCTGGATCATCCCGCCCAGGAGGATGGTGGTGTTGTCCTCGACGGTGAGCGTGGTGGAGACCTCTTTCTTGTTGAAGTTCGGGGCGTTGGTGCCGTTGGTGTTGGTGGAGGATGCGGCCAGCGAGGAGATTTCCTGCTTGATGGTCAGCTGCACGAGATTGCCAGCGGTGATATAGGGCGTGACGGTCATGATCACGCCGATATCCTTGTATTCGTAATTGGTGGAGGTGTTTCCGCTGGAACTCGTGTAACTGGTGGATTCGGTGGGCACGGCGATTTGCTGGCCGTTGTTGAAGTTTCCTTCCGTTCCGCTGGTCACGATGAGTTGAGGTTCGGAGAGGACCTTCGCCCGCCCCTTGCCAGCCACCGCGGTGATGAGTGCCAGCGGGTCGTTGACGCCTTTGCGCAGGATGAGGCTGATGCCATTCGATGCCATGTCCTGAATGGCCTGGATGTTGCTTGCGATGTCTTCGGCCAATAGGGCAGGCGCTCCTGCGCCAGCCCAGGCACCGCCGGCCTGAGAGTCGTTGTGCTTGAGCATCTGGGATGCCGCGTAGGTCACGCCGAACTGCGTGTTCTTGTCCAGCGAGATGTCGGTGATGATGGCCTTGATGGCGACTTGGCGCGGCGGAACGTCATGGCGGGAGAGGAAAGCCTGGATGACCGCCCAGGTGCGCGGGGTGGTCTTGACAGTGAGGCGGTTGCTCTCTTGGTCCGCGAAGACAATCACGTCGGTCTCGAAGACGGTCAGGTTTTGCGGGGTGGCGTTGTTGGCGGTGTTGTTGCCGTTGGTGCCACGGTTTGCGGTGCTGGTGGTGTTGCGCCGATTGTTGGTATTATTGGATGTATTGCTTGATGAAGTAGAGAGGTTGTTCGTGGAGTTGGTAGAACGTCGGCTGGAGGAGGAGCTGGAGGAACCTGTGTTGCTGGAGAGCGAGGAATTGTTGAAAGTGGTGGTGGCGTTGAAGAAAGTCTCCAGCGCGCTGGCCAGCTTGTCCACAGTCGTGTGCTTCACATTGTAGAAGAAGATCTCCTCCTTGTCCATCATGTCGCTGCGGTCCAGGTTGCGGACCCATTTCCCTACCTCCTCGACGACTTCGGGAAGCGCCGCGGAGACTACGATGCACCGCACGCGCGGGAGGGCGATGAGCTTGACAGCCCCGCCTGAGGTGCCAGTGCCGGTGGCGACAGGGAAACCCAGCACCGGCAAGAGGCTGGCCAGTTCGGTGGCCAACACGTCCGCATCGACATTGTTGCAGGCGTAAGTGCCAGTGGGCCAGTCGCGTTCTCCCTTGTTGTCCAGCCGGCTGATCAATTCGCGGATTTTCTCGATATTGGCAGGCGCCTCGACGATGATGAGGGTATTGGCGTCAGTCTGGTCGGTCACGGATGCGCCGTCAGTGATGAACGGCCGGATCTGGTTGATGATGTCTGCGCTCTTGCGATAGCGGATCGGGATGAAGTCCACCACGACATTCGGCTGGCTTTCGCGTGGGGCGAAGAGTTTGCGCTCCTGCGGCATCTTCTCAAAGGGAAGGATATGGATGAAACCGGTATTCATGGAGGCGTAGGCGCCGGAGAGCCACAAGATGTGCTCGAAGGTCTCCCATGCCTGTTTGGCGGTCATCGTGGTATCCACCGAGAAGGTGACCGCGCCCTTTACCGCCGGATCAATCAGATAACTGAAATTAAGCAATGACGGCGCGGCGAAGGCGGCTGTCACCTCGGAGATGTCCGCCGCATTGAAGATGGCCTTGACCTCGACTTCGGCATTGGCGTCGGGGAGGTTCTTGATGAGGTTGTCCGGATAAGGCTGGAGGAGTGCATCGCCGGTCTCGCGTGACGAGGTTCGCTCAGGGAAAACCACCTTGCGCTCCGTGTCCTTTGAGGCGGTGTCCTTGTCAACCGTCGCCTCAACGCCGAGGGGCGCATCGTCAAAAGTTGCGGCGGTACGTGTGTGTTTCCCGTTGTCAAAGGGCAATGGGCGTTGCTCGCCGGTGGCGGGTTGCTTGGCATTCTTAGAGGATAGACAGCCGGACAGTGGCACCAATGCTACTACTGCCAGAAGGATAAAGAGTTGACGGGAGAGTTTCGACATCGTCTTTACGGGGTTGTCGGGCGTTGCGCTGTGCTGGAAAGGGGTTGGCGGCTATTCGCCGGGTGGCGGTGGGGGTGGAGCCGCATTCTGATTCTGGTTGTTGGCCGGCGTATTGGCGTTCTGTTGTTGGCGAGCCTGCTGCTGCTGTCGCGCCTCGGCGATACGACGGAGGCGTTCGGCGCGGGCATCTGGTGACGCGGGACCGGTGGCGTTGGCCGCACGGCTGTCAGGCGAAGTGCTGTTGGCAGGTGCGCCGGGGGGCGCAGGAGGACCGCCTGGATTGGCATTGGAGGCCGGTTGGGTGGGCGCTTCCTGTGTCTGGGCTGCCTGGGCTGCCTGCTGGCGTTCGCGATTCTCCTGTTCGATCCGCCGAGCCTGCTCTTGGTGTTTTTTGGCGGTTGCCTGGGAGACCGCTTCGCGGCGTTGCGTGGCTTCCTCGCCGATGAAATTGATATACAGCTTCACGGTCTCGCCGTTGCGGCTGACTTCGACCATCTTTTCTTTGGCATTGATATCTACAAGGAGATAGCCCGTTTGGTTGATTTTCTCGCCAACGCGGAAGACCTGTTTTTCCTCGCTCTTGGCTTGCGAATCCGCTGCTGGGTTGGACGGTTGAGGCTGGTTGTTGCGTGGGTTGCGATCTCGAGACGGCGGACCACCGCGGCGCGGTGTACCACGGCCGCCGCGTTCCGCACCGATTTTGCTCCGTAGAATGGCGACCGGGACAGGATCCTCTTCGCCTACCACGTTGATTTGGGCAATGCCCACCAATTCGAACTCGATATTGCGGGCGGCCATGGCCGCCTGCTCGAGGTTGGCCTGCTCGGCGTTGTCCTCGCCAGTGTCCTCGGTGCGGGTGGGAAGGAAGAGCGTCTGCTTCCAGAGGTCGTCCATTGGGGCGTTGGCGGCCAAGGGGCGTGAGGCGGAGAGTTTGGATTCGGCAGGTTTTTCGTTGCGTGCCGATGTCTTGTGTTGGCTTTCCTCCTCGGACTTGGCAGGTTCTTCCAACTGGAGGGGGTTAGGCGCTGGAGTGTTGCGCACCTTTACCGTGCCATAGGCGGCGCCAATGACTAGCGCAATGTTTAAGATGATCCAGGCAAGTCCAGACATTACAAATCGTGAGTCTTATATTCGTAATTCTTAAGTATGGAATTACTTATGTGGTTTGTTGGCGCGGCGTTCAGGGGTTGGTGGCGGGGATGCCTCGGTCTTGTCCTCATTCAGTCCCAGGAAGGAAAGGGTGTCGGCATTCAAGGCATAGATGTGAAACCGCAGACTGAAATTGACTGACTTAGGCGTGCGCGGGTTGTCCGGCGTGAGTTTTGCGTATTCCCAGCGGAATTTGCTGGCATTTCGGTCCTTGCGCAATTGGGTGAAGAACTGCGTCAGTTCTCGCATGGAGATGTTCTTGAAATCGACGGCGAGCGTGACCTCCTGCAAAGCGCTGCCAGGTTTGTCACGGGCGACATCCACTTTTTGGGTGCCGGATACGGAGGAAACCTGGGCCATGCGGGTCAATCGGTTGAACTCCGAAGTGATTTCCTGGTCCAGCCGGCTGATGGGACCCGTGGTGATCCAGAAGGGACCGGTGAGTTGTTGCATGCCTTCGATCATCGCCACTCGGTCCTCGTAGGTTTTGCGCGCCACGCCGAGATCACCACGCAACGACTTGAGTTCACGTAGTTTTTCCTCTACGCGACTCTGCGTTGGCAACTGGATGATCGGAAAGTAGGTGCAGAACACCAGCAAGGTGACCACAATCAATGCGATGATCAACAGGGTTTGGCGAGTCTTCGGCTTCATGCAATGGGCAATTAGCAATTAGCAATGATTGGCGGGTGGGTCAGGGGGCGGGGGGAGGAGGTTCATCGTCATCGGAGAATTCCAATTCCTCCGCGTCTTCCTCTTCTTCCTCCAACTCCTCTTCCAGCTCTTCTTCCTCGGCTTCCTTGGCCTTACGGCGTTCTGCGGCGAGGCGTTCCGCCTCCTTGCGTTGCTGGACCTTCAGGGCCTCTGCCTCGGCGGGAGTGTCGAAACGCGCAAGCAGTTCAAAGCGTTGAGTATGGTTGTTGCTGTCCTGGTTGTAGGTGCTCATGCGCTCGGAGACATCGCCGAGGTAAGGCGAGGCCTCCAAACGGTTGGCCAGTTCGAGGTCTTTTTGTGGACCCTGAACTTGAAAGGAGATGGAACCATTTTTCCATTCGAGGCTCTGGGCGACCCAGGAGGGCGCTTTGACTGCCTGGGTGATGGCAAGCAGCGCGGTTGGGAAGTCTGGTCCGGTGGGGGCATTGGCCACCAGCTCGTCTTGGATTAGCTTTGCCTTCTCTTGATCCTTGGGGTCAAGGAGCTTATTCAATTTGTCCAGTTCGGTACGGGTTTGCTGGATGGCGAGGTCAATCTGACGGATTTGGGCGGCTTTGGCGGATAGGTTGCCGGCAGTTGTATATACCACAAGTCCAATCAGATAGATAGCCAAACACAGTGCTATGGCCTTGAGTGCGATATTCCGATGTGCCACAAAACGTTCCGGCAATGGAATGAGCGTCTTGGCGTCCGTGCTGACACTCTCGGTCAGGGCATAGACACCCAAGGTGATTGCGGGCACGAACGCAAGCTTTTCCTCTTCCGAAAGCGTGGACAATTTGCCCAATGTGAAATTTGTCATCGGGAAAGCCTGGTCAAAGGTGACTTGAGTGCCGTCGGCCAGCGGTGTCACCAAACGTCCTTGCGGAGTGGTTCGATACTCGTAGGCAATATTGTCCATAATTGTCAAGTTTTGTCCAGTCAATATTGGATCAAGCGTTACAGGGGCGGGCAGGATTGCATCCAGGTGGTGGAGACCGTCGATAGCCTTCATCCAGCTGGTCCAGTAGTCGTTCTTTATAAAAAAGAGTCGCACGTGTTTGCGTTGGTCATTCTTGTCTCCCCCGGGCAAAATACGGTATCCCCACCGCAGTTGATCAAGCGGCAACGGGGTTTGCTTGCGCAATTCAAAGGCGAGTGCATTTCGCAGGTCCTCTTGTTTGAGGGCAGGTGCCATAATGTCCGCCATGCCCCAGCCTTGCCCCTGACCGCCGGCGACGATGAAGATCGAGTCGTCCGCCTGAAGTGCCCGAATGGCGTTAAGGACAAGTTCAGCGACCGAGTCGCCATTTTTCCCCAGGACTCCGTGCCAGAACTGAGTGACAGTGCAGTCCTTGCCGGAAACGCCCATGCGTACTGCATGGCAGGAGTTCGGCGTCCAGGTGACGGCAATGGAGTTGTTGCGGGCGAAAAGTCCCATCGGGGGAGGTTAGAGGTTAGAGGGGAGAGGTGTGACGGGGAGAGGTGTGACGGGGAGAGGTGTGACGGGGAGGACACGTTGCGAGCCCTTCTAAGGCTCAGCGGTATGAAGTTTGTATCGGGAATTGCCAATATAACGCATAGACAGCGGTTTTATTTTATGGGAAAGCAAAAAATCATCCTTCAAGGACCGAGAGGTCGCAGTAATCGGCGAAGCGATTGATTTCCGAGGCCATGTCCGGCGCGGGCGGTGCAGTGAAAACCATGCGTTCGCCAGTTCGGGGGTGCTGGAGGGCGAGTTTCCAGGCGTGGAGGAGCTGCCGTTTGTAGCGGAAGGGCGGACATTGCGCACCACCGCTGTAAAGAAGATCGCCCAAAACAGGATGTCCCAGGTGTGCCAGATGAACTCGAATCTGATGCGTGCGACCGGTGTAGAGCCGAACCTGCAGCAGCGTGCAGCCATGCGCCTCGCCGACGCGACGGTATTTGGTGAGTGCCTCCTTGCCACCTGCTTCGCAGACCGTGCGCTTCATGCGGTTCTTCTCGTCATGGCCAATGGGCAGGTCGATGACGCCGAAGCCGTCGCGGAAGTGTCCGCGGGCAATGGCGAGGTAGATCTTGTCCACACGGTGGTTACGGAAGTCGTCCTTGAGCTTGTCGAAGGCGCCGGTGGTCTTGGCGATGACCATCACGCCAGAAGTATCCTTGTCCAGCCGATGGACGATGCCTGGGCGGACCTCCTCGTCGTCCGCTTGTTCGCCGAAGGTCTCCGGTGCGTAGTTCAGCAGCGCGGAGACCAGCGTGCCCTGTCGATTGCCTGGAGCGGGGTGGACGACCAGTCCGGCCGGCTTGTTGATGACCAGCAGGTCGTCGTCCTCGAAAAGGATGTCCAGCGGGATATTTGCGGCTTGGATTGCCTCGGGCGTTTCGTCTAACCAGCCCCAAATGTCGATGGTCTCGTCGCCTTCGAGTCGCACGCCGGCGCGGGCGGCCTCGCCGTTCATGGTGATCATCTGCGCCTCGACACAGCGTTGCAGATAGCTGCGCGAGTATTCAGGGAAATGCCGCACCAGAAAATGGTCGAGTCTCAAGCCAATCTCCTCCGGCGTGACAGAGAAAGTCGCTAATGGCTGTTGAGTCGTCATTTCTGGTGTTTCTTGTTGGGGCGTTGCGGGGCAACGTCCTCCTGGGGCACTGGCATGGCGGTTGGACGGCGCCTCCGCCAGGAAAGAAAGGCGATGATGGCGATGGTGACGGGCAGGACCACCAGAAGTGTAGTCCATTGCGCAGGGGTAAGTCCGTCGTGTTGTGGATAGTCTCCGCGGAGGAATTCCAGTGCAACACGTCCAATGGAGTACAATAATACGTAGATAAGAAAACGTCGGTGCGTGAACCGCTGTTTGCGCTCGAGCCAGTAGATGATTCCAGCGATGCCTAGGCAAAGCAGGGATTCCAGCAATTGTACAGGAATGACAGGCAAGGGCGCAACGGCATCGGGAGGCAGAAAACCCTTGGCGATTTGCTGATGGAGGACATCGTTGCCGACGGCGGGGTAGCAGACTCCCCAATGCCACGGCATCCCATAGCAACAGCCGTTGAACAGACATCCGAGGCGGGCAATGGCGTGGGCAATCGGGAGGACCGGCGCGGTGAGATCCGCTATGTCACCCAACGACCATTTGCGGATGTGGCACATCACCACTAGAATAAGCACTACCAGAATGAAACCGCCCTGGAAGACCAGCCCGCCCTCCCAGACGCGGAATGCTCCCCAGAAGTCGTCAGCAAAGTAAACATCCCAGAAGCGCCGTACATACTCCAGGCGCGCACCAACCACGCCGCCCAGCACACATGCCACCATCACATCCAGCACTTGTTGCTCGGTCAAGTTGAAGCGTTTGGCGCGGCGGAGCAAAAGAAAGTAGCTGACCACTGCGGAAACTGCCGCGAAGAAGCCATACCATCGGATGACCAGCGGGCCAAGACGAATAAACTCTGGATTTGGAAGACAAATCATTTTGAATTAACAGGTCGGCTAGAAGGGCTAGAGCGGCTAGTATGGCTAGAAGGGCTAGGTGTATTCCCTGTGTCCGAAGATGGCGCTGCCGACACGGACAATGGTTGCGCCTTCCTGGATGGCGACCTCGAAGTCGCCGGACATTCCCATCGAGAGTTCGGGGAGGGGGTGCCCGGTCTCCTGTTGGAGGCGGTCGCGGAGTGCCCTGAGTCCTCCAAAGACCTCATGGAGAGTGGTTTCCGGGACATCGAACGGCGCCATGGTCATCAGCCCGACAATCGGCGCGGGTGCGTCCTCCGGTAGCCATTCGAGCAACGGCGCGACCTCCTCCGGACGGAGACCGAATTTGCTTCCCTCGCCGGAAATGTTCACTTCCAGGAGCAGCTTGGGATGTGCATTCATCTCGTTGGCCAGACGCTCGATGCGTTGGAGCAGCGAAAGCGAGTCCACGGCGTGAATCCAAGAGGCAAATTTCAGCGCACCGCGAACTTTATTGGCTTGGAGGTGTCCAATCTGATGCCACTCGATTTCTCGCGGAAGAATTGGCGCCTTGGCCTCAAGTTCCTGCACGCGGTTCTCGCCAAAGCACCGCTGACCGACAGCGTATGCCTCGGCGACCGACTCGGCGGGAAAGGTCTTGGAGACCGCCAGTAGCTTCACCTCGGCGGGATTCCGTCCGGCGGCGCGAGCCACTTCAGCCACCCGCGACTGAATTGCGGTTAAATTCTCAGCAATTTTCATTCGCCCGTGTATGTTATGTAAAAAGCCGTTGTGAACATTTGCCATAATGTAAACTGCGAAACCGCGCATGTACGCGCGAGTGCTTGAAAAATGCCGACTTCCCATAAAACCCCTGATTCGACAATACTTCCCCGTCATGGTCCTAAGCTGTCCGCCGACAAACGAGAAAAAGAGGAGCTCGTGACGGATTTCTTTGGTGCGGGTAATCAATTCGACGTGCTGGCGGGGATGCATCCGCAGGGTAAACGGCTTTCCGAACTCGTGGACAAGGTCCTGGACAAGATTCAGGGGGGACCGGAGGAGCGCATCTTGAGCGAAGTACAGGTCCACTGGAAGGAGATTGCCAATAACGATGAATCCATTCTAAAGCTGCGTGCCGTCCGCTTGGTTCGGGGAACCATGACCATCGAGGTTCCGGATGCCACGTTGCTCTATGTCTTTCAGCAGCCACGTCTGAAAAATCTTCTGCTGGAAAGAATTGGGGAGTTCTCCCAAGGGGAGGTTCGGCAGCTGCGGATTGTGGTGAAGGGCCGTTGACCTGTCAGGCCGGGAGGCGTGGCAGTTCCACAAGACTCTGTAATCAAACGATAACCAATAGAATCATACGATGAAATTCCATTCTGTGAATATTTTTCCGTGCGGCCTGAGACTGTTGGTGGCTTTTGCCTTGCTTGGAGTGGTCTGGACTGTATATGGCGATGCTCTGCCGGATGGCGAGCTGGCGACCAAGCTGGAGTCATTGCGGCAGACTCAGTTGAAGGAGCTTTGCCCAGGCACTGCCGAACAACTGATTGCAAGGACGGTGGTACAAACGACATTGTCCTTGCACTACAATTACCAGCCGTTTACGCCACAGCTTTCCAGCCAATGGTTCCAGGGGTATTTCGAAATGCTGGACTCAAATAAGAATTTCTTCTTGCAGAGTGACTTAGATGAGTTCCAGGAGGTGGCGGATACGCTGTTTATACAAAATTCTCGCCGCGTGCAGCTGGATTTCCCCTATCAGGTCTATTTGAGGTTTTTGGAGCGGAACCGCGAATATGTCCTTTTCTGTGCCGATGAACTTTTCCGTCCCCAAGACTTTACCGTGGATGAGTCGCTTCCCGGTAGCCGCAAGGCCGAGGAGATGCCATGGGCGACTACGGTTGCCGAACTTCATGACCGCTGGCGTCGTCTGGTGAAAAATACCCTCCTGAGCGATGCGTTGACCCAGGAGCAGCTTGCGAAGGAGGACGGTGAGAAGAATGCGAAGCCGTCCCGTCGCCGCGAGGATGTTCGCGTGCGCACTGTTCGGTCGCTGATTAGCTCGTTCCGGGTTCGCACGGAGGCCAATTCGATGGATATCTTGGAGATCTATCTCAATGCCTTCCTGCAACTTTTTGATCCCCATACCTCATACATGGCCCCAGAAAGCAAAGAGGATTTCGACATCTCGATGAGCCTCTCGTTGCAGGGAATCGGCGCGACATTGAGTTGGAAGGACGGATATACCACGGTCTCCAACCTGGTACCAGGTGGTCCCGCCGCCCGTGATGGTCGTCTCAAGCCGGGTGACCGCATTATCGCAGTTGCCCAAAGTGCGGATGAGGAGCCGCTGGATGTCGTCGGAATGAAGCTGACGCGGGTAGTTCAGCATATCCGGGGGGCCAAAGGGACCGAAGTTTTTCTCACCGTACTGCCTGAAGGTTCCGGTGATGTCATGATTTACCGTCTGGTTCGGGATCAAATTGTCCTGAAGGACTCTGAGGCTCAACTATTTGAACATCAAGTTCCTGTGGATGGTTGGGATCGGCTGGCGCGGGTGATTCAGCTGTATCTGCCGTCTTTCTACAGCGATTTCGGCGCACGGGACCGGGGTGACAAGAACTACAAGAGTACGACCACTGACCTGAAGAGGTTGCTTTACGAAGCACTGGAGACCGGTCCCGTGGACGGCGTGATTCTCGATTTGCGTGGCAATGGCGGTGGGTCGCTGGACGAGGCGGTTGCACTCTGCGGGCTCTTTTCCGGCAATGTGCCAGTGGTGCAGGTGCGCAACCAACAGGATGGCGTGAGGCTGATGCGTGCCAGCCGCCGTGTGCCTATCTACACGGGACCGCTGATGGTGATGGTGGATCGCAACAGCGCCTCTGCCTCGGAAATTGTTGCGGCGTGCCTGCAGGATTCTGAACGCGCGGTAATCGTGGGGGACTGCTCCACGCACGGCAAAGGCACGGTCCAGTCGCTCATTGATTTGCGGGAGCAGCCGCAGCTGGCCAAGTCGCAGGCTCTGCTGGGCAAGCAGGAGCCTGGTTCGCTGAAGCTTACCTTTGCAAAATTCTACCGCATCAACGGCGGCTCTACCCAAGAGCGTGGGGTGGAGCCGGATATCATCTTCCCGTCCTTCCTGGAATACACGGAGACCTCTGAAAAGAATCTTCCGCATTGCTTGCCGTGGGACGAAATCAAGCCCGTGAATTATGCCAGCCAGACTGAACTTCGGAAACATCTTGTTAAATTGCAAGGTGTTGCAAGTGATTTCATGACGCATGACCCAGGTTTTTCCGAATATGCCACCGAAGTGGAAGCCTATCGGCAGTTGCGGGAGTTG
Source organism: Victivallales bacterium (assembly GCA_017617415.1). Classification (GTDB taxonomy): domain Bacteria; phylum Verrucomicrobiota; class Lentisphaeria; order Oligosphaerales; family Oligosphaeraceae; genus RGIG1601. Next base: position 26,656 of record JAFZWH010000162.1, on the reverse strand, counting down.
AAAGAACTTCCGCTGGAAATCAACGCACGGCGCGACTACCGGTCGCGGGATCATCATTCCGTGCAGATGATTCGGCGGTTTCAGCCAAAGCGTCCCAAGGAAGAAGACGAAGAACCCGAAATACTCAAGAGCGACGAGGAAATGCTCCTTGAGAAGGAGCAGCTTCCCCAGGAAGATGTTGTGCTGAATGCATCCCTGGCGATTTTAGGCGAGGCAATCAAACTTAATCAGGAGGATGATAATGCCTTTAGTATCAAATAGTTCCTTGAGCCAGGCTACACGGCGTCTTTTTGCTCGCGGGAATGCGTTCCTGGGGACTGAGGTTCCCATCCTCTGCGGTGCGATGACGTGGGTGAGCACCCCGCATCTGGTGGCGGCAGTCACCCAGGCGGGCGGCTTTGGTGCCTTGGCAGGCGGGAATATGCCTGCGGAGATGCTGGATCGGGCAATTGGCGAGACGCGTACGCTCGTAGGCGACCGACCGTTCGCGGTGAATGTAATCACTCTGGGGCCGGCCTACCAGAGCCATCTGGATGTCCTGGCAAAGAATCCGCCACCCGTCGTGGTCTTTGCCGGCGGGCTTCCGCGGGACACGGAGATTGCGCGGATGAAGGCCACGGGTGCCAAGGTGATGTGCTTCGCCTCCACGGAGTCCCTGGCAAGACGACTGTTGGCATTCGGGACAGACGCGCTGATTCTGGAGGGCACCGAGTCTGGCGGGCATGTCGGGCCGGTCTGCCTCACGGTTCTGTTGCAGCAGGTTCTCTTCCACTTTGCCGACGAAGTGCCGATTTTTGTGGCAGGTGGCATCGGCACGGGGCGGCTGATGGCGCATCTGATGATGATGGGCGCTAGCGGCGTCCAGATGGGCACGCGTTTTGCGGTTGCCCGCGAATGCGAGACACATCCGCAGTTCAAAGAGGCGTTCTATCGTGCCGCCGCCCGCGATGCTCAGGCCACTGGTCAGTTCGACCCTGCATTGCATGTGGTCGCGGTGAGGGCGTTGCGCAACGAAGGCACGCGGGACTTCGAACGTCTTCAGCTTGATCTCATCGCAATGATCCAGTCGGGAAAAATAACCCCTGCGGACGCGCAGGCACAGATAGAAAACTTTTGGATCGGTGGGCTTCGGCGTGCCGCAGTGGATGGCGACGTGGAACATGGTTCCGTAATGGCGGGCCAGTCCGTCGGGCTGGTCTCCTGCGAGGAGACCGTCCAGGAAATCATCGACTCGATGGTGCGTGACTGCGATGCTGAAATCGCTCGTTGCCGCAAAATGCTGGACTGATCTTGGCTATGGTTTCGAATCGCGTCAAAGGGCTTGCCTTCGGGCTATGTTCCACTATCATCTGGGGATGCCAGTATTCGGTGTCCCGTTTTTTATTTGGAACGGTGGATGGCGAGGCGGATCCAATGTGCCTGATGACGATACGACTTTTCCTCGGTGCGCTGGCGTTGACGCCTGTGCTGTTCTTCAACGGCGGCTGGGGGAAGGTTCGTTCGGCGGTGCGTGAGGATACGCGAAGTCTTGTCGCCGTGGCGTTTGTCGTCTGCATCCTGGAGGGCGTATTGGCCTTCGCGTCGCTGAAATTCACGACGGCGGCGCGCAGCAGCTTGCTCTGCAATGCGTCACCGATTTTCACCGTGATTTTCGCGGCACTGGCGGCGCGAAAATGGCCGACATGGGGCAAATATCTGGGGATGATCCTGGGTTTTGCGGGACTGGTTTTTGCGTTGACGGCGCGCGCCTCCGACCTCTATGCGGTCAATCCCAAGACTTTGCCTGGCGACCTGATGGCGATCGGCTCCGGCGTCGCCTGGGCGGCCTACACCGTCTGGGGGACTGGAACCGCACAGCGTTATGGCGGAATCCCCTGCACTGTGGTGATGCTTGTTCTTGGCGGCTTGATGATGCTTCCCGTGTGCCTGCTCTTTGGTGATGTTGCCAGTCTGACACGACTTCCGCCGCGCGTCTGGGCAGGCGTGGTCTTCTTGGGCATCGCGGATACTGGCTGGGCGATTGCGCTGTGGTATACCGCTTTGGCATACGTGGACCCCGCCGCTCTGGGCGCCTACGGATACCTCTCTGCCACCATTGCGCTGTTGGTTGCTCGCCTGGTGGGTCATGAGGCGTTTGATTGGCGCTTCTTCGTGGCAATCGCGCTGGTGATGGGCGGCGTCGCCCTGATGAACCACGAAAAACACCCCGCGAAGACCAATGCCAGTTGAAATACTTATATATGGAAAATAACCGGAATTTCAAGTCATATCTGCTTCATCGCGCGGGTTATTCTGGTTCTTATATTGGTCTTTTGGGTGCCGATGCTGACTTTTTTGGGCAAGTGTGCTGATGCCCTGACCAGCATGGACGATGATGCCGAGAGGGTGGTCAACAACTACATCCGAATGCTTCAGCGTGGCATTCTTGCCACTCGCATTGCCATGGCGGTGCTTGCCACAGGGCTGGTAATCTACATGATTGTACAGGTTTTCCGTATTATCCGAAAACGCCGTAAACAAAAGTAAGCCAGCGTGTTTTGAAAATTCCAAATCGTACTGGACAGATGCGTTATAAACGACTATATTAACCCAAAATTTAATTTTCCGATTGTTTTAACATCCCACATATCAAGTAAATGTGCATTTGCGGGCAAGGCATGTGCAGTGGACATGGTGCAGGCTTGTGCAGGCCCCTGGGTGCATTAAGGAGTGAACAATGAGCCAGAATTCCCTTCCGCTCCGCATGACTCGCACTTTTTTTGTTCTCCTGATACTTCTTTCTGGAGTGCTTTTTCTTTTCTTCTCCTGCAAGCCAGAGAAGAAGCGTTCGGAAAGCCCGCCACCTCAAAACCAGCCCACCACGAGCTATTCTAGCCCGCCACCTCAAAACCAGCACGTCACGAGCTATTATAATCCGTTCATGAAGGAAGCGGCGTCCTGGCCGGAGAATTTCGCCAGTCAACCGGCGGCATTCCACTGCAATGTAGGCACCGATGAATTTGGCTGGCCAGGCGGGGAGCTCAAGTTCGAGTACTATGGTCCAGATCCGAAGCTGGTTCAGCGTTCAGGGTTGGAGTTCGAGATGGAGCTGCTGGGGAACGCGGAAGAGACGGTGCGTTCCTATTATGAAGATTTTGACGGTGCGCTGGTATGCTGGGAACCAACGAAACGGAAATTTGTGCAGCTGGATGGCACGGCGAGCATTCCGTGGTCGGAACGTTCCCGGTTGGTGCCCCGTCGCGTGGTCACCAGTACCAGCGTGGCGGATATCGTAGATATCGAGCGAGGCTATGAAATCCGCTTCTACAACAGGGGACAGGAAAAGAATCCCTCGGAACCGTTGGGCGATTTCACAGGCAAGCCCTTCGTGACTTGGCGTATCCATGATATCTCCCCGGAGCCGGAACATTTCAACCGAGTGGAGGTTGTTCGGCTGGCCGAAGGAATGGATCCAGAGGTTACCGAGTTGGAATATCACGAGGGAGAGAATGCCGGATGGCGTCGCTGGAGTTGGAAAGACGGGAAGCGTCATGTGGATTACACTGGTTACACGCCAGTGGAAAAGGACTCCGAGGAAAAGGATGCGTTCGGGGGGCCGTTGGAGCGTGTGGGCGACCGGCGTTTCTGGCGAAGGGTCGATGACGAGGATGGCAAGACGGTCTTCTACAGCGAGAATCTCTGTCGGCTGTATCCCTGGGGGGTGGAGGTTGTCCAGGAACGCATTGGCCTTTCCCCCGTCCGTGTTTTGCGCACCCACTACTACTATGATGATAGGGAGCGCGACGGCCACAACTACGGTACGGCAAAAGAGTTGGTCTGGGAGGATGGAAGTTGGTGGCGCCTGAACCACACAGGTACCATCCAGACTACCATCGAGCCCTGGCTGAATGCTCCCCCCAATGCGCCAGACGACCAGTGCCGGGTGGAGGAAGTCATTTTTGGCAATGCGCAGGACCCACGGTGTCCGCCGGGCTGGACATGCATTATCAAACGTATTGCGGGCATTGAAGTCGCACGCAAGTGGGAAGGCGAGCTTGGCAAAGGCAACGGCAAGGAGGTTCATCAAATCCAGGCCTGGGCACCTGGCGCGGATATGAAAGACCCGCGTAACCTCCACTCCTGGGAGCGTTTTGACGACCAGTGGCCACGCGCTTTCTATCTTTTGGATGACAGCGATAGCGCCATGGCCAGAGTCTCTGCGGACGGCCATGGGTACTATCGGTCGATTACCGAGGAAGCGGACGGAAAATTCACCGTCGTGACGCGGTCCGGACGCCTGGCCCGCCCCACCGAACCGGACGAGGAGCCCGAATTCGTCTCGGGGCAGCGCACGGTGGAGCTGTGCGCCTCCAACGGGCAAGTGCTTGACCGAAAGGTGTTTGATGTGGCCAGTGGGCTAGAGATTTCCTCGGCGAACTATGAGTATGATCTTTATGGCCGCGAACTCTCCGCGACACACAGCGATGGCCGCCGTCGGATAACCAGTTATGGAGCGGACGGCACTGGGCAGCGAACCGAGTGGTCGGACCGCGAGGTCTCAATGGTTCTCGACCCGAATGACCGCGTTGTCGAATCGAAGTCCGCGATGGTGACTACTGCAAATGACTACGACCAGGAGGGGAATCTCATCCGCGAAACCGTCATCGGACGGGAGGGGGGCAGATTGGTGACTTCCTACGAGTATGACGAGTCAGGCAAGCAGACGGCAGAGGTCACACCAGACGGACGGCGTACCGAGACCACTCGACAGCTGTTGCCAGATGGTCGGCGGCGCGAAACCACAGTGCTGCCCGACGGTTCCTCCGAATGGGTGGAATTCAACCGGGACAGAAGTGTCGCCCGACGTTCCGGCACAGGCGATGAGACGGTCGAATACCACTACTCCGTCGAAGAGGATGGTTCTCAGACCACCCGCATCAGCTGGTCCGTCGGAGAAGACGTGCCGGAAAAATGGGAGGAGACGACCAGGGATTTTCTTGGACGGGTAGTCCGCATAAGAAAATCGGATGGCGGTTGCGAAAGCCGCGAATACGACTCCTTCGGGCGGCTGATCAAGGTCGTCTCTCCGGCTGGTCGCGTGACGCTCTATGCGTACGACCACCCGCAGTACGGAGCCATTGTCGCCACCGACATGAATCAGAACGGCGTCATTGACTTCGACGGACCAGACTTGGTTCACGCCAGCAACGATGTCTATTTGAAGACTTCGGATGGGCGGGTAGTGCATCGCAGTCTCTCCTGGCGATTCATGGACGGCGTGGCACAGCTTACCACGCAGTCGGATACTGCGCAAGACGGCAGTTTCCACAGCTTGAATCGTCTGGGAGAGGTGGTTACGCACGAAGAAATCACTCAGCAGGGTGTCACGCGCACCATGCGGAGTTTTCATGGCGATGGCACGATGAGTGAGACCGAATGGTGGAATGGCTTGTTGCAATTGCAACTCACGGCGGACGGAAGTCATATAAAATACAAATACGATGAGTTCAACCGTCTTTCCGAAGTGAGCGACGGACGGTCTTTCCGGATGCGTTATGTCCGTGACGAGAATGGAGTTACGAAAGCCGTCATCAGCCAGCGTGGGGAAGAGACTCGCACGACTCGGTACGAATATGATGCGAACAACCGGATGACCGTTGAACGCGACCCGGCTGGCCGGGAACACCACTACCAATACGATGATAACGGCAATCTGGTGCTGGAGTTTGGTGACACACGCAAGGTCGCATACCAGTACGACCATCATGGTCGTCGCATCGCCAGAACCACATGGCGAAACGAGGCCGCCGAAGGCGATACTACTCGGCAGGACTACGATGCATTTGGACATTGCCTGCGATGCACCTATGCGGACGGAACCCATCTGGACTACCAGTACGATGAGGACGGATTGCTGACCACCTGCACCACCGCGCGCGGCATCGTGAAGTCCCTCACTTACGATGCGGCTTGCCAACACATCGCGACCGGCTATTCCGACCAGACGCCGGGCGTGTCTTGGCAATACGACCAAGGCGGACGGCTGGTTCAGGTTGAAGATGCCGCCGGCACGCACCTCTTCCGCTATGACGAGCACGACAACTGCGTCTTCGAGACACTGCCACAACTGCCCGGCTTTGTCCTTCTGTATGCCTATGACGAATTCGGCAGGCGGTGTGGCGTGACATTGGCGAAAGGGGAACAGCCGGAGTATTCCTTTAGTGTCATTTATGATAAGAATGGCCGGGTTGGCGCAGTGCGTACCGGTATGGATGAGTTTCGCCTGTTGGACAAAGAGCTCTCTATCGACACGCAGTGGTGGCGTGAGGGCAAACTGCTTGCCGAAACGGGCATTTCGCGTGAGCAATGGCCCAATGCTCTCACCTTGCGTTATTCGGTCGGCGACAGCCAGCGGGAAATCCGTTATGCCTATGACCTTGCCAGTCAATGCGTGAAAATGGAGTTTCCGGACGGGACCGCCCGGCGTCTCGCCTATGACCGTCGGGGGCGGCTCGTTGCCGAAGAACGTCTCGATGCGACTGGCGACCTCGCACCGGGAGGCGATTACCGCTACTCCTATGACGATGCGGACAACCGCATCTCGTTCCAGGCAGGCTCGCCGGAGCAGACGGTGCGCTATCTTGTCAATGCCACGAATCAATGCATTACAATGGAGTCCCCCATCGGCACCGAAACCCTTGCTTACGATGAAGACGGAAATCTACTTGCCTGGCGGGGCTGGAACTACACTTGGAATGCCGAAAATCAGCTGACTTCCGCTGAAAAGGATGGTCTTCGGCTGGAGTTCGGCTATGATTACGAAGGTCGGCGTTTTTCCAAGAAGGTCTTTGCGCAAAACACGCTGGTGAGCCATCGCGTTCTGGTCTATGACGGGGACCTGCCACTCGCCGAGTACGATGTGCTTGAGGGTAGCGTTCCAATGGCGACCTATCTCTGGCATCCAACATGGCCTGGCGGACTGCTGCTTCGCAACGGAGAGGAGTTCTGCGTTACGGGGCGCTGCGGTGATCTTGTGGCCAAGGTGGATGCTGCTGGACACCTCACGGAGAATTTCGACGACCCGCACGGCGAGATGCTTTCGCCGTCGTTTGCGGTCAATCTGCTCCGCGCCGGGCAGAGCGTCTTTGACGCGGAGACAGGTCTGCTCTACTGCGATGGCGACTACTGCCTTCCGGAATACGGAATCTGGTTGAATTGTCGCAAGTAGTGACGTGCCCTTGCTCTGGAGAAGTGAATTGCCACTGGTGAGAGTTCTTCCGCACGAAATTTACGCCCTTGCCATCAAAGTCCAGGGAGGTCGATGGTATTGCACTTTCCCCTGGAGCGGTTTTCTGTGGAAATGTTGCGGATTTGAGAACGTTCCCGCGAACAAACGGTATAGTATTATCGTTTCGTATTTCCAGATTTCCTGAACTTACAAGGAGAAGATGATGACCAAACGACTTTCTTTGCTTTTTTTTGCCTTTTTCGTGTGTTTTGGCGTTCTGGCAGAGAATCTGCTGCGGAATGCATCGTTGGCGGAGCAGGCGTCCAACGGCGCCTGGCCGTCCGCGTGGGAACCGCAGTCCGGCGTGGCGTTTGAGGTCGTCGCGTATGAAGATGGCACGAAAGGCATTGTGATTTCACGTGAGGACGGCAACGCGAATGTGGTGCAATACGGCATCTCGATGGAGGCCGGCGTGGAGTACCGTTTCACGGCGAAGGTGCGCGGCGCGGCCGGCGCCCAGGGATGCATTTATGTGGAGCGTAGCTCCCCCTCCTACTGGTGCATGCTGAAGGACTTCACCTGCAATGGCGACTGGCAGGAAGTCGTGGTGACAGGAGTCATGCCCGACCAGGGGAGCAAGCCCTACGCGGTCTTCCGCGCGAAGAAGGGCTCGAAGGTGGAGTTTACCGCGCCCGTGCTGGAGGTCACGCCCGGCAAGTTGCAGAATGGCTCGTTCAACGCAGGCGAGAAGTGCTGGACGCTGGAGAACGCCGTGGTCGAGGAATCGGGCGACAAGGCGCACGGTAACCTCGTAAAGCTCAATGGCACCTCCGCGACCGCGCGGGTTGCCCAGGCGGGAGTTCAGGTGAAAGCCGGACAACTCTACAAACTCGAATACGACGTGAAAGGCGGCACCGACCGCCAGTTCCAGGACATCCAAGGCGCGACGTGGTTCCGCGTGGCCGCCTACGAGGGCGACCAGCTGGTGCCCGGCAACGAGATCTGGCAGGACTCGTTCTCCAGTTGGCAGCACAAGTCCCTGACCTTCATGTCCGACCACGATATGGAAGTGACCATCGTCGGCGAACTCAAGGCTCCGGGGACGGTCTTTTTCGACAACATCATGCTGACGCCCACGACCTCGCCTGTCCTGCCAGTGGAACTTGCGCTGTCCTGCCCGTGGGGCTACCACGACGCGACGGTGGTCGGCACGCCGGGGACGCTTTCCGGCGCGGCATTCCTGAGCATCCCCGCCGCCACGGTGAAAATCTCCTTCAATGGCAAAACGGTTTCACTGCCTGGCGGAGCGGAGGTTCCCTTCGAGTTCGCGGTGCCCGCGAAGGTTGGCGAATATCCCATCGAAGCTGTGGCTTTGGATGCGGACGGCAAGACAATCGCTTCCGCTGAGAAGGTCTTCCGCGTGGTGCCCGCACCGCAATTGGCGGAGGACGCGCATGTGGTCACCTTCGATGCCAAGCGAGTGATGTATGTGGATGGCGAGCCCTTCTTTCCGATTGGCAGCTGGAATTATCTTGGCAAAGGAAACACGGTCACCGAGGCCGCAGAAATGATGTCCAGGATGGGCTTCAATATGGTGATGTGCAATTACACGCAGATTGACAAACTGGCGGATTTCGGTCTGCTGGCGATGGTGCAGGTGCCCGCCGATGCGCAGAAAGAGCGTTCGCCGGAGGAGCAGGCCGCGTGGCTGGAGAAGCCGACCGGCAAAATCATTGAGGCGATGAACCACCCGTCCACCATCGCGTGGTTCTCCACCGACGAGCCCGCCTGGGGCGGGCGTCCGGTGGCGCCGTATCAGCGCCTCTACGAAGCGATGAGCCTGCTGGATCCCTACCACCCCGTCTTCTTGAATGAGGCCCCGCGTGGCAAGGTCGAGGACCTGCGCTCCTACGCGAATGTCTGCGATACCTATGGCGTGGACATCTATCCGATTCCCAGCCCGAACTCACATTCCGACCTGGTGGACAAGACGATGACCTCCGTGGGAAAATATACCGACATCTGCGACGAAGTCGTGCGCGGTCGCAAGCCGCTGTGGATGACCCTCCAGGGCTTTGCCTGGGGTGCCCTCCACGGCAAGGAACCCATCTACCCGACTCGCGAGGAGACGCGCTTCATGATCTACGAGGCGATTTCCCACGGCGCGACCGGTCTGATGTACTGGGGAACCTACACGGTGCCGACGGACCACCCGTTTGTCGCGGACCTGGCGGCGAATCTCCACGAGGTCGAGGCGCTTTCGCGCTACCTGGTGGGCGATACCATCGAGGGCGAAGTCACCTGCGATGCGGAGTCCATCCTTGTCTTCCAGAAGCGCACCGCCGAGGGCGATGATTTGTGGATTGTCCTCAACGAGTCCCCCGAACCCGTCACCGCCACGCTCACGGGAAAACTTCCGGCGAAACTGCGGGCGGTCAGCGAGGGACGAAATGTGCTCACGGAGAATGGCTCCTTTACCGAGGAGTTCGGTCCCTATGGTATCCACATCTATCGCGATGCCGCCAAGACCATCGCACCGCCGTTGAAACGCCCGGCGACGCATCGGCTGACCGAGAAGGTCGATTTGCCTTCGGCTTACACGAAGGCCAGCTGGGTCTGGTATCCCGGAGAGAACCAGGAGGACGAAAGTGTTGCATATTTACGCAACTGCTTTAAAATAAAGAACTTGTCAAAATTAAAGAGCGCCTTTCTCGCCGTTGCGGTGGACGACTATTTCACCTGCACCATCAATGGGCACGAAGTGATGCGTCAGGAACTCTGGCAATGCGCCTGGACCTTGGATGTCCTCAAGTACTTGCACGAAGGCGAGAACGAGCTGGTGGTCAAGGGCATAAATGCCGGTGGACCCTGCGGTGCGCTCTTCGCGCTGGCGCTCTCGGACGGCACGCTGATTCTCTCCGGCGAGGGCACCCAGGCCTCGAAGAATGGTCAGAACGGCTGGGTGAAGGCCGAGAACCTGGGTGCCTTCGGCTGTGAACCGTGGAGCAATAATGTTTACGCTGCCCCCTACGTCTCAGCCGATTGTACCCGCGACTTCGAGAAATAAATGGATTTATAACCCTGCCACGAGGATTTCGTAAACGGGGCCTGCGCTCCAGGCGTGGCAGGCGCTGCGGTTGTGGGCGGGGTCGGGTACCTCGGGGAAAGTGGTGATGTCGGGATTGCGCCGGAGGCTTTCGCGCCAGGGGAGCAATGCCTGATACATTCCCTCGCGGTCGCCGAGCTTGCGCAGTGCCTCCAGCACATAGAACTGGAAGTAGAGCGAGCAGCGCGTGACGTCCGGGGCGTCGGTCAAGAGCATGGCGTGGGCGGCGGAGAGGCGGTCGTCGGTGGCGACTCCGGAAAGTATGGCCAAGGCGTTGGCATGACGGGAGTACCACGGCTTGCCGGGGACGTCGGTGTAACTCTGCCGCGTCGCGTCATAGCAATGGGCGTTGATGGCGTCGGAGAGTCGGCGGACGAGGTTGGTGAAGCGCAGCTCGTCCGCAGTTTCGCCGAGTTGTATGGCGAAGCGCGTCATGGCCTGTAGCGCGAGAATGAAGAAGAGATTATTGACCGTGGTGGGCAGGCCGGTCTTGCGGGCGGCGTCGCCGGAGGGCCATTCGGGCTGCCAGTCCGTGAAGTCCCAGAAGCCGGGGTTCCCGGAGAGACCGGTGGCGGCCTCGATGCGGTTCTCGAAGTAGGTCAGGACGCTCCGCATTGCGGTGTAGCACTCCTTGACGATGGCCTCGTCGTGGAAGTAGTTGTCGTAGTCCTCGACCATCAGAATCCAGATGAGGCTATAGCCGGGAATCACCTGCGGGAGGATGTCAGGGAAACGGCTGCGGGTGAGTCCGCAGGGCATCAGGGAGCGCTGGAAGTCACGCAGGGCCTTGCGGCCGAGGGCACCATGGCCAGTGCCCTCATAGGAGATGAGCGCCTGGATGCGACTGTCCCCGGAGTACTGCAAGCGCTCGAAATACGGACAGTCTTCATAAGTATCATGAGCGCAACATCTTGCGGTGTGGATGCCGACTTGATAGATGTGCTCCAGTTCGGGGTCCTGCGGATTCCGGTAGTCCTTGAATTCTCCAAAGTCGTAGGTCTGAAATTGGAGGGAGAGCTCGGTCAGCGTGAGGGGGGCGTCGATGTCGCATTCCAGTGCGAGGTGCTGTCCTGCCCGCATCTCGAAGGAGTCGAAGGACCAGGGTGTCGGGGTGACCTGGAGGATGTCGTTCTGGATGCGGAAAGGCGTTACGCCATCCTCGCCAAGTGCTTCGGAGAGAATCACCTTGATGGTTCCAGACGCACCTTTGCCGGCGAGATGGACCAGCCCCGTGAAGTAGCGGTTGAGTTTCAGGACCGTGAGGGACTTGCCGGCGGGGAGGATGCCGGAGAGAACGCCGTTGGTGTCAAGTGCCAAGACGGTCTCCGCATTGGAGCAATGGCGGATGGCGGCGATGGGCTCGTGGGTGAAACGCTGGTGGGCGACCTGCGGCATTTCGAGTTGCCAGGGGCAGTTGAGATCGCCCATGCTGGTGCCCCAGATTGCCGAGATACCCGTGGCCACGGCGTTCGCCCAGTTGGAGTCGTCATAATCCATTGAGCGCCAATTGCCTGGTGACTTCTGGAAGTCCACGCCGTCACGGGGACCTGCGGGGAAGAGTTCGGCACCGCTGTCCTTCCAGTCGAGAGTGTGGCGCGAGGTGTCCTCCAAACACTTCCAGCCTTTCGGAGTGGAGAGGTCGAGTTCCTCCGAGCCGCCGCTGAGGTAGAAGCCGCCGCCGATGTGCATCTCGCTCCAGGGGGCGGGGGAGTTCCGCCAGCCCTCCGGCCAGACCAGGACCTCGGCTGAGAGAAGATGCTCGCCAGGAGTGACTTTCAGTTGCAGATGAAGAAGTTGCGTGAATAATGGGAAACTCTTGACGGGACCAGTGCCGACGAGATTGCCGTCGAGATACAACTTAAAGCGGCAATCGCCAGCAACATAGAGATTTATTTTATCTAATTTATTAGAAATAAATGACTTACGAAATAAGTAAAAGCCTTCTTTTCCAGCGTGGTGTCCAGGTAGCCAGGTCCAATTGGCCTTTCCGGCCTGATGGTAATCGAAAAGCGTGTAGTTCATGGAATTAGCAATTAGCAATTAGCATTTAGCAATTAGCAATGAAATGAGGAACCGCAGGGGGTCGGGGGCGGCAGCCCCCGTAGAATTGTAGGGTGGCGGCGCGGTATGGAAACCACAGGGGGTTCGGGGGCGCAGCCCCCGTAGAATTGTAGGGTGACCACCCCGCGGGTGTTATTCAAACTTCACGGGTTTGAGCAATGCGGCATCCTGCCCGCCGGCGATGCCCTGTCCGAAAGCGAGCCAGTAGGGCGGTTCTTGGTCGGCGGGCGAGTTGTTGTCGAAGAGGACCATTCCGAGGCGCTGACAGGTCTCTGGCGTGAGGCCGAGGAGCTTCCAGGGGAGGGCGATTTCATAGCGCGTATGGCCCTCTATGCGAGTGACTTTTGCAGGGAAATCGACGATTTCCGGCGAGGTGCCGAAGCGCACGCGGAGGACTTCGCCGTCCTTCAGGGCGACGAGGATGTTGTTCTCCAGTTCGGCGATGTTGTCAGGCGTGTTGGGGGAACGGACCTCGGCGGGCGGAACCGGACGGCTGGCGAAGGCGAATTGCAGCGAGTCTCCGCGCCAGGCCTGTTCGGGGGCGAAGTGCTGGATGTGCGTCGGGTCATCCACATCGGCGGCCAGATAGAGGCATTCGGCATCGTAGGCGAGGTAGCAGTCGGCCGTGAAGGTATGGCCGTCGGGGTTGTAGAGTTCATCGCGGAAATAGGCCTTCTCGCGGTGGAGGGCGGTCTTGGGGTAGATGTCGTCGGGATGCCGGAGCTGGATGGGCGTAAGTCCCTTGGTCCATGCGAGAGCGCCGTCAAAACGGGGCTTCTCGGCTATCCTTTTTATTTTTATACTATCTTGTAAATAAAAAAGTTGAATGATATATTTCTGCCCATCTGCAAACAGGGTTGCGGTTTTCCCGGCGGGGAGAGTGACCGCAGTGGTCTGTTGAGGAAGGAGGTTGACTTCCAGCGGAGCGCTTTTGCTAGCCGCGACTAGTCCGGGGACAGTCCCTGTTGTCTCTTGGGTGGGGACAGTCCCTGTTGTCTCTTGGGTGGGGACAGTCCCCCTATCGTCCACTGTCTCTTGGGTGGGGACAGCCCCCCCATCGTCCACGATGACAAGTCCGGGGACAGTCACGCTACTGCAATTCAAAATATATAATAGAACTTCGTCCGGAGTTGTGGCGGGTTCAACGGCGAGGCGGAAGCGCGGGGCGACCTCGAGCATCGCGGCCTCCAGGGCGTCGGCCACTTCGTCAGCAGGACGGTCGCTGACAAGATAAATTGGTGCGTGCGTGAGTGTTATCGCATCGGTTCCCAAAGTCCCCTCGCGCCCGGTCATGGTGAGCGTGCGGGTGTCGGCGGGGAGGGCGGGACGCACTTCGGCGGGGTCTGCAGTGGACCACAGAGCGGCGAAGGTCTTTCCGTCGCCCCGCGTGAAGACGTAGCAGTAGAGCTTGTCGCAGATGATTTCGCGATGAAAAATCGTGAAGGTGAACTCGCGGGCGAGCGTGGCGTACATCGCGCCGCCGGGGAGGGGGACGTGGTTCACGCGCTTGCCATCCGTGACAGTGCGCCAGCAGGTCGCCATATACATCTCGTCATCAGGAATTTGGGTTCCTGGCGGATACCAGCGATTGGGCGTGAAGAGTTCGAAGAGGCAGACGGGCGCGGCGCGCATGATAACCATAGAACGCGCGGTGAGTTCGGCCTGATCCCACGCCATCCCGTGGTCGTAGGGCGCACCGTAGTAGATTGCGTAGCCCGTCTCGTCGTTGCGGATGAGTTCTCCCAGGCCGATGCTCTTGGAGAGCGAGGAGGAGTCGCGCAGGAACTTCAAGAGCCGCGTTTCGGGTAGCATCGCATTCTCGCCATGGCGGAGATCCCAGTCGCCGGTGTAAGCGTCTACGAGATAGCCGTCCACCTCGCCTTTGAGGTCCGCCATCACGAGCCGTTCGATGGACTCCACCTTGTCCGCCTGGTTGTTGCCGCCTGTCCACACGCGGTTCGCGGGATCCACGGCCTTCACCGCGCGGGAAATCATTCGGGTCATGATGACCTGGTGCATCATCGCCTCGCTCCAGGTCCCGCAATATTTAAAGGTCATTGTGGCGCTGGAGGGAATCTCCTGCTGCACGCACCAGTCCTGGATGAGTCCCTTCGTGCGCTCCGCGATGGTGCGGATGGCGGGGATGACCTCCTTCAGGAAGGCGTCCGGAAGCAGCGGCCATCCCTGGGCGAGTTCCTCCTCCGTGCGGGCGGTGCGCCGGATGGCGAAGGGGTAGGTGAAGCAGAGCCGGAAGGCGCCGTTCTCCAGGAAGGGCTTGTAGTCCTTGAAGAATTTCGCGACCGCCTCGTCGCGGTTGAACTGACTGAATTCGGTGACTTGGAACTTGAGATTGATGGTGCCGACGCCGAGGTACTTGTAGGCGTCGTGGAGACTTTGGAAGGCGCTGAAGCCGAGCGCGTAGTATGGGTCGCGCTCGACGGGTGGCGGGAAGACCGCCGCGCCCGCTTGGATGGCGTAGAGGAGCGTCTCGCCCTCGTAGAGTTCGGCGGTGGCGATGTAGTAGCCCTGCTCGACGCCGGGGAAGGTCAGTTCGATGGTGCCTGGCGTGGCGAAGGAGTCCTGAGTTGCGCGGGCGCGTTCGACACCCAGTTCGTCCCGCAGGGTGGCTTCCACGCGGAGGGCCTTGCCCGCGTCATTGACTTTCAAGGAGAAGCGAAGAGGCTCGCCAGGCGCGAAGAAGCCACGTTCGCCAAGTGCCCAGAAGGTCACCCAGCCCAGTCCGCCGTTGTGGGGGACGCGGAAACTCTCGGCGGTTTGGACGGGGACAGGGGGGGGCGTGAGAGTCTTTTTGACCACCTGCAAGTCGTCATACCAGACTGTGCCGGTGCCGTGGAGGTCGCAATGGACGATAATCCGTGCGCTGTTCAAGTCGTCGGGTGTGAAGGTTGTGCGGAAGAATTTCCAGTCGAAGGTGCCGGTTTCGGCGTTGCCTTCGTCATTGGGCACCACGCGCTTCCACTTCTGATTTCCCTCCAAAATGATACGTGCACCTGCATTGGCGTCGCCCGAAATCCCTTCGCCTTTCATGTAGCCGCTGATTTCATAGACGGTATGGAGTTCCAGGTCAAGCGGTTGCGAGATAAATGTCGTGCCGTCCAACCGCAAGGCGCCAGGAGCGGAGATGCAGATTGCCGGGTCGAGCGATGTGATTTCGGGCTGGCGCACCGTCCAGTTCGCAAGTCCCCCCGAAAAGTCGCCGTTGATGAGGCGGTCGCCTGCGAACACAAATGGCGCAATCGCCATAAAAATTATAATTAACTCTTTCATTATAAATGAGTTATATAATTACTTTATCGATTTTAGAAGCGCGGCGAATTGTTCGAGTGCCTGTTCGTAGGTAGTGCCGAGCGCGGGATTCGGCGTGACGGTGGTCTGGCTGGTGCAGAATCTCTCGGTGAGTTCGTCAAAGCCGTATCCTCCGCAGGCATTGGCGGCACGCATCGCCGCGCCAAGCGCTGCGGCCTCGGTGGAGTCGCCGATGACGACGGGTGCCTGGAAGACATCTGCCACGATTTGCCGGAGGACGGGACTGGCGGAGGCCCCGCCGGTCAGGCGGATTTGGGTGGGGCGCTGGCGGTTACCGGCGTGGTAGCGCATTGTGAGTACCTGCGATTCCAGTAGCGCGCGGAGGAAGTCGCCGGGGGTGGCGTTCTTTGCGTCAAAGTTGCATAGGATTTTCTGAGTGGGGACAGGCGGGGTGGCCTCCGGCACGAGCCAGGGGAGGAGCTGGCGTCGGCCCGGTTCGGCCTGGACAACGGCGATCTCGAACTCTTCGCGAGAGAAGCCGTAGTGGTTGCGGAAATGCTCGCGGGTGAGGGAACCATTGGTGAAGCAGACCAGCGTCATGAAGCCACCGGCGGGATTGCCGAAGACATGGCCGAAGCGTGGCGGAGTGGCGGGCAGTTCCGTCAGCGTGCCGAAATAGGTGTCGCTTGTGCCCAGGCTCACCACGGCGCGGCCCGCCAGCGACCCGCCGGTGCCGATGAGGCTGTTCGGGTTGTCGCCCGACCACACATTGACGGGGATGCCAGGCGTTAGGCCATATTTGGCGAAGTAGGGTGCGAGGCGTCCAGGCGCCTGGGTGGAGGGCACGCAGGGCGGAAGCCGCTTCAGCAGTCCAGGCGCGGTGAACTCCGCGATTTCGGCGTCCCAGGCGAGCGTGTGGAGGTTCAGTAGGTTCATTCCTGCGCCGTCGCCATAGTCGATGGGCAGGTTCTCGCCAGCCATCACGGAGGCCAGGAAGGAACTGACCAGGTGGACGGTCGCGGTCTCGGTCCACTGCGCGGGACACTCACATGCGAATTTCATGATTTGGGGTCCGCTGAAGCGCTCGGTGGCGTCGCTGCCGGTGTCCTGCCGGAGTCGTTCGCCGAAACGTGACCGCAGTTGCCCGCACTGCGTCGTGGTGGAGGCGTCCATCCAGATGGGCGCTTCCTGACGGCTGAAGGCGTGGACGAGTTGTGTGGCCAGCGACTGTCCCTGTTGTAATGTCTTCAATGCCAGAGGGAACAGGTGGTTCAAATAGACGGTTCCATGTTGCTGACCGGAGCCGGAGACGCCGGCGACTTGCGCCATCGGCAGACCGGCCTGTTGCATGCGTTCCAGCAGGAGGTCGAGGGCATCCAGCCACATCCGTGGATTCGCGCGGCGGATTTGCGGGTCGAGGCAGGGCAGGAACCCGTCCGTCGAGCCGTATTGTGGCAAGTCGCGCCCGAAATGCACCGAGACGGGCTTCGAGGTCCATCCGGTCGCCGGCTCGATGAGTATGCCTTTGAGACTCTGGGTGCCTGCATCAATGCCTAGAAAGTATGCCATGATTCAATAGGAGAATAAAGGTGGTGAAACGAACGGATATGTACTGTATATTGCCTTTGAGGATTTGCCGTGGGATGTGCTCATAAAGAGGAGCGGGAGCATGCCATCAGAGGTCAAAGGGCGCGAAAAAGCCCCGGTGCCGCATTTAACCTAGACGGAGATACTTTAGGGAATGATGCTGTAGCCTTACCATAAAGCCATTTCCCGCAAAACACACGAAACACGCGAAAAAAAGGCTTGCATCGCGCCTGCCACCAGCGGACCTTTCGTCCGCTGGGCCGTCCGTCGGGCGTCGTCTGGAAAGCCATGCTTTCCGCCGCCAACCTTGACTGCCGCCGACCACTTTTGTAATTACCTCATTCTTACTCCAGGATGAAGATGCGGTTTTCGCCGAACTTCATGTCGAGGGTGATTTCGGTGGTTCCCTTTGGCCAGGTCTGCCCGGTGAGGATGTCCCTGGGCGTGCCTTCTCCGATGAGGCGGATGGTCCGGGGGCCGTTCGAGTGGGCGTGGATGCCGATGAAGCCACAGCCGATATAGAGCGCGTCATTCGTGTCGGCGACCACTGGAATGCCCGCGCGCCGCGCCAGCGCCCGCAGCATCTCGGGCGTGGTGGAGGGCACGGCGCTCCAGTAGATGCGGCAGCCGGGGCGCCCGAGGTAGAGTGCGCCGGGCGCATGGTCGCCAATCATCGTGCCCACGGTCTCCTCCGAGGCGGCGGTTTCAGGCAGCATGATGAACGGATATTTGTCCCTTGCCTTCGTGCCCCAGGTCTGCCCGCCGAGTTCCGGCCATAGCGCCGTCGCGGTGCAGTGGGCGTCGCGTTCCTCCGGGGAGACCGTGAACGCCCTTCCGAAGAGCCGTTCGGCGTATTTGGTGCTGATGCCCTCCGGCGTGAGGATTCCCACGGGACCCACGAAGGCCGCGAAGCGGTCGCCGGTCAGGATCTTCTCCTGGAGGAACGACGTCATCTCGTCGTCCAGCCGGAACTGGTTCAGGAAGAGGAAGACCCTGTATTCCTGAAGTTCGGGATATTTCATCAGGTCGGAGAAGAGCACGCATCGGTAAGGGATGCCGGCTGCGTCGAGATAGGTCATCTGGTTATAGACCAGCTCGCGTCCGAAGGGCGGGTTGAAGGGGTCGAAGCGCCCCATCAGCTTCTCGTCGATGACGACCAGCAGGTAGTCCTTCCTATCGAAGTCCCTGACGGTCCAGCGGTATTGGCGGCAGAGGTCCTGCATCCGCTTCACGATTTCGCAGATTCGCCTGTCGCCGAAGGTCCATCCGTAGGAGAAGTCGTAGAACTGGAAGGGGTTCCCTTGGGCGAGGTTGCGCGCCAGTTCGCGGATGAGCACGGAGCGCGTCTCGTCAATGTTGTCTGTGCGGTAGAACTCGTTTCCGGGCGCGTGGTGGTGACGGAAGTCGATGTGGTTGAAGAAGATTTTCCCGTTGGCGTTGCAGGACCACGGGCAGAGCATCGACTCCGTGAAGGCACCGGGGCGGCGCTGGTTGTAGGCGACCGGCGCGATCAGGTAGTCCACGTATGGCGAGTCGAGCACATGGCGGGAGTCGTTGTGGCCCATCGCCTGTCCCATGAAGACCATGTCGCTGGAGACGACCGTGTAGCCGAAGAAGGCCCCGTTGAGGCTGCGCCCGCCCGTCTCCTCCTTGATGGCCTTTCCGAAGCGCGTGATGCAGTGGCTCATCACGTAGTGCTGGTAGTCGTTGTAGTCGATGACGTCCCGCTCGGCGTTCACGTCGAAATAGAGGCCGTTGGCGGGCTTGGAGCGCCTTGCCGCACTCGGCACGGCGGCGGTCTCAAAAGTCACCTGGTTGTCGTGCCATGCGGTCTGGAGGGTCTCGTCGGTCTGATAGCGCTCCTTGAGGAAGTTCCGGAAGTCCTTCTGTGCGCAGGGCGCGTAGTCCACGAACTGCCGGTTCTGGCTGCCGTAGTGCATCCACTCGAAGGAGATGCCCGCAGCCGTCTGGAAGCCGGCGACGCGGCTGGCGTAGGGCGACTCCTTCACGTGGCGGATGAGCCGACGCAGTACCTCCTCGAAAGTCGCCTGCCAGACCTGCGAGCTGATGGAGGGACGCAGGGTCAGGCCGCCGCCGTAGGCGCCGACCGTGTCGGCACCGTCCTCGGGACGGCAGAGTTCCTCGGGATGCTGTCGGCACCACCACTGATGGCAGTTGCCCTCAAAGCCCATGTAGAGAATGAAGTAGGCGGAGGGGTTCGCCTGGCAATGGCGCTCCATCAGCCTGTCCAGCTCGCTGTAGTCAAAGCCGTGTTCGGTGAAGCCGGCGTCGCCGATGGAGACGGCCTCCAGCTCGATGCCGCAGATGCGGTCGGCGTTCTGGGAGTGCCCGGCGTCGAAGCCGGAGAACCAGCTGTGGATGGCGGTGTGGCGCCGCCCGTTGATGTAGAGCGTTGCGACGCCATTCTCCAGCGCGACGCGGCACTCCGGCAGTTCGCGCGGAACCGTCTCGGCGAGGGCCGTGGCTTCCGGCGAGGGCGTCCACTCCGTCGCCGCGCCTTTCAGCGGCGCGGTGGAGAGGCACACGGCGCGGACATTCCGCAGGGACGCGTTGCCGCCCTGGCTGGCGAACTCCACCATCGCGCGGTAGGCGTACTCCGGCACCGCGACCTCCGCCTCGCAGGTGCGCCAGTCGTCCGATGGCTCCGCACTCACCTTCTGGCAGGCGAAGGGCAGGTCCTCCGCGTCATAGAAGGTGACGGTGGCCTGGACGGCGGAACCGCGGGTCTCGAAGGAGAAGCGGAAAGTGCCGATGGTGTCCACGGGGGCGAAGGGCACCTGTGCCTTGGCGTCGGGACCGTCAAGCACCACGCGGGCGGGGGCGTCCGACGCGAGTCTGGCGGTGCCGGAGAGGCTCCAGAGGGCGGGCTGGCCATCCAGCATGATGCGGAGGTCGCCATTGACCAGTTCGTTCTCGTCGCTCTTGAGGAGCCGGATGGCGGCGATGCGGATTTCCGATTCGGCCTTGCTGGGGGTGATGCGGATGGCGTTCACCTTGCCCTGCCAGTTCATCGCGGGAGTGAGGCGCAGCCGGAAGAGGCACAGCCTGCCCGCCTCCGGAAGGCATTTGAGCATCTTGTAGTTGTCGTCCAGGGGCTCGTTCTCGGTTCCGACGCAGATGCCGAAGACGTCGTTCCGGCTGCTGGCGAATTGGAGTTCGATGGTGTCGTATTCGTCCGCAGCAATGGCCAGCGGCGGCGAGTCCAGCGCGGAGGCGGCGTCCGTGCGCCCGAGCAGCCCGCGCTCCTCCGAGACCGACGCCTCCAGGAAGCCGTTGCACCGCCATCCCTGAAGACCTTCACGGAAATCCCAGACGAGTTCGCTGGCCGACAGCATCGTGCTCATAAGCAACACTCCAATGCCCCAAAGGGCTGTTCTCTGATACTTCAGCATAGGTCGCCAATATGCATTGAGTTATATACTTGTGATTCAGGCTTGAATGGAAAAATCAACCGAGTTTCTCGGCTTTGGCATCGGTGAGCTGGCGCGTCTTGCGGTCGAAGTTAAGTCCAACGAGCCAGACAGGCCGCCCGTCCGCCCGATAGGGCTCGGCGTAGCCTTTCTTGCTGATTTGTCTCAGCGCGGACTCGGCGGATTCATCCACCTTGAGTTCGAAAAGATAGATTCCGCAGGGATGCCCGGCGACCACATCCGCCTGCCCGTCGGCCTGGCGGTCCTCCACCCGACACTGGATGCTTTGGGAGCGCAGCAGCGTCACCAACACGCGCTCGAAGGCGAATTCGTGGACGGTGGCCTCCTTGGACCCGTAGGGCAGTCCGGCGTAAAGCGCCTTGAGGCCTGCGAAGAACTCGTCCCATTTGGCGAGCAGCAGTTTCTTGCCAAGCGAGACCACCCACTCGGTGCCTTGCTGTGCCATGTAGGCCGTGGTCAGTTTGGCGAGGTCCTGGCGCACCTCCTCGTCCGGTACTCTCAGGTCATACGCCTGCGTAAGAGGGTCATACTTGTCGATGGTGAGATAGCCGGTCTGGAAGAGCATCGGGACAGTGCGAAGGTTCCGGATGTTCGTCACGTCGAAATCCGTTTCGTCCACCCCCTTGACGTTGTCCAGATCCACCGCCAGATATTCCTCGCGTCTCAGGAAGTTCATGAGCATCGAGGCCTTGCCGGTGGTGGTCCAGTAGTTGGAGAGGGCCGGTTCCGGGAAGGCGAGGTTCTGGCCGATGGAGACCGGGTTGTAAACCGTCGCGTCGGAATACCTGCCGAAGCGGTAGCCGTTGTACCAGCGCTTGAGTTCCGCACGGTAGGTGCCGTAGTCCATTCCCATGATGGCCGCATGGGCATGGAGGTGCTCGGAGAAGAAGGCATCGAGTTCCTCTTCCGTGTAGCCCAGCATCGTGGCGCAGTCGTCCATGAAAGAGAGGTCGATGAGGTTCGAGAGCGCGGAGAAGACCGACATCTTGGTGAACTTCGAGACGCCCGTGATCATCAGGAAGCGAATCTTGTCAGTGCGGTCCTTCATCTGGCCGTAGAAACCGGCCAGCCTCTCTCGGACCGCTTCCGCTTCGTCGGGCTTGTGGAGAAGCCTTGCCACGGGGTCGTCGTACTCGTCGATCAGCACCACCACGCCCTTGCCGTCATTCGTGGCAGAGAGTTCGTCGATGGCATTTCCAAAGTTTACAGACGGGGTTTCACGGGAATCGTATCGCCCCCCGGCTCCCTCAACCGCACCTCGGACAGCGGCGGGAAAACTTCGGGAGAACTCCTCGTCGGTCGGTGCTGCCGCGAAGCCGAAATTGAAATGCATCACGGGGCACTTCTCCCAGGCCCAGTCGGTCTTCTCGATGGCCAGGCCCGCGAAGAGTTCGCGCCTTCCCTCGAAGAGCGCCTTCAGCGTCGAGATCATCAGCGACTTGCCGAAGCGCCGAGGGCGCGCCAGGAAGAAGCGCGCGTTGGAGCCGGAGGCCAGCCGATGGAGATAGGCGGTCTTGTCCACGTAAACGCAGCCTTTCCTTCGGATTTCCGAAAACGAACTGGAGTCGATGAGGATGGGTTGGGGCATGGCAGGTCCTTTTTCGTGATACATTGCAGAATCTCGTTATTGTCTATAAGATAATGCCTTTCCCAAAAATCGGACAATGGTTTTGCAAGTTGCTTCAAAGGTGAAGATTTGTCATTCTCCGGTTGGAGAAGACGGGGGAAAGTCATCAGAACCGCATTATGTTATCGCAAAAGCCAAAATGCCGTCAATCGATTGCATTCCCATCATGTATTCCTGCGCGATTTCCCTGCACGTGCTGGTTCGACCATTGCCGGTCAATCTAACCTCATGCCTTGGGTCCTTGCCTTTCCGTAAAATCTACTAACTGCCAAGATGCAACGTGAAATCTACACCTTAATGCGCATGTCCAAGGTCATCAAAGGGACTATCGCGGACTTTCCCATCAGCTTCTATGAAATGATTCCGGGGAGACAGGTTCCGGAGGTCTTCCATGACCACGAGTTCATCGAGGTAGTGGTGGTGTATAACGGCACAGGAAACCATATCGTGAATGGTCACAGCGCACCGATTCGGGAGGGCGATGTGCTGTTGCTCTATCCGCACGACATTCATGGCTTCACCGAGTGCAAGACGCTGGGGTTACTCAACATCATGTATGTCCCCTCCAGATTGCCGTTCCCCGTGCTGGATGGCGACCGAATGCCACTCTTCCAACGTTTCTTCCCCATGGAACAGAGCCCAAACGAGTTCCGGTCTAACGCCGAACCCATCCTCCACTTTACCTCTCACGAGGACATGGAGTACGTGGCCGCCGACGCACGAAGGCTGGGACAGGAACTCGCCAGCCTCAAGCCGGGCAACATGATGTGCAGCATCATCCGACTTCTCTCTGTCATCACGCTGATCCTGAGGTTCGGGCAACCGCTGATAGACGATCCAGAGGAACACCGCCATTTCACCATGGGGAAGATTTTGGATTACCTCAACAAAAACTACATGCACGAGATTTCTCAGCGCGAACTGTGCAAGATGGCTGCCTGTTCCCCCTCCACCTTCCAGAGGAGATTCAAAAAACTCACCGGCTATCGCCCAACCGAGTACATTATCCGAAAGCGAATCACGATGGCGCAGACGCTACTACTCAAGGAGCCTGACCTCGCCATCGCGGAAATCGGCTTTGCCTGCGGATTCATCGACAACGCCTATTTCAGCCGAAAATTCCGTTTGGTCACCGGAGTCACGCCACAAAAGTGGCGGCTCTCAAAAGGCAACGCCGGAATAAAACAGGAAACCGGTTTCTCACACATAAAAGGGGAATGATATTACTTTATCTGGAGGCAAGAACGGGTGGGGCGCTCTCTCGCATTGCCGTGCCCACCACGGATTATCCAATTTAGTGGTATCATTTTCACATTTTTTTGCCAAATTTGCTTTTTTCGTCCTATAATTCGCCTGTTTTATTCTATAAATTCGCTTATTTTTGCCTATAATTACAATATAAACCGGAAAAGGTACTTTCGTGCAGACCTGAAGGAGGTTTTTGCTTTCCTTCCTTGCGCATTTTGTTTCTGTTGCCCATCACCACTGAAGGAGGAGATGAAAAGACAACCAAAAAGTAACCATCGCTTTGTTTGTGCATTGAAACTGTTTTGTTTCCCCGTTTGTCTCTCAACCCATTCAACCATCAACCCAAAGGAAATCCAAACCATGAAAAAATCCTTCACTCTGATTGAACTGCTGGTCGTCATCGCGATCATCGCGATTCTCGCCGGCATGCTGCTGCCCGCGCTCTCCAAGGCCCGTGCGAAGGCCCGCGCCGTCACCTGCCTGAGCAACCTGAAGAACATGGGCATCATCTGCAGCGTTTACATGAACGACAACAACATGCACAACGTGACGCTTTGGGATTACAACGCTGATCGCTACTGGCCCCGCACCCTGTCCGAGTACGAATACCTCACGTTCCCGAATGGCTCCTTCGGCGTGGCGGCCTGCCCGGACGGGCAAACCACAATCACGGACACGAACTATCTGGATGGCGATTGCGAGGGCGGGAAGCACATGGAGTATTCCGCCACAACGTACGGCATGTGGGTGCTCGGGGGCAATGGTAGTGGCAACTACACTTCCGGTGGCGGGTGGTGTTTCGCTTCAAAACCCGTCTATAAAGACAAGGCGGGCAGGAGTTTTTACCCCAGCAACGACGCGTCCGGCGCCCAGGGCTCCCCGAATTCCGATTGCCTGAAGGACCCCTCGGAATGCACCCTGATGGCTGACAGCGACGATGGTAATGGCTTCCAGTTTTATATGATTGGTCGCTCCATCAGCAATCAATCCATTGGCTATGCATATATTTCTCGTCGCCATGTGGGTAGTGCGAACCTGGTTTTCGCCGACGGCCACGCAGTTTCCGCCGACAAGAGCAATCTGGAGAAATACGGCTGGAAAGGCAATACTGTAATGCAATAGCCATCCCCGTTCGGCATTTGTCGCCTGGGAACTCTGGAGACAGTCACCAGGGACAAATGCCCTGGCAAAACATCGGCGGCCTGCAAAGACCTGCCGATGTTTTTGTCATGTCTTATCGGCAACGGACAATCTATCATTGTATATACTGGAAGTTAGCGCAGAAATCCCTATCTCATCATTTTTCTATGCAAAACAGCGTTTGCAAAGTCCGATTATGACGCTAAAGAAACTCCCTTCAATCCTTTTGACGATGGCACTCCTCTTGGGCGGTGGTCTTTGGTCTCGCCACGCCGATGCCACTCCACTACCCTCCGCTCTTCCACCGCTCTTCGCCCTAACAAACTGCGTCTGGAATGACCTCGACGCGGAATGGGCGCTGCCGGTCATCGACCTTGACGGGGACACGCTGATTATCGGCGGCGACACCTGGCTGGGGCCCGAAGACCTCTCCGCGCGGCTTCAGATCGGCTGGTGCGAGGAGGGAGTGCTCGTCCGCGCATGCGTAAAGGACACCGAGGTTGTCGCCGACCTCCCGGAGGAGCAGCTGTGGAAACGCGACGCGCTGGAGATCATGGTCGCGCCCGCCACCGCCGGAGAGCTTTTCGACTTCGGGCCGTCGCTTCAGCTGGTCTGCGCGCCGCCTGACCCCGGCGGCGCCGTGCGCCATAACTCCTACAGCCAGCGGCCGCCGGAACCCGAGGCCATCCGGCTCGCGGGGCGGCGCGTGCCAGGCGGCTACGAGCTTCGGGCGCTGCTGCGATGGGCCCTTTTCGGCAAGGAGAGTCTGCTTCGGGAAGGGGACGCCATCCGTATCCACATCCATCTGGACGACTATGACTCGCGGGACGCGGGCGGCGAAACCATGCAGCCCCGCGTCATGACCATCAATGGCATTGACCACCGAGGGGATCTGGCGAAATGGTACGCCTTCCGCCTCGAAGGGCCATTCGTGCCGGAGACGGGGGACTACGACTTGACCCCCTATTGCCATCCGCTCCCGTTCCCAAGGCTGGTGGCCGACGACCACCTCCGGCTCGCCGCACCGATACCCGTCCGCTACGAAGTTCTTGACGCCGCCACCGGTGAGCTTCTCGCCGAGGTTCCGGCGACAAAAGCCGCCGTCATCCCGTGTTCGGACCGTCCCAAGCTGCTTCTGATCGCCCGTCCGCCTCGGGCCGATGGTCTTGTGGGGCATCTGACAGGCCAAGTCTCCAACCGGTCGGCCCTCGCCCGCCAAATTGGACGACTAGCCACAGACGACGCCGCGCCGGACCGGCAGGTGCAGGCCCTCGGCGTCCTCTCCGCTCTGGAATGGAGCAAGGCCATCAACCAGGGAACCAATCCGCGTTGCGAAGAGGAGCTGAACTGGCGGCTTCGACGGCTCGCCGGCGAGGACGTCTCCGAGGCCCCCGGACTCCTGCGCTTCCTGAACCTGATGGGCGACAGCGACGGGCTGGTCACCATCGCCTTCGGCCGCGGGAGTTCCGCCGTCGCCCTCAGCCGTGACGTGCCCGGAAGGGCGACGCTCACGGTCTCCTGGGGCACGCTGCCGGTCATCTACACGGAGCTGCGCGTCTATCCGGACGACGCGGCGGCCGCCGCCATGCTCGTCGAGCTGCTCGCCTTCAAGAGCCGCATCGAGGCGCGGGAACTTCCCGGCTTCGACGAGCTGTGGCTCGCGCGCGGCCACCTTCTAGGCGACGCACTTCCGTGGGATCTCGACCTGGAGCGCCTGGTCACCGTCACCTGCGCCCGCAACCCGCACTCCATTGTCAGGCTGGTGCCGGAGGACGCCCTCGCCCTGGACCCCGTCGGCTTCACCTGTCTGCCCGACGCGCCGCTGGCGATGGTCGAGCGTCTCGCCGCCGCCGGACTTAGGGAACTCTCCGAAGAGGAGGCGGCCGCCACCGACGGCCATGTCATCCGGCTCGGCAGCGGCCCCTACGCCGAGGCGCTGCCCCGCGGCGTGACCTATTTCC
>JAFZWH010000161.1 GCA_017617415.1 Victivallales bacterium | reverse complement strand
ATTTGCTTGCGTGAGGCAATCAGGAAATCGAGGCGGAGCAAAACGATTTGGGTTGCCGTCAGTACATGCACTGCGCGCCCGATTCGGAAGTTGCTTGCAGGGGGAAAAGCGGATTTCTTCGTTTGGAAACCATACGCAATTGTCGAGTTGTATTACATTAATACAATTACAATTTCGACTTTTACAGGCCTTTCTTCCTTTTTAACCTCGGAGACAATCCATCATGGCAAAGACTTACATCTTCCTCGGCGCTCCTGGCGCAGGCAAAGGCACTCTCGGCGACCTCTTCTGCGAAAAACAAGGCGTCATCCACATCTCTACAGGGCAACTCCTGCGGGACGAGATGGCCGCTGGAACCGAGCTTGGCAAGACCGTCAAGGACCTTATCGCCACCGGCGCACTGGTTTCCGATGATATCGTGACCGCGATGGTGCGTGCGCGTTTGGCGAAGGCGGATGTTCAGGAAAAGGGTGTGATGCTGGACGGGTATCCCCGCACGGTCGCGCAGGCGGAAAGCCTCACCGGCATTCTTAAGGAGACAGGTCTGCAGATGGGTGGCGCGGTGCTCATCGACGCCCCGCGCGAGATTCTCATGAAACGTCTGACCGGCCGTCGTCTCTGCACCAACAAGGAGTGCGGAGCAATCTACAACATCAACGATGTTGCCCCGAAGGTGGAGAATGTCTGCGACAAATGCGGCTCCCCGCTTTACCAGCGCTCCGATGACTCCGAGGCGACCGTCCTGGGCCGTTTGAAGGTCTACGACGAGCAGACTTTCCCGCTTATCGACTACTACACCAAACGCAACGAACTCATCACCGTCGCCATCGAGGATGCGCCGATCGAGCATAACTTCGCGCACCTCTGCCAGGTGATGGGCATCTGAAGCTGAAGGCTGAAAGCTAAAAGCTTAAGGTCTTATAGACCCAAGTCGATGCCTTAAAGGAAGGGCGTTTTTGGATTGGTGTCATTTCCTGACCAATGTTTCACTTGAGAACTCCCAACATCCACATCTACACTTCAGCTGAAGTTGAGAAGGTACGCCAAGCCGCCCGCGCTGCCGCCCAGGTGCGTGACCGCGTTGCGGAGGCCATTCAGCCAGGGATGTCCACGCTGGACATCGACAATCTGGCAGGAGTCTTCATCCGCGAGAGCGGAGGGGTGAGCGGCTCCCTGGGTTACCATGGTTTCCCGCGGCAGATTTGCGTCTCTGTGAATGACGAGGTGGTTCACGGCATCGGTCGGCCTGACCGAATTATCGCCCCCGGAGACCTGGTGAAGGTGGATGTGGTGGTGAATATCGACGGCTATTTCGGGGACACCGCGCGCACCGTCTGCGCCGGGTTTCCGGAACCGGAGGGTCTGCCAGGCGAACTGATGCGGGTGACACGACAAGGGCTCGAGGCGGGCATCGACCGTGCACGCGAGGGAAACTGCGTCAACGACATCGGCACTGCTGTGGAACGGGTGGCCGAGGCGGCAGGCTTCAGTTGCGTGCGCGACATGGTCGGGCACGGCTGTGGGCGCAAAATGCACGAGGAACCCGAAGTCCCCAACTATCGCCAGAGCGGAAAAACTCCTCGACTGGCGGCTGGGATGATCATCTGCATCGAACCGATGATCAATGTCGGGACTTGGCGAATCACTGTGGATCCCGTGGACCGCTGGACGGTGCGCAGTGCCGACCACTCCCTCTCCGCACATTTTGAACATCAAATTCTCATTACCAAAAAGGAACCTGAAATTCTCACTCTATATGCCAAAAACTGATTGCATCAAAGTCGAAGGCACCGTCAAGGAGCTGCTTCCCAATACCACTTTCCGCGTCCAGCTGGAGAACGGCCACGAGGTAATCGCGTCCATCTCCGGCAAAATGCGTCTTCATTTCATCCGCATTCTGCCGGGCGACCAGGTCACGGTTGAAATTTCTCCGTACGACCTGACAAAAGGGCGTATCTCCTACCGCAAGAAATAGTTTGATTCTCCGAACTGCGGTCGCGAACTGCGGACCAGGTTTTACGATATAATGAGGCGGTGGTCATTTGGAAGGTGATTATTGAAAGCCTTTCATGCGCCCGCATGGAAAACTTTTGTGGTTTGGCATTGCAAATTTCCATTATAGCATTATATTAAAAAAATTTCCGTGTCGATTGATCAGGCGGCGTGATGTTTCCGGCCACCGCCGACATTGCCTCTCTGCGCAATGGTGTATTGGTCATTCGGTTACAGAAACTAAGCAAAGGCTCCTGGAGGCTGCCGGGCAAGGGTTCGGCGGTTTCGGCTCCAGGTCACAAGTCCGGAAAGATCAGGGTGGGTCATTGTCCACCAAATTCTCCAACTCTCCAAAGAGGTGCTAACCATGAAAGTCAGAGCATCGGTCAAGCGGATGTGCAACAACTGCCAGATTGTCAAGCGTGGCGGTGTGATTTATGTCATCTGCAGCAAGAATCCCCGCCACAAGCAGCGCCAGGGCTAATTACCACTCCCAATCCCCCAAGCCGCCCTGCTGAGGCGGAGCACAGCAACCCTTTTAGGAAATTGAAACATGCCTAGAATTCTTGGTGTTGACATCCCGAACAACAAACAGACGGTCATTTCCCTGCAGTACATCTATGGCATTGGCCCGGCCATTGCCAAGCAGATCTGCGAGAAGGCCAATATCGATCCGCGCCTGAAGGCCGGTGAACTCACCGAGGCTAACATCGGTGCCATCCTGAACATTCTCCAGGAAGAATATACGGTGGAAGGCGACCTGCGTCGTCAGCTCGCCAACAACATCCGCCGCCTGATTGCCATTGGCTCCTATCGCGGAACCCGCCACCGCAAGAATCTCCCGGTCCGTGGCCAGCGTACTCGTACGAACGCGCGTACCCGCAAGGGCTCCAAGAAGACCGTCGGCGCGATCCGCGACCGTACGGAGCGCAAGACGGCGGCCAGCGCCGCCGCCGCGAAGCTGGAGGGCAAGCCCGCCGCCAAGAAGTAGTCTTGCGAAGTGCGCATTTCCAGGAATTCCACTTTCAACTTTTTAATGGAGCGTCAGAAAGACGCGTAGGAGAAACGAGTAATGGCAGAAGAGACCAAAGAGAAGACCGCACCCGCTGCGGCGCCTGCCGCCGATGCCGCGAAGCTGCCGGTGCAGCCCCTGACCGCCGAACAGATTCTTGCCGACGAGCCGATTGCCGTCGATACCACCAAAGTCAAGCGTGCCAAGAATGGCCGTCTGGTGCTCAGCGGTGTGGTTCATGTCGAGTCCACTTTCAACAACACCCGTGTGGTGATTACCGATCCTCAGGGCAATGTTCTGTCCTGGTCCACCGGCGGAAAACTGGGCTATAAGGGCTCCCGCAAGAGTACCGCGTATGTCGCCCAGGTGATTGCCGGCGATGCCGCGAAGAAGGCGATGCTTGCCTATGGCCTCAAAGAGGTCGAGGTGGAGATCAAGGGGCCGGGCGCCGGCCGCGAGTCCGCCGTACGTGGCATTTCCCTTGCAGGTTTGGAAATCACTGTTTTGCGTGACGTCACACCGTTGCCGCACAATGGCTGCCGTCCTCCCAAGCGCCGCAGGATCTAATTTGTTTTGGCAGGCCGCCGTGGTTGTTGCGGCTTGCCGTGGCGGAAGTTGGATTTTGTGTCGTGTCCAAAAGGAATGATTTCAAACCTCAAGGAGGAAAACCTAAATGGCAGACCTGAAAAACTTTGTGACCCCCCAGTCGTTGGTCATGGATGAGGCTACCGCGTCTGAACGCTATGCCAAGTTTTACACCGCACCGTGGGAAAGTGGCTTTGGCCACACCATCGGCAATGCGTTGCGCCGTGTGCTGATGACGATGATGGAGGGCGTCGCGGTCACTTGCATTCGCATTGACGGCGTGGCCCATGAGTTCACCCCGATTCCCGGGGTGGCCGAGGATGTGATGGATATCATCCTGAACATCAAGAAATTGGCGTTCCGCTGCGAGGGCTCTCTGCCGCGCACGCTGGAGATGAGCGTGAAGAGCAAGGGACCGGTCACCGGCGCGGACATTCAGGAGGATGGCGTTGTTCAGGTTCTCAACAAGGACCTCAAGCTTTTCACCATCACCTCCGACCTCGCGAAGCCTTTGCGCATCGAGTTCGACGTGGACCGTGGCCGTGGCTATCGCCCCAGCGAAATGAACAAGCACGAGGATCAGCCCACCGGGTCGATTCCGGTGGACAGCCTTTTCAGCCCGATCGAGCGCGTCCGCTACGATGTTGGCGCGGTACGTGTCGGAGAGCGCACAGACTATGACAGTCTGACCTTGGAGATCTGGACGGATGGCCGTATAGAGCCGATGAAGGCACTGGTGGAGTCTGCGAAGATGCTCCAGAAGCAATTGTCGATTTTTGTCAGCCATAGCAGTCCCGGTCCCATTCTCGATCCGGAGGAGCAGGAACTGCTCAACCGACTGATGCAGCCGATTGAGGATCTCGACCTTTCGGTTCGTTCTGCTAACTGCCTCAAACAGATTAAGATCGACTATATCTTCCAGTTGGTCGAGCAATCCGAGAACCAGTTGCTCAAAGTCCGTAACTTTGGCAAGAAGTCCTCTGCCGAGATCAAGGCGAAGCTTGCAGAGAAGACGCCCCGGCTGAGTCTGGGCTATCCTGTCCCTGAAAAAGTCAACGAGGAGCTGCAGCGTCTGATGGCGGAGCAGCTCGAGAATCTTCCCAAGGAGGAAAAGAAATGAGACACCGCGCCGCAACCTTCAAAATCAACCGCAGCAGTTCGCATGTTCGCGCGTTGCTGGCCAATGCGGTCTGCAGCCTGATTGAACACGGCCAGATCAAGACCACGCTGGTGCGTGCCAAGCGCATCCGCCAGCTGGCCGAGCAGATGATGACCAAGGCCAAGGATGGCAGCCTGCATGCCCGCCGCCTGGCGCTGGCCAAGCTCCACCAGGAGACCCAGGTGGTTCGACTGTTTGATGTGCTGGCTCCCCAGTACAAGAACCGTCAGGGTGGCTATACCCGCATCTACAAGCTGGGGCCGCGTATCGGCGACGCAGCTGAGATGAGCCTCCTCTCATGGGTTGAGACCGATGAAGAGGTCGCCGCTCAGAAGGCGGCTGCCGAGGCTCCGGCCGCGGAGGCCCCCAAGGCGGAAGAGGAAGCGAAGTAACGATTCCGCTTCGGTCTGCTCCGTTGCGCCTCTTGGGAGACGGCGGAGCAGCGCATCTCTTGGGACCGGCAGTTCCCGCTCGGCTTGGCCGATGGGTTGCCGGTCCTTTTCTGTTCCGGCACTTCTGGAATGCCGGAAAATTGGTTTTCGTCTGCGATTTTCCGCCTTGAGCTTTTTGCATCATGTTCACGCTGCTTAGCACCACCACCTTTCCGGAGCGCCGGCTCGTTGCCCAGCTCTATCGCCACGATTGTGGGATGGAGGTGCTCAGCCTGGAGGCGGACGACCCGGAGAACCTCTTTGCGCTATGCTTCCGGACGGAACCGACGGACAGCACGGGGGTTCCGCATATCATCGAGCATTCCGTGCTGGAGGGCTCCCAGAAGTATCCGGTGAAGGACCCATTCGTCTGCATGCTGAAAACCAGCGTCGCGACCTTCATCAATGCGATGACCTATCCCGACCGCACGATCTATCCCTGCACGACATGCTGTCCGAAGGACTATTTCAATCTTTTTGAGGTTTATTGGGATGCGGTGTTTCATCCGCGGCTGAACCGCGAGACCTTTGGCCAAGAAGGCTGGCACTACGAGGTGACGGGTTCGACCAAACGGCCGGTGCTCAAATACAACGGCATCGTGTACAATGAGATGTCCGGGTACTATTCGGATCCCATGACCGTGTTGGGGCGAGTGGTCGAGGAGACGCTCTTTCCCGATGCGCCGGTGCGCTATGACTCCGGTGGCGATCCCGACCGAATTCCTCAGTTGACCTATGCGAAATTCCGGCGGTTTCATCAGCAGCACTACAACCCCGCAGTCACTCGGGTGGTGCTTTACGGAGATATCCCCACGGCGGAAAAACTGGCCTTCATCGAATCGCATCTGCAGGAGATGAAGTCGCAGTGTGTCTCCGCGCCGCCTGCCGTTTTTGTGCCGTCAGTGACTGGTGCGCCTATGCGTCCTCAAGTGGTAAAACGCGGCTATGTGCCTGATGCATCGGCGGCGCGCAGTCGAAAAGGCATCTGTGCGTTGGCTTGGCGGCTGGATTGCAACCGCGACCCTGAAATCGATCTCGGACTCCTCCTGCTGGAGGCGGTTTTGCTGGGCAATGAGGGGGCGCCGCTTAGCCGGGCACTCAAGGAGTCCCGCCTGGGCGCGGCAATGATCAACAGCGGCTACGACAACGAGACCCGCTATACCAGTTTCCAGATTGGGCTGCGCGGCGTGAAGGAACAAGACTGCGCCCGAATGGAGGAGCTGATTCTCACGACCCTGCGGAAACTGGTTCGTGACGGTCTTTCGCCAGAACAGGTGGAGAGCGCGGTCGCCGCCTTCCAGGTGACGAATCAGAATATCGGCCAGATGTATCTGATTGATCTCCTGGATGACATCATGGCGTCCTGGAACTATTCCGATGACCCATTTGTCTTTCTGCGCATGTCCGAGGCGCTTCCGCATATTCAGGAGATGCTCCGGCGCCAACCGCACTATTTCGAGGAACTGATTCAGAAGTGGCTGCTGGACAATCCCGCGCGGGTACGCATTGACCTGATGCCGGATCCGACCTTGCGTAAAAAGCGCGACCGCGTTCAGGCGGAGCGGCTGGCCCGCATCCTGGCACGCTGGTCGCCTGGGCAGGTGCGCCATGCCCGTGACTTCGCCGCGAAACTGCAACGCAATGCGGTGACGCCGGATTCTCCGGAGGCGCTGGCCACGCTGCCGAACCTCACGCGTAACGACCTGCCTGCCAAACTGAAGCCGCTGCCACTGTCCAGCGGTGTCTTTGGCAACGGCCTGCCCTGGCAACGAGGCGAAGTCTTTCACAATGGCATCAACCGTGTCAGCCTGATGGCGGACGCAAGCGTGGTGCCGGCGGAACAGGCATTGCCGATGAACATTCTGCTGCGGCTATTGCCGCATTTGGGCAATGCCACGCAGACTTATGACCGCTGCAGTGCGGAATACGCCCGGCTTGGCGTGACTTTCTCGATGACGTTCACCGAGACCTCCCTGCGCGAATCCACCAAATACCTCCGGCTCTTCGAATTGTCTTGCAGTGGACTGGATCGCAATTTTGCCACTGGGCTGGAGCTTTTCCGGCGTCAGCTGGACAAGGTGGTCTTCACCGAACGTCGGCATCTGGTGGAACTCCTGCGTGCCGCCGCGATGCGTGCCACTGCCGCGCTTTCCACTCACGCCAACCTCGGTCGATGCCAGGCGCGCGCATGCGCCGGACTCACTATGAGCGGGGAACTGGCCGAGGAAATCAATGGCTTTTCCGGATTCCTGCATCTTCAGCGACTCGCGCGCCTGACGGAAAACCAGCTGGATGACCTCTGTGCGCAATTGCAGACCTGTGTCCAGACGCTGCGCCAACTGCCGCTGGTCGCCTGTGGATATGTCGGCTCGGATGCAGGACTGGCCGCCGTCGAGCAGTTCGCCGGAACCTTTGCGTTTGCTTCTGCGCCCGGAGCATTCGTCCCTTGGAAGAATCCTACATCTTCGCTGACGCCACCCGTTGGCCGGAAGGAGTTCTGCCCGGTGAACGCCCAGGTCTCCACTTGCGCTCGCATTCTGCGTGCACCGCATTTCAGCGATCCGGCGAGCGTTCCGTTGTCGGTCTTGGGAAATATGCTCTCCGTGGGGTATCTCTGGGACGAGGTTCGCGCGAAGGGCGGCGCCTACGGTGTCGGCTTTGCCTACCAGCCATTCAATTGCCACGCCAGCCTCCATTCTGCCGCAGATCCCCAGCCCGCCAACACCTACCGCGTCTTCGATGCGGTGGCGGAGTTGGTTGCTACGCATCGGTTCAGCTCGGCGGAGGTTGGCCATGCGGTGCTCAGCACTGCCGGCGCCTTCCTGCGTCCCGACCGACCTGCCGAGCTGTGCGGAGTCGCGGTCAAGGATTTGCTGCATGGCCGCACGGAGGCGTTGCGCCAGCAGGACTTCCATCGTTTGCTGTCGGTTACCCCGCAGACAGTGCAAGCTGCGGCGCAGATGCTTTTCGATCCCGCCGGCTGCGAGTTCAATGACTGCGCGGCGGGACCGGCCGCGGCCGCCATCGCCGGTTTTGCTCCAATCTCTCTGCGGTGGTGATGGCACGGCGCGAGCCAGCGGCTGATTTCCAGATGGCCGCCTAAGCCAATTTCCCAAATGCCTTGAAGGAATTTTTCAACTCTGAACTTCCAATGGATGACATGATGCAGCCAGAAATCCTCTACTTCACCCAAGATATGGAGTCCCCGTGCTCACGGGCGGTGCGGTTGCGTGCCGGAATCGTGACCTTAAAGCCCGGAGAAGACTTCAGCCAGTACCTCGGAACCGTCAAGGCCGCCATCGTGGATGTCGCCGGCGAGACGCGCAGTCCCTTGCTCAAGGAGTTGCTCAAGGAGAAAATTCCCTTTGCCGTCAATGGTCTGTCAGGCGAGACGCCGGATTCCCTCAAGAAACTGTGCGCCGCCGCGAAGCGCCGCCATATCCAGGTCTGCTGGCTGGGGTCGTTGCGCTTCGAGTGGGTGATGGTTCGCCTCAAGGAGTTCCTCACCGCCGGCGTGCTCGGACCGCTCCAGGAAATGCGCCTCATGCGTCCACCCGCAGAGGGAATCTTCGAAAGCCTCAAGGACGAGGATTTGGTCAACTGGCTGCTTCTGGGCAACGAGACCGCATTCTATAGTGACGAGGTTGACACGGAGGACTACACGGTGGTCGTCACCGGCGCCCGCGGCACTGCAACTGCGGTGATTCGGGCGGATGGCACCAATGAACTGCGCATCGAATTGGCGAACGAACCCGTGCGCGTGCTAAAAGAGGAAAGCCATCCCCGCGAGACGGAGATAGGCTATTTCCTCTTCGCCATCCAAACCGCCCGGCCGTGGACCATGCTTGGCAGAGTCCCCAACTGAGGTGACACGCCGGATTTCCGTTGCCTGTGGATTTGTCCGGTTTTGCCCATTTTTGCACTAAAAAGTCGGGGTTTCGCGCGAAAACGTAATCGGTTCGGTTTGAAAAACTCCGTTTTGGAGTTACATTAACAAGCTACACGTAGAGTCCATGTTCCAAAAGCCCCGATCCCTTTTGGAATTGGTTCTGCCACAAGGGATACTCCTGGAAGTTGTGGACCTTTCGGAGAAGACCCTGTCGAGTCGCTTTTTCATTCGCCCATACACATACTTTGCAAACCATGAAGACGTTCCTTCCGAAAGTTAATGAAATCGAGCGCAAGTGGTGGATTATCGACGCCGACCACCAGGTGCTCGGTCGCCTCGCACGGGACATCGCGATGATCCTGCGCGGCAAGAACAAGCCCATTTTTACCCCGCACCTGGACTGCGGTGACTACGTGGTCGTCAAGAATGCCGCCAAGGTCGTGATGACCGGCCGCAAAAGCACCGACAAGGAATACCAGGATTTTTCCGGCTGGGTGGACGGCCTCAAGCGCACCAAGGCCGACGTGATGCGCCAGAAGCACCCCGAGGAGATCATCCGCCGCGCCGTGTGGGGCATGATGCCCAACGGACCGCTGGGCCGCGCCCAGTTCCGCAAGCTCAAGGTGTACGGTGCCGACCTGCCTGCGCACCAGTATGCCGCGCAGAATGCCCAGCCCCTCGAGATCAAGTAATCCTTAAATTTTGGACAAAGGTAATATGGCTCAAGACAGCGAACTGATTCTGACCGTTGGGCGCCGCAAGTGCGCCAGTGCACGCGTCCGCATGACTCCGGGCACCGGCGTCATCACCGTCAACAAGCGCGCCTACAACGACTACTTCACCACCGAGGCAATCCGCGGCTACATCGAGCAGCCCCTCGTGCTGACCGGCAAGACCGCCGAATTCGACATCTTCGCCCGCATCAACGGCGGTGGCGAGATGGGGCAGGCCGGCGCGTTGCGCCACGGCATCGCCCGCGCCCTTGAGAAGTATGACGAGTCGCTGCGTCCCGTCCTCAAGAAGGCCGGCATGCTCACCCGTGACTCCCGCGAGAAGGAACGTAAGAAGCCCGGTCGTCCCGGCGCCCGCAAGCGCTTCCAGTTCAGCAAGCGTTAATTCGCTGCGTTTTGTCGCGTTTCAATGGCGTCCGGCCGCCTGGCGTACAGGTGGTCGGGCGTTTTTTTA
Source organism: Victivallales bacterium (assembly GCA_017617415.1). Classification (GTDB taxonomy): domain Bacteria; phylum Verrucomicrobiota; class Lentisphaeria; order Oligosphaerales; family Oligosphaeraceae; genus RGIG1601. The sequence goes on along the minus strand of JAFZWH010000161.1, from coordinate 1,642 downwards.
TGGCTTGTGGCATTGGCGCCCCCCCCCTTTCCATCCTATCGCGTCCCCACAAGGGGGGCGCTACAGGATGGGGACTACTTTTTAGTCACTGTTTTTCATCACGAAGCATTTTTCAGCAATGGATAAAGTCAAAGTCGCAATCATCGGCGGGTCTGGATATTCTGGCGAGGAGCTGCTGCGGATTCTGAGTCGTCATCCCTTTGTGGAGCTGACCGCAGTCACGAGTCGCGAGAACGCCGGCAAGCCGGTCGGTGAGTTCTTTCCGCGCTATGCGGAGTGCCCGCTGAAATTCATCCAGCCGGACGTGGATGAGATTGCCAAGTTGGCGGAAGTGGTCTTTTTGGCACTGCCCAACGGACTGGCCTCCACCTACGCCAAGCCGTTGTTGGAGAAAGGCTGCAAGGTCATTGACATCTCGGCGGACTTCCGTCTGCGCGACCCCGCCGTCTATGAGAAGTATTACAAGATGGCGCATCCGGCGCCCGAACTGATTCCGCAGGCGGTTTATGGTCTGCCGGAACTCTACCGCGAGGACATCCGTGGGGCGCGGCTGATTGCGAACCCCGGCTGTTATGTGACCAGCATTCTGTTGCCGGCCACCGCGCTGCTGAAGGCGGGCGTGGCGGAGCCAGAGGGCATTGTCGCGATGTCGATGTCCGGCGTGAGCGGGGCAGGGCGCAAGGTCGCGTTGGACTACATCTTCCCGGAGTGCAACGAGAATGTGAAGCCCTACGGCGTGGTTGGACACCGCCATCTGCCGGAGATCGAGCAGGAATTGGCGGTCGCGGCGGGTGTGCCCAAGGTCACGATGAACTTCCTGCCGCATCTGGTGCCGGTTAACCGTGGCATCCATTCCTCCATTCTGGTCACGCCCAAGCCCGGCAAGGAAAGCGCCGCGGTTGCCTTGGAGGCCCTCCATGCCGCCTACGACGCCGAGCCCTTCGTGCGCGTGCTGGCTCCTGGAAAACTCGCCGAGACCAAGCATATCACCATGACCAACATGTGCGAAATCGGCTGCGTCTATGACGCGCGTACCAACCGCCTCATCGTCTCCAGCGCCATTGACAACCTCACCAAGGGCGCCTCCGGACAGGCCGTCCAGAACCTCAACCTGATGTGCGGTTTCCCCGAAACCACTGGACTGTGAGTGGGGCATGAGGTAGCGGGGCTTCGCGTTTTGGACCCTATGCTCATCTCTTTGACCGCCAGAGGTCAGTTCATTGACGCTAAGAATCTTATCAAAAACAAGAAAGCCATCCCATTATAACCTAAATTTGCGATGCAGATATTATGAAAGTGCCACGACAAGTATTAATACATAGGATGCTACTGTTTCCAAAGTTAACGACTGATGATTAAGTCAAAGGGAAGTTATCTGAACTGCGACGACTGAATTCAGATTATGCTTTGCTGTGGCGGCATTTCTTGCAAAAAAAGCATTGTATTTTGCAAAATCCTTGACGAGTTATCCTTTTTGCAGACATGGCGAAGACGGGCAAAGCTAGTGTCTAATTTCGTAACTAATTGCGCACTTGCGGCGACAGGCTGGCATCTGCGCCTTTCAGGGAAATTCACGGGCGAAAGCCCGCTCATTTCCCCTCAAGCCACATTTGCTTCGCCTCTCACTCGCAATTGCACAATT
>JAFZWH010000160.1 GCA_017617415.1 Victivallales bacterium | reverse complement strand
TGCGGGACTGCCCGTGCCAACCGCAGTCTGGACGCCCAAAGTTCCCGCGAGGCGTCGGAATGTCAGCTCAGGGCTTCAGATGGTGAAACACGGTAGAGCCGGAAGAGCCTTTCGGCATGGAAAAGTTTTTTTCCCCGGACAGCAATGCATGAGAACCGGCTTTTGTCCTATAGATGACCGGTCCACGCGTATTTAGACAATCTGTAGAACGCCATGAATTCCCACCTTGGCGATGGTCACGGCCAGGCGACCGCCCGGACCGCCCTTTTCCGGCAGCCACTGCCAGTCGAGGGCAGACGAGTCCTCAAAATGCCACATCACCTTGCGCGGCTCGCGCTCCAGGCGGATTGACAGCCTCACGGGACCCAGAGGCGGAATCTCCTCGATCATGCCCTGCCGGGGACTGGTGGGATTGCCGGAGGCGCGGTTGATGAAATGCAATAGAAGCTGTCCGCTGCGTCGTCTCGCCACGAATTCCACGCCCACCGGGGCGTCCACCGACACCTGTGGTTTGGGGAAGAGGCGTTTCATGACCTCGGCCATGAACCGTCGGGTGTCCGGATAGTTGTTTTTCTGGTAATAGTGGAAGAGGTCGGCCGGCATGTACGCCACCGTCCCCTTGCCATGACGGGCGAAGACGACGGCGGGGCATCCCGTCAGCCGTTCGCCTCTGGCCGGACTGTTCCCCAGGGCGGCGAAGGCACGTCCCAAAGCGTTGGTCTTCATCAGCCCCCATTGCTCGCTGTAGATTGGGGTTGTCTCCTGAGTGCCAATCGGCACGTGGAAGAGCTTCTTGTCCGTAGCGTCCATCTTCTTCAGTCCCAGGAAGTCCAGCCCGAAGCGTTGCTCCATGCCCACGCCCGTGAGGAACAACCGTCCGCCACCCTGCACGTAACGCTTCAGGGCATCGACCATCGCGTCTGACATGCGGATTTGCTCGGGAACCACCACGACAGGGAAATCCGCCAGTTTGTCCCGGATGGCCCATTCGTCCAAGATATCCACGCCATAGTGGCAGTCGGAAAGGAGCCACGTGGCGCCCTCCACGGGCGCGATGTCATAGCCGAAGAGAAGGTTGGGCGAATGGCATTTTGAGTAGTAATGGACCTCCGAATGGAGGACAGCCACCATCGGGAGGGTCTCCGTGTTCTGGCACAGGCGGCGACGGCGCTTCACGAAACGCGAGACCTCCCTCAGGCGCTCTATCCGCCACGGGACCAGCTGGCCCGTCCGAAGCGGGGTGGTCTCGTAGATCTGCAGATTCCCTTCCGTCGCCAGCAGCATCGCGGCCTCCTGCTCAAGCGTCTCCACCGGCTTGATGGTCCAGGGCGAAGACGCATCGACCAATGCGCCAGTCTTGCTGAAGGACCACAGCATGATGTCCCAGGGCTTGCCGCGATGGCAGAGCCATCGGGCCTCGCAGCGGCTGCCGTCCATCCCGAAGACATAGCTGTTGTCGCCACTGATCCAGTCCTGCGGAACAGCGGGCTGGCCGGGGTTCCTCAGCGTCTGAAGCCAGTTGGAGCAGATCTTCACGCCGGGCTTGTGGGCGTGAACCGCCTCGACGTAGGTCTTGACATATTCCAGGAAACTATCGCGGTGGAAATTCATCCAGGCCGTCCAATGTTCGTCCTCCGGACTCACGGGCGGCTTGCGGATGCCAGTCCGACGATGGAACTCGGCAATGCAGGCCTTGCAGTAGCAGGGCTCCACGCCCCAGATGTCGCCGTCAATCCAGAAGCCGTCCACGCCGTAGCGGTCAATCGCCTCAAAGAGCTGCGGAATCAGGAGTTTCTTCAAATACGGTCCGCGCGGGCACATCTTCTCGGATGGCTTGTCCGCGCCGGGGGCTTTGACCACCGCCCACTCGGGATGTTTGCGGGCGGCCGCCATGTCCCAGATTCCGGAATAGTGGCAATGCAGAGGCAGTCCCAGGCGTTTCGTGGCCTCGCGCCACTGCGCCAGAGCGTCCTTCACGACGCCTGGCGAGACGGTGCCATCCTTCACCTGCGTGAACCAACTGGTCATGCCCGGATGGCCCTTGCAGTCCGTCTGCACAAAATCCGCCCCGACCTTCTTCAGCATGGGGCAGAGTTCTTTGGGGGAGCAATGCGTGCCCAGCTCCGTGTCTTTCTTGTTCGCGTGCAGGTCGTAATGCAGACCGAAATACCACCTATCGCCATACCAGCTTCCAGACTTTTCGCCCATCTTGACTTCTCCTTTCATCAACTCCTACGCCAAAAGAACAAGGTTATTGTCGCTGCTCATCGTTTACTATAGCACAGGGGAGCGGAACCATAGACCATGGGAAACACTAGACTTTCTGCCCTAGTTCAGGGTATTGTGCCACAAGGCGACTAAGCACCTCCTTTCGCAATGCGATGACGAAGTCCAGAAGTTCTTCGACCTCCGCCTGCGAGGCCGCGCCCACATTGTCATACTCCACTGTATTCCGTTTGTTGCGGCAGGCATCAAGATATATGGCGTCCTCCCGATGATTTATACCCAGGGTGTACTCAATTGAGAATAAGGTGCGATAATGCGCCAGCGCATTCTCTGGACGAAACCCGGAAGCATAGAGCATCATGGTGCAGAGTTTCAAAGCGGCATTGTAAGCGATTCCGAACCTCCAGTCAACAGAAAGCCCGCTGGTATGTGCATCAGCGATATCACGGTCAACTATCGCCAGAAGTCCCCGCAGTTCTTGCAAATCTGTTTCATGCGGACGGAGCCACCCGTTAGCCAGCCATTCTTGCAAACTCATCAGCGCTCCCCTTCAGAAAGATTTTGGGTTTGGCGAGCACTTCCATCAGGAAATGGTCGTGGCGGTCTTTGCGGTTCAGAAAATCCTCCATGGTGATGACGTATGGATTGACCTCCTGCGAAAGGGTGTCGGACAGCGAATGAATCCGCCGCGCAACCTCCCGCAGCCCGCAATCGCCGATGACAAATAAGTCGATGTCACTCTGTGGCGTCGCGTTTCCGGCGGCAGCGGACCCGAAGATGAACACAAAGGCCGCACCGCAATCCGCAAATGCAGTGCGCAGCAACGCCTCCCCCCCGACCGTCTTGCCCACCAGCTCGCATAACACAGGATAAAGCGGATGCGACAAGTTGGCAAAGTATTCCGTGCGATTCCCGGAGACCTGCGAACTAAGGATGCCCGCCTGGACCAGGGGCCGGAGTTCCCGCTGGAGAACTGGCGCACTCAACGCCGTGGCGCGGGACAGTTCCCGAAGATATAAGTGCTTGTGCTCTAAGGTAAAGAAGGTTCTGAAGATGGCCGTTCTCCCCCGAGAACCCACAATGGTCTGCAACATGACTGCCTCCTTTGGTTGTTGCTTATAAGATAACACTTGTTTTCAAAAAAGCAACAATATGGACTGCTTTTTCCTTCTTCTCGGAGCCAAACAGCGGGGACAGACACCAAACTTCTCCTCACCCGCCAGAACTGGCGCGGATGACCAACTGCGGGGAAAAAGTGAAGAACCGCTGGGGCAGTTCCTCGCCACGCAAGCGGGTCTCCAGGATGTCCATCGCCAACTTCAGGTGATGCAGTATCCGGTTGTCCAGATACGTAAGCGGTATCGGGGCGTTCTCCAGACAGGGGTCATTGCCCAGGCAGGCGATGGCAAGATCTCCTGGAATGTTGATGCCGTGCTCCGCGCAGAGTTCCTCGAAGAGGACCGCATGGCGTTCAAGGGGAATGTAGAGGGAGTCGATGTCGGAGAGACGGTCATTCTTCAGGAGTTCCTCAAAGGAGTCGTACATCCACTGCCGGTCCTCGTAGTCCTGGCTGGCCTCGCAGAAGAAGATATGCTCGGAACACCACTGGAAGGACTTCCCCGCCCCCATCATATTGCTTCTCCAGTAGCTGATGCGCTGGTTGGCGGCGAGATTGTTCGCCATTCCATAGCAGTAGATTGCCGTATTCGTGCGTCCCCGGGCTTGGAAATGCTCCAGGAGTTTGCTGATTTCGCTGGCACCGTCACAGATGATGCAGGTCAGGCGCGGGTCGGGAAGATACTCGCCGATATAGATGGTGCGTTCATAGAAATGCTTCTGGCTGGCCAGCGTATTTTGAAAGGCCGTGCGCACATCGAAAAAAATCGAATAGGCGTCTGGGGAGATGACCGCCTGGAGTGCCGTATCCGGCAGATTCTTGTCATATTCGTTGAGTCGGAACTGCCGGATTTCCCAGCCGTGCCCGGCGAACATCTCCTGCCCCTGCTCCAAAAAGATCTGGGTGGCGGGATGCAGAGAGTCGTTGGTGACCAGATTCACCACTCGGCAAGTCGGCGTCGAGGCATTCTGGATAAAACTCACCGTGGTGCCGACGTGCTCCCGCATCGTGATATAGCCGCTTTTCTCCAGCCAGGTGAGCGCCTTGTGCATCGTCACATAACTCACCCCGTGAAGCCGAGCCAACTCCCGGCAGGTCGGCAACTTGCTATGGTAGGGATACTCCCCCGACAAAATCTTCTTCCGCAGAACCTCCGCCACCTGATTGCTCTTGAAGCCTACTGGCTCATCCATCGTTTCCCCTCCATTTTGCCTCGTTCTTTGATATACTATAACGCTATATCAAAGGACCAACGGATGATTTTTACTCCTGCGGGAGCAACACGATGTCGTCGTAGAGGACCCGTCCTTTGGTGGGAATGTCGTGGACGGTGGGGAGCACGGTGATTTCGCCCTCGCGGATTTCGATGTCGCGGAAAACTGCGCGGTACCACTCGCCATTGGTGGGTCCGAGGGTATAGAGTTGGGCGGGCATCCCGCCAGGGCAGAACCAGAAGTTCCCGCCCTCCGCGCCGTCCAGGCACTTGACCGCGCAATAGAGCGTGTACTTTTTGGAGATGTCCAGGCCGGAGGCCTCCAGCACGAAACGCCCCCATCCCTGGGTGACGACAGTGGCCTGTCCGCACTTCTTCCCGTGGTAGGCCTGTCCGTCGATGACCTCGAAGTTGTATTCTCCCCAGCGGGTGTCCGCGCCGAGGTTCTTCCAGCCATTCTCGAAATCGCCGTTGGGCAGGAGATTTGCGTTCCGCATCTCGTCGGTGACGACGTCCCGCGAACAGGGCATCCACTGCTCCAGGACATTGTGGAGTTTCAGGAAGCCCATGCGCTCGGCGGCCACGCGCTCGGCAATTTGCGGCGTGTCCGCCAGGGCTGCCGCCCGGTTCAATAGTTCCAGCGCCGTCTGGTCGATGGGCGCCACGAATTCGGAGATGGAGGTCAGGTCGTCCAGGTTCTTGCCATGTTCCGCCATTCGGTTTTCCATTAGGAGATGATATTCCTCCATCGGCCCCGCCGCCTCGCCGTACATCTTGGCGCAGAACTCCTTGAGAAGCCCCTGCCACTCCTGGTCGGGATTCCAGGACAACTTCCCGCGCAGGAACTCCTGGAAGGCTGACGGATGGATGCCCTCGGGGCAGAGCCCCGCCAACTTCAGGTCGCGGTAGAGCCGGATGTCTTCGGCGAAGACCTTCGCGTAGGGATGCGGCCACCCCACGAAGCGCGTCTTCGACCATAACTCGTAGATATAGACGCGCCCGGGGTAGGCCTCAGCCCACTTGCCGAGCTGGTCGTAGTAGGGACGGTTCGACGCGTCGGTGAGCGGCCTCGCGTAGTTGCGGTCGTTGTACACCACGCCGATGCCGACATTCTCCGGCAGACGGACGCTGGGCACCTCCGTGTGCGGACCGTAGCTCAGGCACAGCACCGTGACCTTCGGGAACTCCCGCCCGACCTCCTCCGCAATCTCCGCCACAAAGCGGAAGAACCTCTCGGAGATGGTCGCGCCGTAGGTCTGGCACGCATCGCACTCGCAGTAGCCGCCGCCGTCATTGGCCTCCAGGGGAACGATGGGCATCTGCGGGTTCTCGCGCAGGTATTGTTTCATCTGCTCCACCGCATATTTGCGCAATTCCGGATTGCCGATGCACATCTGGTAGTGGACCAGCGACTCGTTGCCCTCCGCATTCACGGTCTGACGCTCTCCGCCGATGACCGGATTCCACTCGGGATGCTCCTGAAGCGCCTTCGGAGTCACCCAGAAGTGCCAGCTGTGCGAGATGAAAAAGGGACGGACGCCGTAGTGCGCCATCAGCCCCGTGTCATACCACCCTGGAGGGTTCTGGAGGCGGTAGTTCAGGCGGTTGAGGCCCATCCAGGCAAAAAGCGCGTGGTCCGACTGGTGATGATGCACCGCACGGATGCGGAAGAAAGGCTTCGAGGACTCCTCGCACGCCTCGACGCGGAGCGTGCCGGTCTGAGGGACCTCCCGCCACCGGCGATCCGGATGCGGCCACAGAACGCCCAGACGCTCCAGCAAGGCGTCCACGCCGTAGAGCAGAGCGTATGAACTCCCGCCCTGGATGCGGATATGCGTCTCGGCGACCTCCAGACGGTACTCCTCGGAGGCGAGTCCGCCGTCAAACTCCACGAAGATTGGCTGGAGTTCGCCGTAGGGCGCGACCTCGGGGAGCCGTCCGCCATCCTGCCATCCGGCAAGGAATTTGTGGTCATACGCCGACGTGAGAATCGGCAGTTCCGCACCAGTCATCTGAAGCACCCACGCTTGCAACTGAACGGCGGCAAGGGCCTCCTGCTGGTCGCTCCAGCGGCTCACCACAATCGCGGCGGCGGGACGGCCTTCCTCCACCAGCGTGAATGGAGCGGCAAGCGCAGTGGCGCATACGAAGGCAAGCAAGATCGAAAGGTGTCGTTTCATGGCTGGAACAAGTTGAAAAGGGAAGATTCAATAATATAATTCGGGAGCATTTTATAGGAATACTTTCAAACAGCGGGGACAGGCACCAATTTTCCCAAAACTCTCAACAATTCGCCGAGTGGATTTTCAACAATTCGCCGAACGATTTCTTAACAATTCGCCGAATTACGGTGGAAATTCTGCGGAACCCCGCGTTCAAAATGGTCCTCACGGGAACTGGCGAATACGCATACCGCCGGAAGGACGGCGTGCTGGTGGTGCCCGTCGGCTGTCTGCGGGATTGACGGAAGCCGTCGCGCCCTGCAACGCCACTGTGTGCGCCAGTGAAAGAGGCCAGCGGTAGTCTCTGGTTTTTGCATTATATTGAGGAAAATCCCGCTTCATCTGCCAATTCAACCCATTTGCTTTCGCAATGACTCTAGTATTCCGTGCTTTTGTGGAAAAACGCCCCGGCTTTGACGTCGAGGCCCAGAATCTCCTCTCCGACCTGCGCGAGACCCTCGGCATCTCCTCGCTCACGGGGCTGCGCGTACTGAAGCGCTACGACCTTTCGGGACTCAGCGAGGCCGAGTTCCAGGCCGCGACCGCCTCCGTGCTCTCCGAGCCGAACTGCGACGCCGTCTATCTGGAGACGCACCCGGAAATCGAAGGGGCACAGTGGTTTGCGGTGGAATACCTCCCGGGGCAGTATGACCAGCGGGCGGACTCCGCCGCGCAGTGCATCCAGTTGCTCACCCAGAAGGAGAAGCCGCTGGTGCGCACCGCGACGCTCTACGCCCTCCTGGGCGAGGTCTCCGCCGAGGATGTCGTCCGCATCAAGAACTACCTCATCAACCCCGTCGAGAGCCGCGAGTGCGTGATGGGCGTGAAGCCCGAGAGCCTGGAGATCCAAACCACCGTCCCGGAGGACGTCAAGGTGATGACGGGCTTCCTCACGCTGGACGCCAATGGCATCGCCGCAATGGTGAAGGAACTGGGGCTGGCAATGAGCGCAGAGGACCTCGCTTTCGTGCAGAGTTACTTCCGCGACCAGGAGAAGCGCGAGCCGACTTTCACCGAAATCAAGGTCATCGACACCTACTGGTCCGACCACTGCCGTCATACCACTTTCCATACCAGCCTGGACGAAATCGAGTTCCCGAAGGACTCCGCGCTCGCCGCGCCCATCGAGGCCTCCTACCGCGAATACCTCGAGGTGCGCAAACGCCTGGGCCGCGAAAACAAGACGCTCTGCCTGATGGACATTGGTACCATCGGCGCCAAGGAACTCAAACGCCAGGGCAAACTCGCGAATCTCGACGCCTCGGACGAAATCAACGCCTGTTCCATCGTCGCCGATGCGACCGTGGACGGCAAGACGGAACCGTGGCTGATCATGTTCAAGAATGAGACGCACAACCACCCCACCGAAATCGAGCCCTTCGGCGGCGCGGCGACCTGTCTGGGCGGCGCCATTCGCGACCCGCTCTCCGGCCGCAGCTACGTCTATCAGGCGATGCGTATCACCGGCGCCGGTGACCCGCGCGTGCCTGTCTCCGAGACGCTCCCCGGCAAGCTCCCGCAACGCAAGATCACGCGCACGGCGGCGGCGGGCTACTCCTCCTACGGCAACCAGATTGGTCTGGCGACCGGCAAGGTCCAGGAGTACTACCACCCCGGCTTTGTGGCGAAGCGCCTGGAACTGGGCGCGGTCATCGCGGCCGCTCCGCAGGCGAATGTCATCCGCAAGACACCCGCGCCAGGCGACGTGATTCTGCTCATCGGTGGACGCACTGGCCGTGACGGCTGCGGCGGGGCGACTGGCTCCTCCAAGGCCCACACCGCAGAGTCCCTGCACACCTGCGGCGCGGAGGTCCAGAAGGGCAACCCGCTCACCGAGCGCAATATCCAGCGGCTTTTCCGCCGCGCGGAGTTCTCCACGCTCGTGAAGCGCTGCAACGACTTCGGCGCGGGCGGCGTCTCCGTCGCCATCGGCGAACTGGCCCCCGGCCTCCAAATCAACCTCGACCTCGTGCCCAAGAAATACGACGGGCTGGACGGCACGGAACTTGCCATCTCCGAGTCCCAGGAGCGCATGGCGGTCGTGGTCGCCGCCGAAGATGCCGCGAAGGCCGCGGCGCTGGCCGCCGAGGAGAACCTCGAGACCACCGCTGTCGCCACCGTGACCGGCGAGGGCCGTCTGGAGATGAGCTGGCGCGGCAAGTCCATCGTCTCCATCTCCCGCGAGTTCCTGGACACCAATGGCGTGACGCAGCACGCCAAGGCCATCGTCGGCGCGCCCGACGCCACCGCGAATCCCTTCACGCCGCCGCCCGTTCCGCATACGCTGCTGGAGAACTGGGTAGATGTCTTGGGCGAACTCAATGTCTGCTCCCAGCAGGGCTTGGGCGAGCGTTTTGACGGCACGATCGGCGCGGCGACGGTGCTGGAGCCCTACGGCGGAAAGACGCGCCTCACGCCCATCGACGCGATGTGCGCCAAGCTGCCCACGATGGGCAAGACCGACTTCTGCACGCTGATGTCCCACGGCTACGACCCGTACATCTGCTCGTGGAGCCCCTACCACGGCGCCATCTACTCGGTCGTCGAGGCCCTTGCGAAAATCGCGGCGGCGGGCGGCGACGCCTCGCAGGCGCGGCTCTCTTTCCAGGAGTACTTCGAGCATCTGGAGTTCGTGCCGGAACGCTGGGGACGGCCCCTCGCGGCGGTGCTCGGCGGCCTGAAGGCGCAACTGGAGTTCGGCACGGCTGCCATCGGCGGCAAGGACTCGATGTCCGGCACCTTCGAGCATCTGACCGTACCGCCATCGCTGGTCTGCTTCGCGGTGGTTCCCGCGGATGCGCGCAAGGTGGTCAGCCCGGAGTTCAAGGGCGCGGGCCACGTGGTCTCGCTGCTGCCTGTCACCCGATTGGCGGACAGCACGCCGGACTTCGTAAAACTTCGCGAGAACTTCGCGCGGCTGCATCAGGAAATCCAGGCCGGGCGCATTCTGGCGGCCCAGACGGTTGGATGCGGGGGTCTCGCCGTCGCCATCTCCAAGATGTGCTTCGGGAACCTCGTGGGCTTTGCTGGACCTGCGCCGCAGGAACTTGGCAGTTTCTTCACGCCCGACTACGGCGCCGTCGTCGTGGAGTCCGAGACGGAACTCGACGGCTTCCAGGTGATCGGCCGCACCACCTCTGACGAGGCGATTCTCATCGAAGGCACCATGCGGATTCCGCTCTATGAGGCCATCCCTGCCTGGAAACGCCCTCTGGAGAAGATTTTCCCGACCACGGTCGCGGACCTGCCGATGGCCACCTGGTCGCCCTACGCCAAACGCAACGAGGCCAAGCCGACCATCAAGGTCGCCAAGCCCCGCGTGCTGATTCCGGTCTTCCCTGGCACCAACTGCGAATTCGACACCGCCAAGGCCTTCGCGAATGCAGGAGCCATTCCCGAACTCGTGCTGATTCGGAACCTCTCCGCCGCCGACATCGAGGACTCCGTCGCCAAGCTGGTCAAGGCCATCGACAACGCGCAGATCGTCGCCTTCCCCGGCGGCTTCTCCGGCGGCGACGAGCCGGACGGCTCCGGCAAGTTCATCGCCACCACCTTCCGCAACCCGCGCGTCCGCGAGGCGATGGAACGGCTGCTCCAAGAACGCGATGGCCTGATGCTGGGCATCTGCAATGGCTTCCAGGCGCTCATCAAACTGGGACTGGTGCCCTACGGCGAAATCCGTCCGGCGCTGGACGCCGATGCGCCGACGCTGACCTTCAACAACCTCGGCCGCCACGCCGCCACCATGGTCAACACCGTGGTGACCAGCGTGAAGTCGCCGTGGCTGCGCCATGCGAACGTCGGCGATGTCCATGCCGTCGCGATTTCGCACGGCGAGGGCCGTTTCCACGCCACGCCCGCGCAGGTCGCCGAGCTGATTCAGAATGGCCAGGTCGCCTTCCAATATGCCGACCTGAATGGCCAGCCCGCCAATGCGATGCCGTGGAATCCCAACGGCTCCGTGGACGCCATCGAGGGCATCACCTCCTTCGACGGACGCATCCTCGGCAAGATGGGACACTCCGAACGCTCGTGGGACACCGACATCGGCAAGAACGTCCCTGGCAACAAGGAGCAGGGCATCTTCCTCTCCGGCGTCGAATACTTCGGATAACACAATTGGCCGGAAGTCTGATTTGGGCCTCCGGCCTTTTGAAAAATCGTTTATTTAGCGTATCTGCGCTCTGCGCGTACGCGCGTTCCATATTGGGAGGTAAAGCCCCCACCCCTTTCAGGGTTACTATAACTGTGTTTTCGACACATTGCAAGTCGGTCCCCGAAAAAGGAAATGGAATCTTAGTTTTCCTACTCTTTTTCATAAAAATATAGTTAATATATTTGTTACAAGTAAGTTAACTATATTGTCTAAAATTCAATGAGTGTTCTGCATCAAGCGGATATGACAATTTACGACGCACATCTTCATCTGACTCGCGAAGACCTGCCACGGCTGACAGACTGGCGGGCGGCAGGTGTCGTGGGATTGGCGAGCGCGACAGCGCATTACATAGAGTGGCCTGAGGCGATTGCCTTGGCGAATGAGCATCTTCCGGAAATTCGTGTCACCCTCGGCATCCACCCATGGTATTTGGAAGAGGCATCAGAATCCGCTCTGGAAGAACTTGATACCTTTCTGGCCAACTGCCCTGCCCTCGCCATCGGCGAGATCGGCCTGGACTTCGCAGACGGACGGAATGACCGTGAACGGCAACTCCACTGGTTCGAGGCGCAGCTTGCCCTGGCTGAGAAGCATCGCCGTCCTGCCGTCCTGCATCTTCGCCGTGCCTGGGACTGTGCGCCGACCATCCTTGCGAAATATCCTGAAGTCACCACTGTCCTGCACAGTTTCAACGGCAGTCGCGAGGTGGCTCGGCAACTACTGTCCACGCTTCACAACTGCTATTTTTCCTTCGGCTTCGCAGTGGGCACCCCTTCCGCAACTCGTCAGACGGGGGCAGCGCAAGTCATCCCTGCGAATCGACTTCTCGTGGACAGCGACTATCCATTCCAGCGACTGCCTGGGGCAGAAGAAAGTTCTCCGATTGACCTCAACGCCATCATCAAACGTCTTGGAGAATTACGCCAGGAGTCCCCTGCCCTGCTCGCCACTCAGATTATGGAAAACTGGCAACGGGTTTTCAGCCCCTGACCTTTTCGTTCTGACAATATCCAAATGACTTCCAACTCCGCTTATGCACCTGCTCCAGTGGTTCTGAGCCAGACTGCCATATTGGTCGGTCCGCAGTTGTTCCACAGGGCATACGGGATGGCCAGCGCGGTGCAAGGCGCACAACGCGGCCTGCCCACAAAATAGAGTTCCTCCGTCTCGTCGGGTTGCTCCAACTGGCCGAAAAGCCGCAATGCCGGAGCATCTGAAGGCAGACCCTCTGGCGCGGGAGCCAATTCCGGAGGACGGTCGGTGTCCACAAGAAAATTGCGCACTTCGCCTGACAGCCCTCGGCTTTCCACGCAATAGACCACCGGCCCGCGCATCACCGCAACCCGTCCCGCATTCGTGGTCACTTTGGAATTGCAGCGGATAAATTCCCCAGGCATCTCCAACTCCAATGTCAGGCAGTCGCCTTTGGACCACTTCCGCGTCAATGGAAGATACTTCCCCCCTGTCCCTGCATAAACACGCTCGCCATTCACCTCGACAACGGCATTTCGGCACCAGCCAGGCAGTCGCAGGGAGAGCGTGTACTCGCCGTCTTCCAGCACGGCGATCGACACCTTGCCATGGTAGGGATAGCCTCCTGTAACAGCCAGGCGAGCGACCATGCCATTTGCGAACTGGTGGCGAATCTCCATGTCAACTGGCAGATGCAGCCGCAGCTCCGTGTCCCCGACCGAGAAGACATATTGCTGCATCTGAGTCAGAAAGCGCGCGAAATTGGTCGGACAGCAGGAGCAGTCGAACCATTCCTTGCGGACGGGCGAGCCAGAATTGTAGCAGCAGAGATTCTCGTCCACTTCCAGATAATTGGTGTAGAAGAAGCGGTCTCCGGAGAGGCTGATGCCAGCAAGCACGCCGTTGAAGAGCGTCCGTTCCAGGACGTCCGCATATTTCTCCTCGCCCGTGAGATTCAGCATTCGCTGGCAGAAGAAGACCAGCGCAATGGAGGCACAGCTTTCCGCATACATCATCGCGCCGTTGCTCAGGTCATAGTCGGTGGTGAAGCGCTCTCCCGCAAAGCAGGAACCCAGTCCGCCCGTGATGTACATCCGTCGGGTGCGGACATTCTCGAAGACAGCCTCGCACGCCTGAAGCAGTTCTTGGTCATCCGTAGCTCCCGCCACGTCGGCGGCTCCGGCGAAGAGATACATCGCCCGCACGGCATGCCCCTCCGCCGTGAATTGTCGGCGGACTGGCGCGTGAGTCTGGTTCTGGGTACGATGCCAAGAACCACCCGCCTGCGTCTTTTCCTCCTCGATGTAAAAATGCGGCTCGGTGCCCCGGTCATTGATAAAATACTGCGCCAATTCCAGATACTGCGCCTTGCCCGTGACCTGGTATAGCTTCATCAACGCCAGTTCGATTTCCTCGTGGCCTGGCCATCCGCGATGTTTTCCAGGGCCGAAGTAGCTGACCAGATAGTCGGCGTAACGGCAAAGGCAGTCCAGCAGTTTGCGCTTTCCCAGCAGGGTATAGCCTGCCACGGCGGCCTCAATCAGATGCCCGCAGCAATACAGTTCGTGCCAGTCATGCAGATTGGTGAAGCGCTTCTCCGGCTCCACCGCCGTGAAATGGGTGTTCAGGTAGCCATCCGGCTGCTGGGCGGAGACGATGAGGTCCACCCAGCGGTCATATTCGGCCTCCAAAGCCGGATCCGGTCGCAAAGCCAGAGCCCCCGCCATTCCCTCCAGCACCTTCGCGGTGTCCGAGTCCCAGAAGACGTGCGGTTTCTTGGGCTGGCCAGGCCGCCACGTCAAACGGAAGGCATCCAGCCGGCCGGTCTCAATCGTCTTCGCCATCGTGGCGGGAATCGTCGTGTCCAAGGCGGTCTGCTGACGTCTCGCCAGCAATCCTCCCGTGAAACGCGCTTCCTTGAGATCAGTCGGGGTGGAGTATTTCACAAGTGGCATGATGGCAATGAACTCTGAAATAGAATCAGCCCGACAATGTTGTCCCCTTGTCAGGGCGCAAGGGGATGGCAATAGTTGATTGGGGCTGTTCAGATGAGGTCGCGGAGCGCCTGGCTGGCCAGCCAGTAGGGGTTCTTGTGGGAGATGTCCACCGAATATGGCGGGTCGTAGGCCGGCAAGTCTTGATGCAGGACTTGGCGCCGCAGTTCGTTGACAATCCACTTCTCCAGCTTGAGGACAAGCATCTTCTTGCGGAGGCGTCCCTGCATGTCGCGGTTCAGGATGTTCGGGAGGGTGTCGGTGGTGATGATCTCGTCCACCACGTCGCTACCCAGGTTGTCCTTGACCTCCTGCGAGGAGTAGAAGTGCGTGACCACGAAGAGGACGCGTGCGGCGCCGGCCGCCTTGAGCTGCTTGCAGCATGCCATGATGGTGCCGCCAGTGCGGACCATGTCGTCGCACACCACCACCTCGCGGCCCTTGAGCGCATCGAAATTCGTGGGGGAATCCGGCGCGGGCTTCATCACCACCTCGCGCTCGCCCAGGCGCTCCTTGGACATAATCAAAAAATCGGGCTTCTTATGCCGTGAGAGAAGGTCTCGCGAGATTTCCTCCTCGTAGGCCTTCATCACGCACTGCGCAAAGGGCGTGGCGCCCTTGTCCGGCGCACACACGATGATTCCCTGGTCGTCGTCAGGCTGCCCCAACTGCGAATGGTTGGCCAGATAACTGGCGTAGAGCCTCGCCGGCGAGAGGTTGTGGAAATATCCGTTGAAAGTATTGGTGAAGAGCTCCTGGACGGCGACGGAGTGGTTGTGGACCGTCATGATCTCGTCCACCCCGGCGGTCTTGAGCAGCTGCGCATAAAGCATCGCGCTCCAGGGCTGTCCGTCGAACTTCTTGTAGTCGGAGACGGAGCGCTGGAAGGCCACGCGGCCATATTCGGGGCGTGGTCCGCGGTCCTGCGCGCTGTAGAAGAGGTCCGGCTCGATGAGTACCACGCGCTCGGCGCCGTTGTCCTTGGCGGCGCGGGCGACCAGGAAGGTGCGCATGGCGCGGGCGTTGCGGGTGAGGTTTCCGGAGCAGGCGGAGACGATGATGACGGTCTTGCCGTCCAGCCCATGCCCGATATGGTCGAAGTCGCTTTCGTCGCTCAGGAAGCGCGGGCAGAACTCGGTATTGGCGAACTCCTTGTAGGCGAGGATGTCGGAGACATCGACCTCCTGCCGCATGTAATGCGCAATGTCGCTGGTGAAGGGATCGTCGGACTGCACACCCACGACGATGGTTTTGGCGTTCAGCATAGTCGGCTACCGGTTGTTGAGCATGTAGTACTGGGTGATTTCGTCGTCGCGGCAGAAAGTGGTGGCGATGAGGGCGGCTCGAATCCACATTCCGTTGCGCACCTGCCGCCAATAGACCGCGCGGGAGTCGTTGTCACATTCGGTGGAGATTTCCTTGCGCCGCGGGAGGGGATGCATGATGATGCCCTCGCGCTTCAGCACCTTGAGGTCGTCGCCGGTGAAGAAGTAGTCCTCCGGCTTGTAGGGCGGGCCGGAGACATCGCCCCACTCGTCCTGAAGACGCGTCATGTAGATGGCGTCGGCCTCGGGGATTTTGCCTTTGAAGTCGGTGGTGACCTCGTATTCGATGCCGGCCGCCTTGAGGCGGTCGAGGATGTCCTGCCCGATCTGGAGGCATTCCGGCGCGGCGAAGATCTGGCGGACGTTGGTGTAGTTCATCAGCAGGCCGGAGAGGGAGCGCACGGTGCGGCCGCGGGCGAGGTCCCCGCAGAAGAGGACGGTCTTGTTGTCGATGCCGCCCCGTTTCTCGAAGGAGCGCGCGAGGGTATAGATGTCCAGCAGCGCCTGGGTGGGGTGCTGGTCTTTTCCGGAACCCGCATTGATGATGGGGATGGGGCGGTCGGTATTGGAGATCATCCACGCCATCTCCTCGGCGAAGCCCTGCATCGGCGTGCGCATGATGATGAGGTCGAAGAAGGAGCTGAAGGTGCGGATGGTGTCCTCCTTGGTCTCGCCTTTCGCCTCGCTGGAGATGTCGGGGTCGCGGACCTCCGCCGGGCGGATGCCCAGAATCTGGCACGCCGAATAGAATGACAGGAAGGTACGCGTGCTGGGCTGGGTGAAATAGAGCATCGCGCGCTTGTTCTTCAGCAGGGTGGAGAGATAGTCCATGCCCTGCTTGCTCTTGCCGATGCGACGGATGCGGGTGGCCAGGTCGCAGAGGTGGTCGAGCATCTCGCGGTCGAACTGCTGCGCCATCACGCAGTGGTATGGCCGACCGCTGGACTGCACGAAATACGGCGCCTTCTCCGCCAGGGAGAGCTTCTGGAAATCCGCCCAGGCGATTTCCTGCAACATTTTCCGGTGCAACATCGTTTGTCTCCTTTTGCCTCGCCCGGCCAGCGAGGCCGGGAAACTCTCGGCCCTATTTTGCCAGCGACGCGACGATCATCGCCTTGATGGTGTGCAGGCGGTTTTCCGCCTCGTCGAAAACTTTGGAATACTCGGACTCGAAGACCTCCTCCGTGACCTCCAGCGCCCCGCACTCCTTGGAGACCTCGGTCTCGTTGTTGTGGAACGCGGGCAGACAGTGCAGGAAAATCAACTTCGCGGGGTCGGCGTTGCCGGTGTTCTGCACCATCGCCATGTTCACCTGGTAGTCCCGCAAGAGCGCGAGGCGTTCCTGGAATTTGGCCTCCTCGCCCATGGATGCCCAGACGTCCGTGTAGAGGATATTCGCGCCGGCCACGCCCGCCACCGGGTCATGGCTGACCTCGATCTTGCAGCCGTTGCGCTTCGCGCCCTCCGCTGCGATGTCCAGCACCTCCTGCGTCGGGGCGAGTTCCGGCGGGCAGACATCCACGAAGTCCATGCCGACCTTGCTGCAACCGACCATCAGGGAGTTCGCCATGTTGTTGCGGCCATCGCCCAGGAAGGCAAGTTTCAGTCCCTTGAGGTGTCCGAAATGCTCCTTGATGGTCTGGAAATCCGCCAGAATCTGCGTGGGGTGCCAGTCGTCGGTGAGGCCATTCCAGACGGGGATGCCGCTGTAGGTCGCCAGGTCCGCGACGGTCTTCTGCTTGAAGCCGCGGAACATGATGCCGTCGAACATGCGTCCCAGCACGCGCGCGGAGTCCTTCACGGACTCCTTTTTGCCGAAATGGATGTCGGAGGAACTCAGATATTCGGGCGAGCCGCCCTCGTCGTGGACCGCCACGCAGGTGGCGCAATGGGTGCGCGTGGAACTCTTCTCGAAGATGAGGCAGATATTCTTGCCCTTCAGCAGAGGGTCAACCAGGTTCTCGCCAGCACGCTTTCGCGCCTTCAGCGCAATCGCCAAGTCCACCAGGCCAGTCACCTGCGCGTCACTCAAATCGGCCAGGCGAAGAACGCTCTTGCCATATAGCCCCAAATCCGGTAGTTTCATTCCTTTTCCTTAATGTTTGACCAGAGGGTCTCTATTACAATATGAATAATATAACCCTTCAATGGCCGCCTGTGGCTTGTTTGGCCGCCCTCCCCCCGCCAAGAAACGACTTGACGCATTGCCAAATCCCCCAGAGCATGAACGAGACGATGAGCGCCTTCTGCAAGGTCGGAATGGCGGGCGAAAAAGGAATGCGGTGCATTCGATGGAGGAAAATGCACGCCTCGAAGGCGCCGAAGACCAGCAGGAGTTCACCGGTCAGGAGCCATTCCCAGCGGTGTGGCCAGAGAAGTACGAGAAAAAGTCCGCCGCCGAGCGCGGCCACGCCACAGCCGTTGCAGTGCCAGCCCATGTTCACGTCCTCCGGAATCAAGGCGATCATCACCAGTCCGCCAGCCGTCAGCGCGCCAGCAAGTTCCGCCAGCCAGCGAAGACGCTTCCACTTGACCATCGCCGCCAGATGCGGCGTGGCCACCGCGAAGGCGAGCGCGGAGAAGGTCATCCCCAGCACAAAGAGGTAATGGCACAGCGGATACGCCACGCCATCCACTTGCCGACGACCGAGGTGGCTCAGCATCTGACGAAGTGGCTGATAATGACCGCTGGGTGCCTTGAGCATCGCAAATATGAAGAAACATACCGCGAAGAGATATAGAACCAGCGAAATAAATAATGCTAATTTGTTGTTATTCAATGAGTTATATGGTAATATAAACGACGGTTTCGGAAACAGCACTGCAGTGGCAACGGAGAGGAGCGCCAGGAGGTAGAACGGGGCGACATACCGCCCCAGCAGCGGGTCGTCGGTGAAACTTCCTGCGGAGATGAAGAAGTCCGAGACAAAGAGCGCCCCAATTGCCAGCATCCACAGCGGCTTCCCGCTGGCCACTGCGCAGGCGAGGCTCAGGCAGGAAAGAATCGTATATAACACGATGGCGACACCGACATGCGAGACGGCGTTGGGCAGGACCTGGATATGCAGATAGGGCAGCAGCGGCGTCAGCAACCCGACGAGTACCGCAAATTGCGGAAGACGTCTCCCGCGCAGTAGATGCGCCATCCAGCAGGCGTGTGCCAGCGCGAAGCCGATGACCCCATAGACGAAGCGCCAGGAGGTTCTGGAGGCGTGCGTTATCGCCAGAAAGTAGTCCCCAATCAGCGTGCACGCCAGCCCCAGAATCGCCAGCCAGTCCTCGCGGAGCGTCTTTCGCCAACAGCTGACGCCCAGTGTCAATGCCAACAACGGCAGGGTGATGGATAGAATTCGCAGGTCCATAATTTGGGGTCACAGCGGTCCGGTAAAATTACAGTCCCAAGACAAAATCATAGGAAAACTACGATTCCGTTTCCTTTCCTGACAACGAATTTGCAACCGGCCGAAATCGCATTACATTACTTCCGAAGGGGGTGGGGGCATACCTCCCTAATTGAGGCATCGGTGACAGGCACCGCTGTTTCATTTCTTGAACCACCTGCGCAAAACCTCCTCCGCAAGCTTCCCCTGGATGGTGAAGCCCTTGTCGCCGCGCGGATCGGTGTGATAGTGCGGGCGGTTCTGCGTCTCGTCCCATTTCCACCAGTAGAGGCCTAGCCACTGGGGAATGTCGCTGAAGGTTTGGAAAACCGCCTCCATGTAGTTGGCCTGCTCCTCGCCGTCGTAATCGGTTTCGGTCAAGTAGTCATAGGGCCGCGCCGTGCAGCCGTGCGCCGAGCGAACGCCGATTTCCGTGAACGCAATCGGCAAATTTCCGAAGTGCTCGACGATGGAGCGAATCCGCTCGCGGTTTGGGGCTAGAAAGGCCGTCATCTCTTCCACGGAAAGCGCAGGCGCGTCGCGGAACAGCATCCCCTCGGGCAGCTTCCGCGCAGGCGGATAGTAGCTGTAGCTCAGGAAGTCGAGACTGCCCACCCATTTGAGTTCGCGCTGATTATGGGATGACGGGGTGAATTCATACGTGAGCGGTCCCGAGTAGATGTCCCGCACCTTATCAATCAGGCGGAGCCACTCGTCGTCCCACTGCTCGACGCCGTAGTTCTCCGCGCCGACCATCATCGCCGCGATGTTGTTTTTCTCGGCGAATTCGGCATAGAAACAAATCGCGTCGGTGTAGCTGGAGAACCATTCGCCAGTGTAGTTGTGGGAGACTCCTGCGATCTGGCTGGTGCTGGGCATCGCGACGCTTCCCATCCAGGCACCGTCCAGCGGCGTGAGGCAGGGCTTCAGGACTGGATGGATGCCGTGGTCATGAAATGCCTTGACCATCTCCGTCAGTTCGACTTCACCCGAGGAGAAGACGAAATCGAGGAAAACGCGCCTGGAAAAGTAGGTCTCCTGGCAGATGTTGGCGTTCAGCGTGCTGAAATTGATGCCAGCGGCGGCCATCAGCCGAGGCTGGTCAAGCACCTCCGCCTTGGAGTAATATCCGCGTTTGGCCATGAAGCCGAAATTCACGCCACGGTGGAGTTCCGTGAACACGGGATGGTTCCTAAACTGCTCGCGTACATTGGCCTGTGTCAAATCCATTGGCTTTCTCCGTATGTCCGTTTCTTCAGTTTGCCTAGCAAGATCGAGGAAAAGCCCTAAACCTTAACAGAGGAAGAGGGAACGTTTTGATGCCACAGTCCATCCGAAGCCGCAAAGGCTATGTCAAAGTTGACGGAATTGTTTGGAAATTATATACTTTAGTTGGAGAGTGGAGTTTGGTTCATGCCGTGTAGGGCGCGCAGGAGCGCGTCCCTCCCGTTTTTATCACCACGGATCATCCAAGTCAAGTATATAAATCCCATTATTTAACCGTTTTGCACCAACCAGATTTCCACGCAGAAACCGTCATGGAAACACGAAGCCGTCCGGCAGTTGCAGGTCGAAAGTCGTCCAGGGCATTTCCTTCTCGTATTTCAGGAACGCCTCGCTGATGGTGTCTGCCGTGACAGGGGGCATGACTTCTTTCAGGGGCGGGACATGGTTCTCTGAATCCAGCAGGGTCAATTCCACCGGTCCGGGAATGCGATATGGCGCGATGGTCGTGCGCCGACGCAACCCCCTGCGAACTCCCTGGGCGATCTCTTCGCAGGACCGTGCTGGAATCATGGAACACGCCATGTACGGCGACAACGCCTGCTTGACCGCCACGGCCTCAATCTGCGGCAACTTCCCCTTAAACTCGGCGGTGATTTTGTCATCGCCGGAAACAAAGACCGCAGGAATCCCCAAATCGCCTGCGATGGCGGCCGCCATGGTGCCTTCGCTCAGATATAACGCGCCACCATTGACTTTCCACAGGCTGTGCGGGGTAATGGAAACCGGCGTGCCGCCCATCGCATGCATGCCAATCAGCACCAGCGCGTCACTGCCTGCCAGCAGCGGCAGCCAATGCGGTCCGGAGGAATTCCTGCCATGGATAATCCGGCAACGCGAATCCAGTTCCTCGAAGAGGATATTGTATCCGCTCCCGTGATTGTCGTTGACCAGCACCTCGTCCGCGCCCTCCGCAAAGGCGGCCTGGACCGCGGCGTTGACCTCGCCCGTGAGCAGTCGGCGCATCCGCTGGCGATGGTGGAAGTTCTCCACGGAGAGGTCTTTGCGGTTCTCGAAGAAGCAGAATCCGGCGACTCCCTCGATGTCGGTTTGGATGTAAACTTTCATGGTCTAAATCACAAAATACAAGGCGTAATCTTTTCCAGTGGAATGGATAAAGTACGCTTCAGCTCCAGCGATTCAATCGCACGCTGCGCCAGATAAGTGGAACGGAAACCGGCGAGTTCATCACAAGGCGACGGCAAATCCTCCTGTATCGCGCGGACAAAGCCGTCGAGCATCGCGATATGCCCCTTGTCCGGCATCAACGGCGTGGCATTTTCTTGAAGCTTAGCATTGGTGCTGCCTGCGACATTCGCGAGGTACTTGGCCTGAAACGCGGCAAACCCCTGCCCCTTTTCTGGGAACGGATCATGTTGAGGCGCAAAGAACTCTGGGGCATTCTCAGGCATTCCGTAGTAGTCGTTCTCCACAAAATGGAGCGAGCGGAACAGCGCGGCATTGTCGGTGACCTCATAGAGTTCCTTTGGAAAATCAAAAGTCCCGGAGCAGGAGAAGTCCAGCGTCATGCTGGCGCCTCGGTCGAAGCGCAGGTGGATTCCATGAGAGAGTCGCGAGGAACCCCAGGCGGTGATCTCGCAAGGCAGCTGTGGTGCAAAGAACCAGCACGCCAGATCCAGCCAATGCACACTCTCCCCGATAATTTCGCCTCCGCCGGAAAGCGGGTCCAGATGCCCCAGCCCGTAGGAAGAACTCTCATCTTGAATGCGGATCATCATGTGGGGGAGATTCTCCTCTGGTAACAATTCGCGCACGGTTTCCACATAACGCCAAGGATTGTGTTGAGGATTCGCAGCATGGCCTAACCACTTTCTGCGCAGTGCCTGCATGGCAGGGGACATACGACGGTTCAGATCCACGCAGAGTTTGATTCCGCCACGGCGAACCGCGTGGATAATCCGGTAGGCCTCCTCGTCAACCATTGCCATAGGCTTCTCGCAGAAAATATGCTTGCCAGCCTTTGCCGCAGCCTCAATGATCGGCAGATGCACTTCATGCGTCGTCGCAATCTTGATGAAATCCACTTCCGGGTCGCCGAGCGCTTCCAGAAAATCAGTCGTGCAACACGGCACCGAAAAATGCTCTGCGGCTCGCCGTGCGTTTTCTTGATTCACATCGCAGACCCATTTCAATTTCACCCCAGGATGCGCCGTGAGATTCACCAGATCTTGGTTCCAGGCAAATTTCCCACAGCCTATCTGTGCCGCAGTCAAAACCTTTTTCGAAGTCATCAGATGGTTTCCCGATATTGGCCGCAGAGCCTTCCTTTAGAGACAGTTTATGCTTTCGCAAAACTCAACGGACTTGATTTGAATTTGAAGAAATTGCATACAGAAACAGGCATCAATCCGAATTACTGGACCGTAATGACAATCTCCTTTGTGCTCGCAGGAGGAGTATCTTTTTCCCAAGGTCACAGACATTCAAATCGCAGGAGGTATTTCCCCGATGCCTTGGCTAAGAAGGGTGTCTTGTGGTTTAATATAATACAGAAAATAGGTGCATTGGGAATGTATTTGCGTCCTGCAAGTATCGTAGATTTGGCTCTAAAACTCTTCTCCCACGGCAATTGTTAGATAATATCCCCTTAATGCGTCGGAAACTCGGGGACAGATTTATATTTCCAAGGGAAAATCGGCGCGGCAGACTGGACAAGGTGCGTCTCCCCTTTTCTTAACATAATACAATGTATTGATTTTTCGTTATGCTCTATTCCCCAAGAGGGCACCTTAATAGCCGCGAAGCGGCGAGCGCACGACAAGTGCGCGACCGCCTGCAAGTGCCTGAAAGGCACGCAGCTGGCGGGGGCAGGCACCACCAGAATCCTGCGCCCGAAAAGGACGCGATAATCCTTGGGGTAAAGTCAAAACTAAAAATCTGCCGTTAGGCACCTTCTTGAGGTACAAGCGTTTCGTTAAAGACCAAAATGCCAGCGTCAATTTCCATTGCATATCGCAGAGATTTGCCGGAACCGCTCGTGAGTGGCGCTGTTCGCTTTGGAGAAAAACAAACCGCCATTCAACTTCTCAACCAATCTAGAGTCATTCGAAATTGCAGAGTCCAAAGGATGACTTGCCAGCACATCAAAACTGTAATAAATACTTTCTCTCCTTTAGAATATCGACAGCGCAGGCAGGCGATTACAAGTCCAATGGAATACAAGATCAGACATCCCCAAAAAAACTTCGCATGGAGTTCATCGGCATTTATCGCCCAGTCCACCCAAGCTCGAGTTATTTGCGTATGCAATGCATTTAGCAACTTAAAGAACAGTTGCCCGATCATATAGAGCGCAACACTGAACGGTGCTTGTATCAGAGCCAGAAGCCAAGTCAGGAAATGGCGAAGGCTGCCAGAATGATCACGCGCCTCCCGTGCGCAGACCTGGGCTGCCACCATCGGTGCCCCAAATAGGAAGAGCACGAATAGCAGGGCGACAAATAACTCTAATAGCAACACCATAATGCCGAATTCGCGTAGTTCATAGGGGCATACATTCCATAAGCCCACCAATACCATCATTACCGAAATGAACGCAAAATTCACCCATAGAGTGATTTTGGGATAATTGTGTTTTATTTTAGGTATCAAGTTCTTATACCGTTTATGGCACAGTGGCGGTTGCCTTCAAGAAGACGCTTCTGCTGTGGAGATAATAGAGGCCGTAGGGAACATACGCAAGAAGTCCGGCAAACGGAACGACGGCGGAAATCAGCATGATGATCAGCATAAACAGAATCTTCAAGAAGGTGAAGAGCAACTTGCCAATGCACCCCCGAACGGGATTTAGGAAGGCACGCAGAGGAGACATCGCAAAGACATTGAAGGAGATGAGGAACCAGAGGAAACCAACGACAGGAATCGCATTGGACAGCAGGCCGACAAGCGCGATGACGAGTACGCGACGGTCCAGGCATTGTACGAATTCCATTCGCGTTGCATTGTCCTGCCAGATTTCCCGATGGCATTTGTTGCAGGAAGTATAGTGCAATGTGGTTGCGCACTGTGGACAGCGATGCAGCATCAGCATCTTGAGGCGATGGGCGCGAAGTTGCCTGGCATCGTTTATATCTATGGATGCTTTTCGTGGCAGCCCGCAGAGTCCCACGGCTGAGACATGCTCCTGACGCACTCCGCACTCGGGGCAGACTTCGGCAAGGCTGGAGATGGATTTTCCGCAGGCTGGACAGAGGTGATTTGTGTTCTCCTCCAGCGTTTTGAGAATCGTTTGCATCATCTTGCCAAAGCCAACTACAAGCACTGCCAGCAAAAGCGAAAGAAGCGGCAATACTATCGCCAGCAGCAGGATAAAAATGGCGAGGCTCTCCTCGGCGGCGGCGAGCATGGTTTGGAGATGAAGATCGTTGTCCGGATCAAGCAAATGCACACAGCGGACTATGGTTCCACGTAATTTGAAGAAAAATGCAGTCAATGCCCCGCAGAATATAGATCCGAGCAGGGACAAAGGCAGAACCGCCGCTTCCCTGACTTCTGGCAAAGTTTGTAACTCTTGAAGCCCCTGTCCCTCCTGTGTGCTAAGAAACCCAAAGCTAATGAGCATCGCGAAGATGACACGGATGTATTTTTCAAATTTGGAACCAGCAAGGAATTCGCGAAGTGTGCTATTCCAATTCGCGGCAATCTCCAAGGCGGCGAGGATGCCCACGATGACGAATATCAAGTCGTTGTTCATCCAGTCTGGCGTCATCGCCTGCAATCGCGCGACGCCTGTTGCCAGAAATCCCACCTTACCGCCATAACGAATGAGGAGCATATAGAGCAAAACTGGCGTGAACAAGCGTATGCTCGCCAGTCCCGCCAGCGATAATATCATGGAAATGAGATGAATATATGAGACGATATTGTGCATTAGTTGGCTCGTAATGGGTAGAACAGGAATAGCAAACTTACTTCTGTGTCAAATCCCGTGTGGTTGCATTTATGATTTCTTTTCATAATATAGAAGCAATTTCCAGTCTCGCTATTTTCCTTATCAATCATTGTTTCCTTATTACAGCCGAATCCCTTTAGTATCGTTGCAGTATTGGGTCTGTCCCCACCTACCCAGTTTTGGGTTTGTCCCCACCTACCGTCTGCACCTACCGTCTGTCCCCACCTACCCAGTTTTGTACCCAGTTTTGGGTTTGTCCCCACCTACCGTCTGTCCCCACCTACTTAGTTTTGGGTCTGTCCCACCTACCGTCTGTCCCCACCTAGCTGTCCTTCATCAATTGAGTGGCTTGCACTAATAGATTTGTCACCACTTTGTAATGTGATATGTCACTTGAAATACTGTGGGTCAGTCCCCACCTATGGTTCCCACCTATGATGGGTGAATTACTCGGTCTATCCCTCCCTGAATTATCGCATAACCCAAAGCACATCTCATAATATTATACTATACTTTATTATAATTCATTATATCTCGAGCTATTGTGGTCAAATTCCTCCGTATTTCTCTTGATTTATCTTAACTTGCACCCCCATATAGATTCCATATTTAAAGGAAATGCGACCGGCAATAACATAACTACACTGCTTTATACTTTACTTCACTATGCTAATTTATATTATAGTGCATTATAATACATCTTAAGAAACATAAATAAGAAAAAAAGCGCATACGCGCGTGCAAAACGAAAGAATTACACTATAGTATATGCACCATCGGAATTCATTCATGTGATTCAACATGCCAGGAGTCATCAATTCAACCGAGTTATTTGAGCAACAGCTTTCGCGTTTAGGCGAGGAGCATTTTTTGGTATTGCTTTGGGCTGCAACGGGGGAAGACCGGCAAGTGAAGTATAATATCACGAACCTATTTGATGACTTGAAGCGCGGTGGCATCACACGGACAAAACAGACAGCGGTAGCAATCGTGGAATCGTTGCGTATCTTGTGTCTGATTGACGTTCGGGACGAGCGCAACCGTAAGAACATTTACATAACCAGTTTTGGCGCTAAGGCGTTAGAGAAACTCATCACCACGGGGCGCTTTGTGAAGAAGAACTCCGCATTTTTAGAGGAACTCAAGCAATGAAGACCATCGGCATAGGCGGTGCAGGCAGCAAGATTGCGGTCAAATTGGATCCCCAGTGCGCGGCAATCAACATCTCCGAAATCGAGTTGTCGAAGATTCCGACGGAAGGGGAGAAGATTCAGGCGTCGTTGCATGACGGCAGCGGGGTCTTCCAGGGGGCTCGAATGGACCCCGCGATTGGTCTGGAGGCGTATGGTTCAGTAAGTCGCCAACTATCGAACTTGATTCGTGGTTCGATGGTAATTTCGGCGACTGGCGGCGGCACCGGCAATGGCATCACGACGGGAATTTTGCGGGATTTGACCGCGCGTCAAGAGCAGATTCCGGTGGAGGAGAAGACTATCTTCGCGTTGGTGCTACCGTATGGCAAGATGGAGCCAGACGAGTTTGTGAGCAACACTTCGGCCTTTCTGAATGGTCCGGTGGCGGAGGCGATTGACAGCGGCAACACGGGCAACATCTTCATGTTCTCGAACCGCGTCAAGTTTGAAAAGCAACTTGCCGAGGACAAGTACAACCAGATGATGGTTTCCTCACTGAAAGAGTTCTTTGCCATTCCAGAGAAGAACGCGAAGCTGAGACTGCTGGAGGAACACATCGACCAGGCGGATTTCGCACTATACCTCTCGAAGCCCTACTTCAACCATTTCACCGCCTTCAACTTCAACCCGGAGAATGACTTCGGCAAGCAGCTTACCAATCACTGGAACCCCTTGTTGCTGGAGCCGGAGCAACCCATCGAGGCGCTTTTCCTATTGGAAGTCCCCTCGGGCAATGACGGCACCTGCTTCTACAGCATCCTGAAGCACTTCAACGACCAGGGCGTGAAGCCCCTCTACAGCGTGGTGGAGAATCCCGCGCTCAAGGGACCGCGCGTAAGCGTCTCGCTGCTCTACTCCCGCAAGCCTGCCGAGGAGGTCCAGGACTTCAACCGCGAGTCCGAGAAGCACGCCCAGACCAAAGTTCGCCGGACCATAGACCAGTTTGTGGAAATGGAGCAACTTCAGGTCAATCTGGACTCGGAGGCCGACAAGGTCAAGTCCAATGGCGAAGACGAAATCATCAAGATGCTTAAGCGCATCAACAAACTTTAGAGGTCCTTCCACAGGATAGCCGGCGCCAAGCCGCAGAATGCTGGATATAACGCAATATGTCAGTGGACAATCGAAGATACTTAACCCCAGAGGAACTTGGCCAGAACGGTCCTCGAAAGACGACTGGAGCTCCGACGCCCCCGTCTCAAGTAGCCGTCGGCCCGGCCTCGCCACACAAATTGGGGGACACTCTTACCGTAGATGAAAATCTTGACCAGCTGGTCAAGAACATGCGCAAGAACGCTGCGCCTATCTATTTGCCAGAGAACCCATTGAGTGAAGCTGCCACCAATTATCTCAGTGCCACGTTGCCGGAACGTCTTGACGGTCTCTCCCCCGCCGCCCGCCAGGAACAAGCGCAGGCGCTGATGGACGGTGCCTCCTACAACCTCGGTTCCTTTTTGGATCGCGGCGCGGAATCCGTGCTCTACAATGCGATGATCAATGGTTTCTCATTCTGCGTGAAATCCATCCGCAACTGGAAAGACCGTTGGTTCGGCGACCCCCGCTACAAGGGCAACCAGGGCAAGTTGGCAAGCGTCTCCTACAAGACCAAATACAAGCACCTGAGCAACGAATTCAAGGTCGGCCAATTGCTGAACAACTCCTCCGTGGCCTCCCTGGGCACGCAGATTCCGGTGAGCATCTTCTCTCTGCGCAAGGTCAGCAGCGTTGCGCTGGAGTTGGGCTGGGACCTCCTGATGGAGCGCATCAACGGCATCGACCTGGGAACCAAGCCGCTTCAGAACGCGCTAAGCCTGGCGGACAAGGTCCGGGTTTGCCTGCAAATCTGCAAAGCCATCGGCCAATTCCATCAACGGAATCTCATCCACTTGGACATCAAGCCCTCCAACTTTATGATGGAGCGCAGCGGACGCATCCGGCTCATTGACTTCGGCATCTCGGTGCCCATCGGCTTCCAGAAGAAGACCATCGCCGGCACGGCGGGATTCATGTCCCCCGAGCAGATCTGCCGTGCCGAGCTGAGCACGGACACCGATATCTTCGCGCTTGGCGTGACCTTCTCCCTGCTCTTCGGAGCAAAGCCGCTGAACCAGGATCCCAATGACGCCGTGCAAAAGGACTTCCGGCATAGCGCGGCACGGGACATGGAGAAGAATGAGATGACCGCCGTTGGCGAAATCCC
Organism: Victivallales bacterium; assembly: GCA_017617415.1. Lineage (GTDB taxonomy): Bacteria > Verrucomicrobiota > Lentisphaeria > Oligosphaerales > Oligosphaeraceae > RGIG1601. Next base: position 11,667 of record JAFZWH010000160.1, on the reverse strand, counting down.
CGAATTGACGGGGAACACCTACCGCGAATTGGCTGATGTCATCCGCAATTGCACCGTCTATCGACGCGACCGACGAATCCCATCCTGCACTTTGCTGGCCAAGCAGCTTCAGAATGCGGCCGAAAACTGCGGATTGAATATCTAATATGGATTACCCAAGGGCGCCCTCGCCTCTCAAACGCTCTGAAAAGCCTCAAAATCTATACGGATTTGGGGCTTTTTTTATGCCACGCTCATGAAAAAGAACCTGTTCCTGGCCCTCGTTGTTCTTGGCATCATCATCGCACTTCCGCTTTTGCTGCGCCATCCGTCGGAGCAGCTGCCGTCCGCCAAGCGCCAACTGGTGATTCTCACTCCGCACAACGAGTCCATCCGGCATGAGATTGAGCTGGCTTTCCGCGAATATCACCGCCAGCGCCACAATGGCGAGGAAATTGCCATCGATTGGCGCAATATCGGCGGCACCACGGAATGCGTGCGATATCTCAAAAGTACCTATACCGCCAATTTCCAGCATGACTGGTGCCGACGGAACCCCGACTTCCACTGGAGCGACCAGGTCGCAGCCGACATCTTCAGCGCCAAAACTCCTTTGGACGGTTCCAGCGACGCTTCACGGGCACGCGCAGACTTCCTGGGCGGTGATGTCGGAATCGACATCGATATCTTCATGGGGGGAGGGCAGTATGACTACGCAGGATTGGCCGCCGCAGGAATTCTGGTGCCCGCGGGCGTACAGTCCCGGCATCCCGAATGGTTTGCAGGCGACGAGCCGATTCTGGCAGCCGGCGGGGGAGGAGAAACCTGGTATGACCGCGAAGACCGCTACTACCCCTCCTGCTTCTCCAGTTTCGGCATCATCCTGAATGTGGATCGTCTCCGTCAAGCCGGTTTCTCGGACGAGGAAATCGCGCAATTCGGCGCACATTGGAGCGACCTGGCCGACCCCAGGCTCTATCAAGCCATTGGCATTGCCGACCCATCCCAAAGCGGGTCCATCAACAAATGCTTCGAGATGCTCATCCAGCGGGAAATGCAGGATGAGGTCGCCAAGACGCACCCCGACGAGGAACATCCTCAACCCACCCCAGAGGAACTTGAACGCGCCTGGACGCGGGCGATGACGCTTATTAAGCAACTCGGCGGGAACGCCGCATACCTCACCTTTGGCGCCAGTAAAATCCCCTCGGACGCCGCCACTGGGCAGATTGCCGCCGGGATGTGCATCGACTTCTATGGTCGCTCGCAGGTGGATTGGGAACTGGCGCATATCGGCCGCGAGACCGTCAGCTACCGCACCCCCCACGCGGCCTCGACCGTCTCCGCCGACCCCTTCGGTCTGCTACGCGGTGCGCCGGACCGCGAACTGGCCGAGGAGTTCATCGACTTCGTGCTTACCCAGGAGGCACAGCGACTCTGGATGCGGAAGGCGGGAACGCCTGGCGGACCGGTACGATACACACTCTACCGCCAGCCTGTCCGCCGAGACTTATATACACCTGAGGAGCTGGCTGGCACCAGCATCGGAGATGCACAGCCCTTTGCCCTGGCACGTGATTTCCAATATCGTGGAGACTGGACAGGACGGCTCTTCACCGTAATGCGCGTTCTCATCAAGGTGATGATCATCGACTGCGGTCCCGAACTACGAGCCGCCTGGAAAGCCATCCTTGAGCAGGGCGGTCTGGAGGCCATCTCGTCGGAGCAACGCGCCGCCTTTGAGGCATTGCCATTCAGTTATGCGGAAGCCGCCCAGGTTCTCTCCTCCATCTCCACGCCAGAGAGCCAAGCCATCCTTCAGCGCCAGTGGATTGAATTCTTCCGGACCAATTATTCCCGCGCCAGCGGCAAATAGCAATTCTCCCGACTTCCAATTTAGGGGTTATGCATCATTCCCAAAGCGGATTCCGTGGGCAGACAGCGTTGCTTGCCGATTTCGCGGGCGACTTCCGCACGGTTGCGCAGGTTCACGTTCAATACCAGCCCCATCAGGAACATCAGCGAGATTAAACTGGATCCGCCGTAGCTTAGGAAAGGCGCGGTGACGCCGGTGGGAGGGCACCATCCGCTGACTACGCCGATATTCACCATCGCCTGCAATGTCAGAAGCATGGCGATTCCAAGACAAAGCAACAAATCGGAACGCACGCGGCATTGCTGGGCAATCGCCACAATGCAAAGAGCGATTATCACATACGCCGCCATGACTCCGAAGATGCCCAGCAGCCCGAACTCCTCGCCAATCACCGCCACGATGAAATCCGTGTGGGACTCCGGCAGATAGGTCTTCATCACGCCATTCGCATATCCCTGTCCGGTCAACCCCCCGAAGCCCAGGCAGAGCTGCGAGCGCCAAAGCTGGTAGGACTCCTCGTTGCGGTTTTCCTTTGGGTTCCGATATGCCGTGATGCGGTTCACCCGCATCGGGCTGAGCTGGATAAACGCCACAACCAGCAGAATGCCCAGGAGTCCGAAGAGCAAAACCCAGCGGAAACGGATGCCGGCCAGGTACATCATCACGAAGGCCATGCCGGCCGTGATTACGGTGGTGGAGAGATCTTTTCCCAGCACAATCAGTGCCAAGATGCACGCCGCCACCAGACCAGGCACAAGCACACCGGGCACGAACTCCTGGATGCGCTCGCGGGGAAGCCGTCCGTAGTAGGCCGCCAGATAGATCACCAAGAAGAGCTTGGAGAACTCCGAGGGCTGGACCTTGATGGAACCGAACTCCAGCCAGCGAATTGCGCCATTCGTCTCCGAAATCAACGGGAAAAAGCGCAGAATGGCAGTCCCTCCGAAATGCACCATCGCCTTTGCGAAGGCCAAATAGGCCAGAGGAAGGATGATCAGCAGAATCCCCCAGTGTGAAAAACGGTAGAAGAACCGCAATGGCGCAAAGGCCGCGAAGAGGAAGACGAACAGCCCGATGCCAATCCACATCAGCTGGTGCGTGAAGAAGTAGTCTCCCTTCGTGGCGATTGTCGCGGAGTGGATCATCGCCATCCCGATACACAAAAGCGCAATCACCACCAGACAAAGTAGCAGCGGGGCGACCTTCAGGCTGAAACCTGCGGCCGACGGGTCGTCGCTTTGGGCGGACCATACGGGTTCGGGCGCGGGGGTGGAGTTCGGGGCAGGGGAGGAAGAGTCGATCATCGTCATAGCATAAATTGGTATAGATGGTTATGGTGCAACCAACTGCCGGAATTGCGCAAAGACCTCGCCGAAGTCGATGGGGCCTATCTGGCAGTTGCGGAAGAGTTCGCCCAGGCGGTCGATGCCTTCGGTCAGATGCTTGGAGGTGATGCCGTTGTGAATGGACTCCGCCGCCTCGATGAAGGCCGCCAACTTGTCGCAGGCATTGATCACCTCGCCGTCCACCGGGAAATACTTCGCATCGTTGTACTTTTCGTTGAACTTATTCCATTCGATATTGGGGGAAGGCTTCCCGTCCACCATAATTCGGTTGTCGAATTCGTTGTCGGTGAAATAGTTCAGCATCCGATACCAAGAAACGGGCACCAGCGGCTCCAGCTTCTCGGACATCTGGAGGTTCTCGTATTTCTTGATGGTGACCGCCAGCCCGTCCACGGCGTTCTTGACGGGCGAGGTAATGTCGCGGGTCAGCGCCTCGGGGAGATCGTGGAAGAGTGCCCCTTGGAAGCCATTGACGATACGCTGGTCGCAGGCGTCGGTCTCGCAGAGCGCCAAATAGGTGAGGATGGCGACCATCAGCATGTGGCCAAGCACGGAGGTGGCGGGGATGCGCGGGGACTGGCTCCAGCGCTTCTGGAAGCGCAGCTGGCCGCACAGGTCGATGAAGCCGTACGTCTTGCGCTTCAGGGAGATCTTCTGTACGCCGATGAGGTTGATGTGGTCCTCGAGCTGGTCTTCGATCTCTTGTTTGATTTGTTCGATACCTCGGATGAATGGGCAGAGCTGGTAGAGGATGTTGAACTCCCATTGCGTTGCCAGGTAGTGCGCGGCCTTCAGCAGGCGCTTCTCCTGGGCGGCGTAGCCGTTCTCCAGGAAATAGCGTTCCATCCGCTCGGCGAAGCCGCCCTTGACTTGGCTGATGAGCGGCTGGAGCTGCTCAAGTACCCACTGGTTGAGTTGCGGACCGTTCTCTGCCATCATCCGATGGAAGACCGGCGGCTTGATGTCGGTGAGCACCACGCGGTGAAGCAGCTCGAACATTGCTCCCTCGACCAGTTTCTTCCAGTCGATACGCATGGAATGCGCGTCCTCCTCGCACTTCGCCAGCACCCAGGCGATGATCATCTTGTGCGCCTGCTTGTCCAGCTCGGTGAACTCCATCGGGTTGATCTGGTCATTCCAGCGCCGGATGCTCGCCGCGTCAAAAAAGAGTTCAATTAAGGGTTTGTAAAGTGAAGGATTCATGGTGATAATATGGATTTTTAAAGAAAAGAGTCATGCGTTATAAAGCAAGCTTGCGAACAATTCGTCTATCTCACTATCCACACGCTCGCCATTAGTCAATCGCCGCATCAGGCTCCCCGCCTTGTTTTCGGGGATTTGGGCAAAGAACTCATCTGAGGGGACCAAGGAGTGATTTAAGTCATTCGGTTCAAACTTTTCCAATTCGTTCCCATATTTTCGCACTGAGGAAGCCAAAATGGAATGCCCTGTGTGAGAATGCAAATACAGGAAAAGAAGGTCGATGATTCCTGCCCCGAAAAGATTGGGGTAAAAACAATGAAAAGGCGTCAGCGACTGCACGGTGGAATAGTTCCTGACAGCCTTATAACCATTTCGGGAGAAAACATTCAGCATGATTGGCGCAGATGCGCGCTTTTCCATTTTATACCAAGGCGTGCGATTCCTTGTAATATAACGTTGGTTATAGCCCTCCCTCTCACCGAAACGAATATATTCCCACGCAGCCGGCGAAATGGTTTTCACAGCATTCAGCAAAAAGACGGGTGCGTCATCGCCGGCAAGTGCCTCAAAGTTCTTCTGGGTAAAAACTGGTTGTTGGATTTGGGCACTTTTGGTGATACATCCAGAGTAATCCGAACTTTGCAGGGAAAGCCGCGCAATATCCGATTTTCTAAGGACAAAGAACTCGTTTGCGCCAGTGGCAATTCCCCTCGAAAAATGCCCATAAGTGGAAAGAGGCACAAGATATTTTGACTGAAACTGCTGTCCATGAATTTCGGCCTTAAAGTAATTCCCCCACTTGTCACCAGCCTGAAGTCGCTCGTAGGGAATCTCTGCTACAGGTTCTGCATCAATAATTTCCGCCAGCTGCGAAAGGGCGCTGACCGAGTGAAATCTGACTCTAGAAAATAACTTCGCAGAGTCATAGAGCAGGATGCATAACGACGTCGTGGCATCCGGGAAAGCCTCCTGCTCGCAGGATAGTTGCAGGATATGCGACAAATGCCGCCTTTGAATCAGAAGCTCTTTTACTTGACGACCATATCCAGCGTTTAGAAACTCTGGCGGCATAATGTAAGCCAGACGGCCTCCGTCCGCCAATTCAAAAATAGATTTTACCAGAAACGCCGAAGCGATATTGGTATAGCCAGACAAGGAAATTCCAAAATGCTTTTGAAAACCATCCAGAACAGCTTCTTTTTGGTCGAATTTCTGAAATTTCAAATATGGAGGGTTACAAATAATATTGGAATGCCTTAGTCCATAATTCAACAAGTAATTTGCGTGGACGAGGGCTGTCCTGGTTTTTTTCGTGTGAGAAAGGTAAAAATCCAATGCTTGGGAATCAATCTCCATCCCCTGTACGAGCAAATCATCCTGGGCTTTTTCGAAGAATGCACCTAGACCGAAGGCTGGATCAAACAATTCCTGCCTCGCATTTCCAGCCAAGACCCAGTTGCGCATGAAATCCGCGATTGGCCGTGGAGTGAAAAATTGGGCATATTGTTTTCGGTGTTCGTCCCCGACTTGAGAAAGATATTGTGTTTGTAATGATTCCATTATTATAATAACTGCTTTAGCAAATTCAAATCAAGAAACCCCTTTCCTCCTGAAAATGTCACGTAAAAGATCAATCGACCTCGGGCAAGTTCCTTCATCACCGAGGAATGTCGAGGCATTTCAATCTTCCCAATGATTGGCTGACTTTGGGAAATATTGATCTTTATTGTTTTTTTCTCCTGGTTTTTTACATCCTTTTCAATGAAAAAGATATTGCCTTCCAAATCAGGAGAACTGCTGATTTTCAAAATGTCCTCAAAGGAAATGATATAGCCTCGATCAAAAAAAACTTGAAGATAATAGTGTGGCACTTGATATCGCTGGACCCATCGATTCACCAATGCTAAATCTTCTACCTTGGGTGTTATACTCAAGAATTCACGCTTGTGGAGGATTTTTATATTGTCTTTCAACTGCTTTAGAAGTGCTGTGATATGCTGAAGAGCGGGCGAGGAACTCCAAGAAGGAGCACGGAAGTCTAGTTCATGAAATGTATTTGCAGAAGAGCAGCTTAACAAGGAGTAAATATTCGGACTTTTTTGTTTCAGGATACTTCCGTATGGTTCCGCAAGCAACTCTTCACGCAGCTGAAGGCAATTCCCTTCAGCGATTTGGCATCGATGTTCCATGAAATGCATATATTTCATACTAAGAAAACTGCTGGAACGGACTTCAATTGCGGCCTTAGCTTTGGCAACAAGTACTTCGTCAGCAACATCAACGATGCCGTTTGCGGGCGCATCTTGACGTCGGAAGATCAAAATATCAGGCCGCTTACCAATCGTGTTCAATTCATTTTGGTAATTAGCGTAAAAGTCTTCGAAACCTTCATCACCTGCTGCAATACTATCAGCTCGTCCGTATGGCAAAGCAACATAATCTGGGGAAACAGCATTTATAGCAGAAATTACCAATTGCTCAGCCCAATCCCCTTGTGCCTTATTGGTCAAAAATACCGAGGCCGCCAAATTGGGAACCTTGCCTTCAACCTGAATCTTAGTATCTATCTCAAGAGGATGATGTTCTATTAGGGACTTGATTTTTTCGGCGTATGACCTCATGGATATCTTTCCTTCTCCGTTTAGGGCATCTTTAACAATATACCTTTCCATTGCTATTCCGCTGTAAAAGGCTTGAAAAAATGAACACGAACCTCGCAGAGGTCTTGCTGAAGTGTAAATTAAGAGAAATGACCTCCTTCAACCAGTTTTCACTATGAGCATCGAACACATCTTTCAAGGCAAATGGATCACCTCCGGGCGCTTCGCGGCGCTGGAGAAGCGTAACGTCTTCCACCGTCAGCTGGCGCCGGCCGTGCCACCCGAGTCGCCGGAATTGCAGAACCGTCATGTGCTTTTCCGAAAGAAATTCACGCTGACTGCCGAACAGATCGCGAAGACCAAAATCTACATCTCGGCGGACGACTACTACAAGCTCTATGTGAACGGGCGTTTCGTGGGACAGGGACCCACCGCCGGATATGACTTCCATTATTTCTACAACGTGATGGATTTGTCTGACTATGTCCAGCCCGGCGAAAACACCCTGGCGGTCCACACCTACTACCAGGGGCTCCTGAACCGCGTGTGGGTATCAGGCGACCATCAGCACGGGCTGATTCTGGACCTGGAGACAAATGGCAAAGTCGTCGTCGCCTCGGACGAGTCATTCCTACAGCACGAGCACACCGCCTACAGCGCATGCGGTGTCGTGGGCTACGACACACAGTTCATGGAACGCTACGATGCGGCAGCTCCCGAGGTCGGCTTCGAGCAACCCGACTTTGACGACTCTGGCTGGGAGAAGGCGCAATTGCGTCGTCATGCGGACTACCGGCTCTTTTGTCAGCCATCGGCGCAATTGGTCTTCGAGGAGATTCGTCCAGTAAGTATGAAGCGCGAGGGGAGGGCGCTTGCGATTGACTTCGGCGGAGTGTTTGTGGGAGCGATGGAATTTCCCGCACATGGTCCGAAGGGCTCGGAAATCACGCTGCATTTCGGGCAGGAACTGCGGGAGGACGGGCAAGTGCGCTACGACATGCGCTGCAACTGTGTCTATGAGGAGTTTTTCCGCCTCTCCGGAGGCCAGAAGGACATCCTCAATCCGTTTGACTTCAAGAGCTTCCGATATGCGGAAATCCTGCTTCCAGAAGGCGCGGAGGTGGATGAGGACTCCATCGTACTCGTCGCCCGCCACTATCCTTTCCAGCTCACCGCAAAATGCAAATACCACGACGAGAAGGCGCTCGCGGTATGGAAGCTCTGCGTGGACACGCTGCACTACGGCTTCCAGGAGGTCAACCAGGACTGCATGGACCGCGAGAAGGGCTACTATCTCGGTGACGGCTGCTATACTCTCCTGACCTACTGCATGCTCACCGGACACTATGTCCTCATCGAGAAATTCTTCGACGACTTTCTGGCCACCAAGTTCATCAACCGCGGCCTGATGACCTGCGCGGCCTGTGCGCTGATGCAGGAAATTGCCGAATATCCGCTGATGATGTATCCGCTGCTCTACGCCTACTGCAAGCTCACTGGAAACCTGGACTATGTCCGCAAGCGCTATGACGACTTCGCCGACATCCTCGACTTCTACCGCGAGCAGTACACCGACACGGACGGACTGATCAACCGCTCCGACAAATGGTGCGTGGTCGAATGGCCTCCGAATTTCCAGGACGGGTATGATGCGGAAATTGAGGAGGGCAAGGTCAGCCACAGCAAGCATGTCGCGCTGAACGCCTACTACTTGGGCGCCATCAAGTACTTCAATGCAGTCGCTCAACTGCTGGGCAAAGCGCCCTATGCGGAACTGGCTCCGCTTGAGGCGTCCTTTGTCAAAGCCTTCTGGGATGCGGCGCATAAGCAGTTCCGGGACAGCGATGTGTCAAAGCACATCTCCTTCGTGGGGAATGCCTACCCATACTACTTCGGGCTCTTCCCTGAGGACGCCGGCAAGACCGAATTCCTGCGGCGCATCCGCGAGGCGCGACTTTCCAAGACCTCGCTTTTCGTCGTCTTCCCCCTGCTCGCCGCCTTGAGCCGTGATGGAGAGGACGCGCTCGTCCACGATCTCCTCACTGATGACAACGCCTGGCTGCACATGCTCAGCGAGGGCGCTACCCGAACTTTCGAGGGCTGGGGCAAAGAGATGAAATGGAACACCTCGCTCTTCCACCTCACGATGTCCGTCGGTGCGATGTTCCTGGCCGACTGGAACCTCAAGGACATTCTGCTCGCCTAAAGGAATGAGGAATGATTGTTCTCGCTCGCTGTCGCGCGAGCGAGTGATGAGCAACCAGGCAATGCTGTGACCTGAATCCGTGATTTGCGGCAAGATGTACTGTCGGCGTTTGCCGACAGAACACGCGTTATGCAGATGCCACGCCTGCACTGTTTACCATTCACGGATTTAGATGTAAATAGGGAACAATTGTTAGGAAGGACCGAGAGTGGGACCGCAGAGGAAATAAGGCACTATATTATCTTTAAATTCTTTCCATGTTTCCAGCAGAGGAGAAGGCAAATTGAACATCCGTCTCAGCTTCCATGGTGCGGCCGGCAATGTCACCGGTTCCTGCTATCTACTCAAGGCCAACGGGCTGAATCTCCTGATTGACTGCGGGCTCTACCAGGAGCACGACCTCAAGGCACGCAACTGGGAGCGCTTTCCCATCAGTCCCCACAAGGTCGATGCGGTAATCCTGACCCACGCCCATCTCGACCACTGCGGGCGCCTCCCGCGGCTGGTCAAGTTCGGCTTCGATGGCCCCATCCACTGCACCAGCGCCACCGCCGAGATCGCAAAAATCGTGATGATGGACTGCGGGCGCCTCAATGAGGAAGACGCAGAATTCAAGCGTCGGCGTCACGAGAAGGAAGGCCGCCAGGGACCCTTCCCGGAGGAGCCGCTCTACACCGAAGAAGAAGCCGAAGAGGTTGCGAAGTATTTCCAGAAATGGAACTACGCCCAGCGCTTCGAACTGGGGCAGGGCGTCACCTGCGAGTTCATTGAGGTCGGGCACATCCTCGGTGCGGCGTGCGTGAAAATCACCATCGAGCAGGAGGGCGAAAAGCGCACCATCCTCTTCTCCGGAGATGTAGGAAGATGGGACATGCCAATCCTTCGCGACCCCAAAACCGTCGGCCAGGCGGACTACGTGGTCATCGAGTCCACCTACGGGAACCGCGACCACGAACCCACCCGGAGCATCCCGGATGAACTCGCCGAAATCATCAACCGCACCGCACAGGCAGGCGGAAATCTGGTCATCCCCAGCTTCGCCATCGAGCGCACGCAGGAGTTGCTTTATTTTCTTGCGCTGCTGTGCAAGGACGACCGGATTCCGCACCTGAGGATCTTCGTGGATTCGCCGATGGCCACTCAGGTCAGCACCGTCTTCAAGCGGCATCCCTTCCTCTTCGACACCGATACCATTCGCCTTGCCCAGACCATCCGACTCAGCAATGTGACAGTCGTGCGTTCCTCGCAGGAGTCCAAGTCCATCAATCACATCCGCGGGTCGGTCATCATCATCGCCGGCTCTGGGATGTGTACTGGCGGCCGCATCAAGCACCACCTCTGCTATAACATCGGACGCCCCGAATGCACCGTTCTCTTCGTCGGCTATCAGGCTCAAAACACCCTCGGCCGGCATATCCTCGACGGCGAAAAGCAGGTCCGCATCCTCGGCGAGGAATACGACGTCAAGGCGAAGATTGAACGCATCTCCGGATTCTCCGCGCACGCCGATCGAACCGAACTGCTCAAATGGCTGGAAGGACTCGACGGCACGCCGCGCAAGGTCTTCGTGACCCACGGCGAACCCGACGCCTCCGCCGCATTCGCCGAACTCATCCGCGAAAAGAAGGGCTGGACAGCGGAAGTTCCGGCGTACCAAAGCACGTCCGAATTGGATTAGAATTTCTTAACTACTTAATAATAAACAACTTAGGATAAACACATGAAATTCATCAAACAAGGCAAAGCCTACCAGCTGGTCATCGAGAATGGCCATGACCTCAAAGACGCTCTGACTCTGGACGAGGCGCTGTGGGTGGCGATGAGCGCTCCGGTCAAGGCATTCGTATGCGACCCGAAGTTCCTGGAGTATGTGAACACTGGCAAGAACGGACACCTCTCCAGCGAGGAGGTCAAGGCCGCCATCAAATGGTTGCTGGACGTCTATCCGAAGAAAGACCAGATCACCGCAAAATTCGGCGGCACTTTGAAGTTGTCCGACCTCAACATCGAGTCGGAGACCGGCAAGGCCATCGACCACTCCGCGCGCTACATCCTGAAAGACCTGGAGGTCCCCAACCAGGAGGCCATCGAATTGGCCATCGTCCGAAAATTCCAGGGCATTTTGACCGCTCGCCCCCTCAATGGCGACGGCGTGATTTCGCTCTTGTCCACCACGGAGACCAAGGACGCCGCGAAGGCCGAGGAGATGAAGGCGCTGGTCGCTGACGCCGTGCTGGCCACCGGCGGCACCAAGGACCTGGACGGCACCCAGGGAGCGACCCTGGAGCAGGTCAAGGCCTTCTATGAGGCCATTCCGCAGTATCTGGAGTGGCTGGCCGCCGGCGCGTTGCCCGAAGGGAAAGCCACTTCGGAGATTCAGCCCTTCGGCGCCGACACCGGCGCCATGATGGCGTTGCTGGACGCCAACCGGTCTCTGGTGGACGAGTTCTTCAAGCT
>JAFZWH010000159.1 GCA_017617415.1 Victivallales bacterium | reverse complement strand
CTACCAGGAGCAGAGCCGTTCGCTCTACCGCTTCGAGGGAAAGGAGGGCCTCCCGCCGGGGCGCATTACTCTGGGCACCGTCAAGGTCGAAATGCCATCCCGTCTCGTGGACGGCTTTCGCGGGCAGGTCACGCTCCTCTTTCCGCAGTACTACGCCTACAACAACACCCACGGACAGTGCCGGTGGACCACCCGGAACGGCGCCTCCGTGGACTATCTGGAGGTCGCGTCATACTACTATATGAGTTCCCTCGAGTGGCCGGGGGACGGCTCCTTCCGTCCGAAGTTCCTCGCCGCCGGCGGCGGACCCACCAGCTCCGAGACGCCCGAACACTTTCTCGAAGTCCACGCGGATGCCCCGGCCGAGGAGGTCCGCGCCCAGCTCCAGGCCGCCCTGGAGGACTTCCGCCGCGTCGGCCTTCTCGACCTGAAACTCAACTGCCAGCAATAGTTCCCTGACGGCTATCTCTGCTACATCTCGTTGCTGTTCACCTTGAATACGCAGAACTACCCCGCTGACGGACTCCGCTCAAAAAACGCCCCGCCTCTTTTTGATTAATAACACAATACTTTAGTAATAAATAATATAGGAGTAATTTCAATGATTTCCACGCATAGCCCTGGAAAGAGTTTCCTCAACGAGGCGGTCTATCGCGACAAGGTTCTGGGGTGCTGGACTGGCAAGAACATCGGCGGCACCCTCGGCGCACCAATGGAGGGCCAGCAGAAGACCTGGGACATCCACTTCTACACGCAGGACCTCGGCGGCGTGCCCGCGCCCAATGACGACCTCGACCTCCAGCTGGCCTGGCTCAAGGCGGTGGAGGAGAATGGCGTGTACAACGTGGACGAGAAGGTTCTCGGCCGCGCGTGGCTCCGCTGGGTCACCGGTCCCTGGAACGAATACGGCATCGGCAAGATGAACATGACCAACGGCATCCAGCCGCCGCTGTCGGGCCTCTGCAACAACGAGGTCTGGCAGAACTCCAACGGCGCGTGGATCCGCTCCGAAATCTGGGCGTGCCTCTTCCCCGGCGAACCGGACGAGGCCGCGCAGCTGGCCTGGTGCGACGCCTGCGTGGACCACGCCGGCGACGGCATCTACGCCGAAATCTTCACCGCCACCCTGGAGGCCGCCGCCTTCATCGAGAGCGACCTGCGCAAGCTCATCGCCTACGCGCTGGCGCGCATTCCCGCCGACTGCCGCGTCGCCCGCAGCGTGAAGATCGCCTGCGACTGCTACGACCAGGGACTGCCGTGGCTGGACGCCCGCAACCGAATCGTCAAGGACAGCGAGGATCTGGGCTGGTTCCAGGCCCCCGCGAATGTCGCCTTCGCGGTGGTCGGGCTGCTCTACGGCGAGGGCGACTTCGGCAAGTCCGTCTGCCTCGCCGTGAACTGCGGCGACGACACGGACTGCACCGGCGCGACCTGCGGAAGCGTCCTGGGCATCATCAAGGGCCGTTCCGGCCTCCCGAAGGAGTGGATCGAGCCGATCGGCGAGAGCATCCAGACCATCGCCGTGAACGCGGCGGGAAGCTACCCAGCCTTCCCCGTCACTCTGGATGAACTGACCGACCGCGTGCTGGCCTGCAAGCGCCATGCGGACGCCACGAACCCCTCGTTGGTGCGCCTGACCGACGACGAGACCACCATCTCCGCCGAGCACCTGGAGCGCCTGCCTTCCGGCACCCTGGTCGAACAGAATGTCTTGAGCAAATCCTCCCGTGCCATGGAAGTCGAGACGCCCTGGGGCATCCTCGAAATCGAGTTCGAGAAATCCCCCGTCGTGGCTCCCGGCGAGTCTCAACAACTGACCCTGCGCTTCAAGGCGGGGTATTTCCTTAACTCGATGCTCCAGGTCAAATGGCGGCTGCCGGAAGGCTGGAGCATCGCCGAGGGCGACACCCAGGCGCTTCTGGGCTACGCCACCCAGTTCAGCGAAATCAAGGTCACCCTCACCGTCGGCGAGTTCCCTGACGGCTATCTCTGCCACATTCCGCTGCTGTTCACCCTGAACACGCAGAACTACCCCGCCGCCGGCTTCGTGACCTTCCAGCGCGCCGGAGCCCTCGCCGCGCAGGTGCGCTTCCACGCTGATTTCAAGTACTTCGAGCGTGTAAACCACGCCTTCTGCCGGCTCAACGGGAAGTAACCGCATCGCGAAATCTTATTTTTCACGGATTTAGGAGTCATTGAGGAAGAATGCGAATGAATGTCCTGTGCCTGAAAATAAAAAAGGTTGTCCCATTTTGTCTTTTGTTGCCGCTATTTGCGTTATGCCAGCAGGGGCCGGAGAAAGTCATTCTTTCGGCCAGCCCGGTGGTGCAAGTTTCCAATCTTTCTTCAGGCTGTCTCCTGAATCCGGACAACGCCATCAGCGAAAGCGTTGCATACGATCATCTGACAAGAGTGCTCTTTGATTTTGATCTTCAGCAAGCAGATGCACTGAAGTTTGCCAATCTGGAAAAAGCCGTCATTCGGATTTCGTTCTCCGCGGTTTACAATCCTTCCGACGAGACATCCGTTCTTGGCGCAATGGATATCCAGTGGCAGGACAAAGCGGCCGAGTTGGAAAGTTCCGGGGAGCCATGGACAACCTGGGGCTTTGACGAGCGGACGGGAGAACACTCGCGCTTTAACTACAGGCTTTTGGACACACAATATGCATTGCTTCCAGGCACCAAAACCGTAATCAAACAACCTGGGCTCTATGAATTTGACGTGACCGACGAAATGAATCGGCAGCTGTATTGCGGGAAGCAGTCATGTGGTTTCCTGTTCCGGACCGGACCACAGCATCTGACCGGCCGCGACAATCAGGGCAATTGGAAACTGGAGATCGAAGGACCGCCAACACTGGAACTGACTTTCTCCGGCCAAGCGCCAACCGTAGCCCAGCAACGTCAGCGTACTCTGAAATATTATCCTTCTGCAAACCTTCCTCCTGTGAGCAATCCATACATATTCTGCTATTACAATTGGAACAGCGAATTCAACAAGTTGCTCTGGCCCAGACTGAAAGTCATCAACACGGATGTCGTATATGAGGCTCCCGTACTGACCCAGAAGGGCGTCTTGACATTATCTTGCAAGGGCGGGCCGCAGTTTGATTGGATGGACGGCTATGAAACCTGTTATAACATATACAGCAACGCTCGCTTGGGAATCACCATTGACGAATGGCAGTCCGTCGATGACAGCGATAAACGCAATGAGAATTACGACCATGACACCCCCATGGGCAGACGACTGGATGCATCCATCAAGGCATTGGCCGCTGTCAAGGAACAGTTCCCCGATCTGCTACTGGGGGTCTACTGGCGCGGGGAAATTTCACTGAAACCGCTTGCCGCCAAGGGCTTGCCTGATCTGGTCATAGCCGAGGGCTATACCCATCTTCCGCGTTTTCCGCAATGGGAAATCGAAAATGCGGAGAGTATTCATCATTTTGAGTGGGCAAAGGAAGACGGCTATTACGAGCAGACAATCTGCCTGCATGGCGCCATCAACATTCCCATGCAATACCCCGAATACGACCATCATTTCACGCCGGAGGGATTGGCGGAGGAAGTGCGTGTCCTTCGGGAGAAATATCCTGAGGTCATGGGCAGCGGCCTCTATTGCGAGATAAGCAAGTCAGACAATGAGGAGAAAGCCCCCTGGAAGTGGAATCCCCAGGAGGCCATGGATGTTTTATGGCCTGTCTTCGAAGGATATGAACGTGCGTTGCAGCGCTATTTCATCGATCCGGCGCCTGATGTCATTCTGGTATCGCCGGATTATGAGGCAAGGCTCGCCAACGCTAAAGTTCTGCTGAAGGCGGAAGCCACCTGCAAGGATCACCGCAAGATGCTCAAATACCGTTGGTTCGTGGATAACCGCCTGGTGGCGGAGACGACTGGGCCTGAATATCTTTGGGATACAAGGGACACGGAGTCTGGACACCATGTCCTGACCGTCCACGCCATTGATGAAGGATGGAACCGCGCCGCGGCACAGATTCCTGTGACGCTGAATTTCCGCGATTGAAAGTCGCGCCAAATCATCTCTCCAAGAATAATTGAAGCATCCGCCGCAACTTTCCCAATCGAAATCCATTTTAGCATCAAAAACAGAGTCCGAAGGTGCTTGGGTCGTCCATCAGCGCACCTGGTTCCAGCCCCAATGCGGCGGTGGCGATGGACGGTGCGATGAAATAGCGCGTGTCGGCTGCGCGGCTGGTGGCTTTTCGCAGCAGATTGAGAGCACAGCCTCGTTCACGAAGATTCCGCATAGCGCGTTGAGGTAGGAGATGTCGGCCTCGGTCACCGCATCGACATAGTCAAAGGCGTACCTCAGGGCGAAGCGTTTGGGGTGCCCGATAACCTCTGGCCAGCCCCTTCGGCAAAGCGCAAAGGCGACGCCAATGATGTTTTGGCAACTTTTTCGCTTGGAACCGAGGAACTCAGCATTACTTTGCCAACTATCCTCGCACGCGGAATCGGCGTTCTGGCGTTGGAGTAATTATTGCCCGGACAGGACGGCGAACCGCCGTCCTGCAATGCGTCAGATTTCCTCGGCGAGGAAGTTCCTCGCCGTGGAATATCACGCAGAGTCGGATGAGCGTCACGGGCCCTCCGGCAGCACCAGCGCCACCCTGTCCACGAAGACGTAGTTTTTGTCCGTGGAGTCCGCGAGGAATTTCGGTCCGGTGAATTTCACGGAGGCCCAGACCTCGAAGTCGCGGCCGATCAACTCTGGATAGGCGACGCGCAGCTGGGTGGTCCAGGCGCGGGTCAGATAGAGCGTGCCGTCCTTGGGCACGCGGACCGTGCCGGGGAGGCGGTACCAGTTGTAGCCGCTGCCGACGGGCTTGTCGAATTGGATGATACCAAGCGACTTGCGGTTTCCGACATCGTAGAAGCCAAGTTCGAGAGGCAGGTCATAGTACTTCTGGGCATTGGCATCCACGTCGGAGCGCATGGCCTTTCCGACGGGGCTTTCGGGGGCGTCCACCAGCGTCACGTCGCCGGCATGGGCTTCGAGCCGCCTGGCGGGGAAATCATAGAAGCTGCGGTTCTCCAGTTCGCGGGGGACGGGAGGCGCGGCCATGTCCTCGGGCAATCTGCAGGCCTCCAGCTCAGTGGCGAACTTCTCCCGGATCAGGTCTTTGGCCGGCCATTGCTCCACCCAGCTGTCGCGGGTGGTCCGCAGCCGCTCGAAGGCGGCCGCCGCCAGCCCGGGCTCCAGCGGCGACTCG
>JAFZWH010000158.1 GCA_017617415.1 Victivallales bacterium | reverse complement strand
GCGGTTGCTGGGGCAGTCCAATGCCTTGCCTGCCATGTTGTAGTCGGCGTAGAGGAAGCCCATGTAGGTGGTGGAGCCGCTCCAGGTCCAGTAGGTCGGCCAGCTCGCGTAGGAGTTCATATACGCGGACATGGAGTAGTCATCATACTCGTCCGCATAGATTTTATTCATGAGCACCATCTGCTTGAGGTTGTTCACGCAGGAGATGCAGCGGGCCTTTTCGCGGGCCTTGGAGAGGGCGGGCAGGAGCATCGAGGCCAGGATGGCGATGATGGCGATCACGACCAGGAGTTCAATCAGAGTGAAAGCTTTTTTCATGTTTGGAAATGATTCGTAGTGGTTATAGAAATATATGACGCTTTTAATTATAGGTACAAATGGCCGAAATTTCCAGCGAAAAAAGGAGAAAAGTCGATTTTTCAAGTATTTTTGCTGTTTATTTGTCCATGGAAGGCTGAAATCCGCTGACGTGGAAGACTTCCTGAGTAACGCGCACGACCTCGGCGGCCTGGGCGAGAGTGACGGGGCAGGGGACGCCGTTTACAATTTCATCGTAGTAGGTGCTCCAGATGCTGGGTAGGTCTTTGGGGCATTCATAGATGGCATCCACGAAGGCGAGTTTCTCGTCGAAGTTCCCGTAGGCCAGCGGGGGATTTTCGGGATGAGGCCGGAGGGGTTGGCGGGCGCATTCCGGCTCCAGATAGCGTACACGGATTTTGCCGTCGGTGCTGTTTTCAGAGACGAGTGTTCCGCGGTTGCCGATGACTTCGACCTCGCGGCCGGGGAGGGCGTTGCAGCCGGCGAGTTCGATTTCTGCCAGCTGCCCGTTTTCGGCGGAGAGCAGGATTTTGCAGAGGTCGTCTCCGGCTCCGATGCTGATCACGCGTCGGACATCTGCCCAGATGTGCTTAACGGGAGCTTCCAGCAGCTGGAGGGCCTGGTCGATGAGATGCGGTCCCCAATTGGTGAGCAGGCCGCCGTAGAACTCGGGCATCGTCATCCAGTCATTGCGTCGGCAGAATCCGACGCTGCGGTGGAGTTTGATGTATTGCACCTCGCCGATCAGACCAGTTTGGAGGAGTTCGCGGATTTTATGGAAAGCGGGTTCAAAGCGCCGATTGTGTCGGAAGAAGAGCTGATGAGGATGCGCCTCAGCGGTCTGGCGCAGAAGTGCCATCTCGGCAACGCTGGTCGCCACGGGCTTCTCGACCACCGCGATTTTATTGGCGGCGAGAATTTTGAGTGCCATCGGCACATGGTCGGGATGGCGGGTGGCGATGGTCACCATCTCCACTTCGGGGTCTTGGAGCATTGCCTCCAGGCTGGCGTAGGTGCGGGCATTTCGGGCGGCTTCAGGCAAGTCAAGGAGGCGATCCGGCGTGGAATCCGCCACTGCGACAATCTGGTATTGCTGGGGGAGCGCTCCCAGTTCGGGGATGTGTCCGAAACGGCCGATGCGGCCCAGGCCGCAGATGCCGACTTTGATGATTCGGTTTGACATTGTGCTTTCAATGAGTTACTTGTGAAGTGAAGTCGTATCCAAATCCGCAAGCGGATTGACAGTGAGGATGGGCTCGACAGAGACGGGGGATGGGGTGACGAGCTCCGGAACGATGGTCGTTGGCGTGGCCCAGCGAATGGCGTTGTCCAGAATTTTCAGGATATTGCAGTCATGGTAGATGGGGTAGGTTTCGTGTCCTGGCGAGAAGTAAAAGATGTGGCCTGCACCCCGTTGGAAGGTCATTCCACTGCGGAAGACATTGCCTCCTTCGTACCAGGACATGGTGATGACCTGCCCGTCGCCCGGAAGGTCAAAGGGTTCGCCGTACATCTCGGAGTGCGGCAACACAAAGGTCTCCGGGACCCCGCGGACAATGGGATGCCCGGAGGCGCAGACCCAGATGCGCTCCTTTTCGCCGACCTCCCGCCAACGGAGCCGACAGGGCGTGCCCATCAGACGGCGGAAGGGCTTCGATAAATGACCGGAGTGCAAGACGATGAGGCCCATCCCGCGATAGACGCGCAGCGCGATGCGCTCTGCCAGTGCGTCCTCCACTTGGTCATGGGCGCAGTGTCCCCACCACATCAGCACATCGGTGTCGTCCAGCCGCTCTGGTGGCAGCCCCTGTGCTTCATCCTGTAGCGTCGCGGTGGTGAGTTCCAGATCCTCCGCGGCCAATGCCTGGGCGAGAGAACGATGAATCCCATCGGGATAGATGTTACGAATATAATCGCCCAGAGCACCGCTTTCGCGCTCATGGACAAATTCATTCCAGATGACGACTTTGATTTTTCCGTTCATGAGTTTTTCCAACATGAAGTTTCTCGTAAATGCAATATAATATATATGGCAGAGAATTTCTTGTAATACAAGATAGTTTACACGATTCGCACAGAAATTTGCACAAAATGAACTTTTTTGATGGTCAAACCTTTGTGACTGGCGGGGTGGTTCCTGACACGCGCGGGATGTTCCGGGCGACCGCCATCTACTATGGCGTGCAATACAACCACGCGGGGCGCTTTTCGCTACGGGTGGACCACGGTCCCGTCCACACGGCCGAGGGACCACACGCATTCTTCACGACGCCAGGACATTACTATGAATATGGCAGTGGCGATGGTGAGACGCGCTGCCATTGCCACATCTGCTCTTTGGGGACGCGTTGCCAGCGCTATGTCGAATCCGGGCTATTCCAGTCGGAGCGTCCTTCGCCGTTGATTCCGGTACGCAATCCTGAGCGTTTTCTGGCGACCTTGAGCGAATTGGTCAACCTGAGCCGCCAAGTGGTTCCGCCTTCGCCACGGATGGTGTTGCTCTACGAGGATCTTCTGTTGCAGTTATACGAGTCTGAAAACGTGGTCGGTCGGCTGCCGGTCTGGCAGGAGGAGTTTCTGCAACGGCTGATGGGCGAGGTCGCCGCGGCGCCGGAGCGCGCGTGGGACTTTGCGGAACAGGCATCGCTGTGCCATGTCACGCCGACGCATTTTCGGCGGATTTTCAAGGCGGTGGCCGGGTTGCCGCCCCAGCATTTTTTGATACACCAGCGACTTCAATCTGCCTCGCAGATGCTGTTAGAGGTCCCGCCCCGTCTCATCCAGTACATTGCCAAGAGGTGCGGAATAGCGAACCAATGTTATTTTACCCGGCTTTTCCGCCATCATTTCCATGTCTCGCCGCTTGAGTTTCGCCGTTCGATGATTGGCGTCTCACCCAATGTCAGCGGGTAATGCCTACGGCCAGAGATATTGGCGTGCCAAAAGCATTGCGTGGAGCTGGTGCTGGACATTGTCAATGCGGATATATCCCGAAGTCGCGCTTTCGGTGACACCGCCGTAGGCGGCTGCGGGGGTCTTTTCCTTCCATTTCATCAGGAACGGGTTGTACGACTCGAAGGGGCCGCCGATCTGCCAGGTCATCAGTTTGGCGAGGGTGTTTTCGATGGCATCCCGAATGCGTTGCGCCTCGATTGCCTTGCCGTTCTGGTGGACGATATGCCAGGCGGCCACGAGTCCCTCGATGGCGTAGGCGGTGTTGCCGTTGCGGGTGTCCATGCGGTTGTTGAAAATCTGCCACCAGGAGAGAGCCAGTGCGGCATTTTCGATGATGTCGGGAATGGATTCCGGGAAGAGGTCATGGTAGAGTGCGCAGGACATCAGACCCCACTGGAAAAAGCCCTTGGTCTCCGCCATGTCCTCGTCCGAGCGCAAACATTCCACGGCATAGCGGCGGAGAAGCAAGGGCATCGCATAGTGGATGCGCTCCACCAGGCCTTCGGGAGCGTCCAGTTCGGGGCGATCGCGGTAGAACCGTGAGGCGAAGAGGTATGCCAGCATCGCCTCGCCGTTGTAGTAGGGCGAGGTTTCGGGTTCCTCTCCTGGGGGAAGCGGCGGGTCGGCGGGATCGTTGGAGTACTCTTTCACCCAGCAGCCATTGGCCATCTCTTGGCTTTGAAGGAAATGCAGGTTCTCGTAGAGCGCCTCCAGATACGGCTGTCGCTGTTCAGGTGTCATGTATTTCTCCTGTCCGGTGAGGAAGTCGATCACGCCCAGGCAAAAAAGTGCGACCATCCCGGTTTTGACGCGGCGGGTGCCCTTGTAGGTGACGACTTTGATGTCGCTGTTGGGCAGCGGCCTGGTGTAGTGGATGAAGAAGTCCAATGCGAGCAGGCATGCCTGGCGGGTGGGTTCGTTGAAGCGGTCGCGGTTGAGGTTGCAGATGCTCCAGAGGGTTCCGGCCTGCCGAACCGCATTGTCGTTGCTTTCCGAGAAGTCAGGGTCGGTTAGGTCCATTGAATAGCGGAAATTCCCGCGGGAAGACTGCTGAGAGAGGATGTAATAGCGTGCCGCCTCAATGGCCTGGTCGAGTGCTTCGCCGGTGATTTTCGGCAAATTGCTGTTGCGCTTCTGCCAGGCATCCAGACGCGCGTGGCCTGCCAGTTCCGTCTGCCAGGCGGTATCAAGGTCGGCTGTGGCGGGAGCATCCTGGGCATGGCCTGGGTTGGTCATCAAGGCAAGAAAAATCAACGAAATCAGAAGGTAACGCATGACGAACTGGGGTTGAGTACTATGGGTGGAAGGCGATTTTTAGTTTTAGGCCTCAAGTGTTTGGTTGAGCGCATCACCGTCAATCCGAGGCATGGCAATGGCGACTAACCGATGAATTGCGGCAACCGCTTCCTCGACGCTTTCTGGCGACACGGCCTGGGCAAAATGATTTTGGAGAGCCGCCTGTGCGATAATCTGGAAGTCCGGCTCGAACTCTGGTGAGGAAGTCTGGAGTGCAGTGGCTTGCTCGCTGGCATCAAGGGCGGGAAGGCGTTCCTGATGACAGTAGGATAGAAGCAAGTCTGCCAGTGCGAGACTGCCTTCTATGCGTCGGGCGGCTGCGCTGGACGGTAGCGCCCGGAGGCGGCGAAGCGCGAAATGAATGGTCATTTTGCGCCGCCAGCGTTGCAGGAGTCGGGCGGTGGAATGGCGCGTTAGCCAGCCGAAAATGGCGACAACGAAGAGGATGGCGATTGATTTCTTGTGGTCGAGCAACCGCTGTTGGAAATCAGCAACGGTCTCACTGGCGTTTTGCAGAACTCCAAGAAAACCATTGCTGGACGAATTGTCGGAAGATGCATCGGCAGTTGCGTTCGCGGTGCCGGACACGGCATCTCCTTCGGCATTTTTATTATATTTATATTTTTTATTTACAAATAGATATTTCATTATTCCAGGAAGTCCGTCTGCCATTGCCCGGCCGATTTGCCCCCATCCGACAGGATTGGTGCGCGAAAAGACAATGGTTCCTGGCTGGGGCTTATAGACCGTTTCAGGGATGGCGGGAGTCCAGGTCTTGTCGAAGGTGTTTCGCGTTGCGGCGAGGATGGCGGGTGTGTTTCGGAGGTCAAGTGCGCCAGGCGGAGTTCCGTCGAAGGTCAGCCAGCCATAGCGTTCGACAAAGATCTGAGTCCAGGCATGAGCGTGGTACTCGTAGATTTCATAGTAGTTCGATAGGACATTGTAATTCCCAGGAGCGTAGCCTGTTACCAGTCTGCTCCGCAGGCCGGCGGCACGAGCAAGAAAGACTAAAGCCTGGGCAAAATGTTGGCAGAAGCCCTGTTTGCTTTCGAAGAGGAAATAGTCCAATGGCGGGGTGCCGGCGGGGACGGGTGGCAGTTCCAGGGAATACTTGAAATTCTCGCGGAGGTAGTTGCGCAGGATGGTCGCCTTTTCCAGGTCGCTATCGGCGTCTTTGGTGAGTTCCTGGGCGAGGGAGACCATTCGTTCGGTGACGACCTGTGGCGGCATCTGAAGATAAAGTTGTTCCAGCTCCTGGTCCCGAGGCCAGCTGTTGCCTTGCCAGCGCATCGTCTCGCCGGTAAAATGCATATAGCGGAAGAAATATCCACGCCGGTTCGGCGGCGGGAGCCGGTTGGACGAGTCATTGTCCGGCTGCGGCGGCAGGGTCGTGGGGTCCTGGACATCTTCTGGCTGAAGCGCCACTTGGGAGAATACGGTGTAGTGCCAGGGCAGTTTGGGCATGTGCCCATCAACGGTATGGCTCAGCTGAAATTGGAGATGCCTCTCCATGCGGATGAGTGCCTCTTCCTTGGCTGAGGCGGGGGCGCCGTTGGCGACGGTGGAATAGCGGAGCCAGCGAGGCGCAAAATGGAAGGGGAGGTAGTCGCTGCTGGGCTTGTAAAGCGTAATCTTCTGGACCACGGTTGCGAAGCGGTCGGGCAGGGCGTAGTCGAATGGGTTCGAGCCGCTGTCGAGGAAACGCGAACGGCTCCAGGTGGTTCCGTCGAAAAGGTCATAGACTTGGAGCATCCAATAGAGTTTTGCGCTGGTGTAGGCTCGGAAGACTAGATCGGTGCCGATGGCGAAGCCGCCACCAGTTCCCTGGGAGCTTTCGCCCGGGGCATCCGGAAGGTTGGCCAGCGTGGCGGCGTTGGGATCCAGCATTGGATTGCCCTCGTTCACGGCGTCGTCGATAAGCTGTCCGGCGTCAGTGTTTTCATATTGACTCGAATCGGTCATCCAGTCTTCGAAATCCACCGGGAAATTCTGCGACTGCATGGCGCGGAAGGAGACGGGGATGACGCCCATCGTGTTCCATTGCGGCATGCGGGTGATGCGATGGGTGAGCAATATGGCGAATCCGGCGACCAGAGCGAGGTGGAGAAGCCAATAGAACGATGGTTGTTTGGATGCGTCGGGCGGGGGGATGGCAGGGCGTGGCTGACGAGCCTGGGCAAGCACCAATGTCCTTGTGGCATAGAGCTGCAAGACAGCCAGCGCCGCAGTAAAGGCGAAGATGAGCACGAAGTATGGGCGCGTGGAGGTCATGGAGCCGTAGCACATCAAGCCCATGCATGCTCCCCACAGCAATAGGTGGTCAGGGAGTGTGCGAGCCAAAAAGAGCGAGCAGAGCAGCAGACAGCAGGATTCGCTGACGCAGAGGTCCATTGGCGCATTCTCCCAGCGTTGCAGCAACCACAGAAAACTGATGCCCACCAACAGGAATTGGAGGACGACTCGCATCCAGCGGGGAAACTGCTCGTAAGGCAGGCGCGATAGGATGAGGCACGCAGTGGCAAGAAGCGCCGCCACGGTGGTGATCCGGGAGTCGCCGTGCATCCACAGGGCACAGTGCAATCCACCCAGAAACAGGCAGAAGAAGCCCAATTGCGGCCAGAAGTCAAGAAGGGGTTGTTCAGTGCGGGAGGACAAGGGCAAGTCGCCAGTCAATGGCAGGGCGTCCTGAGACGCGTGTCGGACGGATCGCGGCAATCTCAAAAACTTATCAAGCAGTGCTTTGCCTTTGGGTGGTATTTTGAAAATGTCGGCTCCAAACGGAGGAATTGTGTTTAAAATACTGTAATTCCTTGTCTCTGCTTGAAGGTTATTGAAAAAACTGCGATATATTGTAGATTATTCCTGAATCGGCGATGTCCCCGTGTCCGAGCGACGTTTCGGGGCGAACAAAGTCGCTTGGGATGGTTTCCCTGTATAATCACATGTCTTTGCCATCCAATCACAAATCATTGTTGAATGACCAGACGATAGCGCTGGAATCCGATGCTTCCGCCGTCGAGCATACCATTCGGCTGGACGGCGAAGATGGCGCGGCTGAAGCGCCACGCCATGACGCGCCCAAGCGTCCGGTCTGGCAGCGATATCGCCCATTGCCGCAGGGACCGGATCATCGGACGGTGCCAGGATATACTTTGGAAGCCGTACTGGGCACCGGCGGCATGGGCGCGGTTTATCTGGGCAGGCAAGACCGACTTGACCGGGCGGTGGCGGTCAAGGTGTTGAATAGCGAACTGGCCAGCAATCCCGAATTTGTTGCCCGGTTGCGTCAGGAGGCCCGCATTCTGGGTGCCATTGCTCATCCGAATGTGGTTGCATGCCATGATGTTATCGGGTCAAAAAATGGCGTTAGCCTGATTATGGAGTATATCCCTGGTCAGTTGAGTGGACGTAATGTCGTGCAACTGCTTGGGCCGATGCCGGAACGCTATGTGGTGCAAGTACTTCTGGGGATTGCCAGGGCATTGAACTATGCCAACGAGAAAGGTTTCACGCATCGTGATGTGAAGCCGGACAATATTCTTTTTGCTTTTGATGCGCGCCGTCCGCCGGACAACTACGACGAATTGTTCCATCATCCGGATTTTCGAGTCGCCTTGTGCGATTTTGGCATTGCTGCGGCCTCCACGAAAATCTCGCCCTCCGTCCGTCATGCGCCGGTCATGGGCAGCCCGCTTTATATGGCACCGGAGCAGGCTGTCATGCCAGATGAGATAGATTTCCGCGCGGACATCTATGCACTGGGGTGCACCGCCTATTACCTGTTGAGCGGGGCACCGCCCTTTGATGGCAAGGACTGGAATGAGGTGCTGGACCAGAAGGTGGAGCGAAATGTGCCCCCGCCTCAGCCGCCCAAGGGAGGGCATTTTTCCCCTGAGTTGTTGCGGATCGTGGGCAAGATGGGCATGGTGGTTCCCAAGGACCGTTATGGCGATTATGCCTCATTGCTGCATGACTTGAATCGGCTTGACGAGGTGTTTGCCGAACGCGACCGTGGCCTTCGGACATTCCTTTATGCCCATCAGCGTCAGCTTACCATCTTGTGTGGCACGGTGTTGTTCATCCTGCTTTGTGCGGTAGGGGGGGTGAACTACTACACGCATTGGCTGCAGGGCTACGCAAAGCGGATGGAGCCGGAAATCATGAATCCCTTTCGTTGGAGCGGGGAACGCAACGGCTGGCAGCAGCGGATAGACGAGAACACCGGCCGGCCAATGCTCATCGGAGTTCGCGGATGCGGTGCCATCACGCTGGACAATGTTCTTCAGCCTGGCGACTTCGTTCATCTCCAGCTGGGGTGCGAGTACGGCTACATAGGGATTCAGCTCAAGACGCTGTCTGAGCCGTCGCTGACCATTGGTCGAATCACCTTGCGCCGTGAGCCGGAAGGCGACCAATTCCGTTATCATATCGGATTGACCTCCTTTTTCTCGGACACCTCCGAGGGCATGATTAGCCGTGTGCCGGTGCCAGCCCATTTCCCGGAGGAGTATGCCCAGTGGGTGGAATTTCGCATTGAACTCTACGATGGTTTTTACTGTGTGTGGAGCCACCACCAGTTGCTTGGCGTGGGGCATTTTGAACCCGGCACCAGCCCGGCCGGGTATTGCCTGGAGGTTGGACCGGTGACTTGCAATCGAGTGATGTTCCGGAATATCTTGGTGATAGACAAGAAGAAGGCCAGACAGCTGCGAAGCTGGTAGATTGGCGGGAAAGCAAGTGCGGGGAATCGTATCCTGAACTGGAAGCTGGACACGGGCTGATGGAGTAACGTGTGAAGGACAACGTGCCAACCGAGAGTAAGCGGGGACTTTCACGACTGCCGTGGAATGCACTGCTGTGGACCGCGGTAATCGCATTGCTCACCACGCTGACCTTCCACGAGGGGATGAGCTATGAGCTACTCAGTGACTGGGATGATGTCACCTTTGTCGTTAAGAATCCCCATATTGCCCTGAACTGGAAAAATTTCTTCTTCTATCTTTTCCATCCATTCCAAGATTTGTTTTCACCATTGCCGCTGTGGTCGCTGATGGTGGATCGTGCGCTCTGGGGACTGAATCCGCTGGGCTATCATCTGCATAATCTGGTCCTGCATATTCTGGCGGCCTGGGCGCTGCTGGCGGTATTGAGGAAGCTGGGCGTGCGACAGGCGCTGGCAGGGCTGGGGGCGTTGCTGTGGGCGCTGAATCCGCAGAAGGTCGAGTCGGTCATCTGGGTGAGCGAACGGAAAGATGTGCTGTGCGGGTTGTTCGCTTTCCTGGCTGTCTGGCTGTTCCTGGAGCATCGTTGGGGCTGGTGCGCATTCTGCACTGTGCTGTCCATTTTTGCCAAGCCGGCGGCCTTGGCGTTGCCGGGCATCTATGTGGCGTTAGCCTGGGGGAGGGATGAGGCGTTCTGGCGGCGTGAAGTGGTGGTGCCTGCTGCTGCCGGTGCGCTGGCGGCCGTGTGGTCCATGGTGGTCACCAGCCAGACCAATCCCGGCACGGTGGAGGCTTCGCTTTGGGTGCCCTTGCACAACTTCTTCTGGTATCCGTTGACCGCGCTGATTCCCTTCGAGACAAATCCGTTTTATCCAGAGACCATTGCGCTGGATGCGCGTTGCGTGGCGGTACTGGTCGGTGGAACTGCCTTGTTGAGCGTCGGAGTCCTGCTGGCGCGCCGGCTGGGGTGCGCCTGGCGGGGCATCCTCGTCGCCTTGGTGACGATTGTCGGGGCGATGACGCCAGTTCTGGGGCTTCTTCATTATACGAATTTCCGCTACTGCGACCGCTATAACTATCTGGTCTCGGCGGCGGTTCTCTGCGCAGTGTGCCTTTTGACGGAGTTGGGTTTCCGTCGTTGGCCGAATCCACGCCTTCATCGAGTGGTTCTGGTATTCCTCTCCATTGGAGCAGTGATCTATGCCAGTTGCTCCTATCTATATGTACCTTATTGGGAAAATGGCGTGCGGCTTTCCTACTACGGACTCCAGCGTCCGGGCCAGCCGAATCTCAAGGCATACGAACTCGGCATCATGGCGGGATTCCGTCTGGGTGCCGTCGAGTATCTTGATTATCTCCGCCAGGAATTGCCAAAAAGACCGCCGCTGACGCATTTTGACGTGGAGACCTCGGTGCTGACTTTGCTGTTGTTTATGGATGCACACCAGCATTTTCTGGAGGGTGATTTGCAAGAGGCAGAAAAGTGCTACCAGCAGCTCATTGAGACAATGGCGCAAGGGCGTACCGCCGAGGTAAGGATTGAAGTGGCACTTCCCACGCCGTTGATTGCATGGCTCTACGAAGACCTTGCGACCATCGCCGAACAACAAGGCGATGACAAAAAAGCCGCTTTTTACCGAAAGGAGCTGATGTCAGAATAAATTCAAAATTGTCTTGATTTGTCACAAATTTTAATAATCTGACAAGATTTGTCATGAATTGGCGGTTTTGTTTCCCATTTTTGCTTGAAAAGGCTTTTTTGCATGGAAAAATGGCAGAAAAATGAGAAATTCTTTCGCCTTAACTTTAAATTCAGGAAACAAGGGCTAAATTTCTACATATATAATTTTTCTGTAACATCAACCACCCATCATTGTCCACAAGGGAAAACCAATGTTCAAACGCAATGTCACCCTGCTTCTGGGCGTCTTTGCCCTGTTGGCCACTATGAGTCTGACCCCGGTCAAGGGGCAGGCCCGTTCCAGCGAGACTCTCGACGTCAACCGCGCGATTGTCAATACCGAATTGTATCTCTGGAATCGCTTCTCCGATCTTTTGGATGTCGTTCGTTGCGGCGTTGCCTTAGGACCGGGGTTGGGTTTTGAGGTCGCAATCACCGACTACCTGAATCTTGGGTTGTATGCAAACTGCGAGCGCGGTATTGCATTCCCGCATTTCATTCCGCCGTTTTGGCTGGTGGACTACTATGAACACAACACCGGCGTGTTCGTCCCCCATGGCGGCACTTATGCCACCGCTGCCATCGGACCTTGGCGTGCGGAGACTGGCAAAGGCCAAATCGGCACCGAGACCAAGCATTTTGCCCGTGACCGCTGGGATATCCGCGTTCAGCTCGATGCGATTCTCATCATCTGTATATCGCCATCCGCCCCGTTGAGATCATCGACTTCTTCACTGGCATCGTGGGGTATGATTTCAGTCTGGACGACCAGAAGCTGGACAGCCTCCAGGATCGCCGCCCTGCCGATCAGTTCGGCCGCGGCTTGTCCAATTTTCTCTTCGGTGTGATGGAAGTCCCGCTGAACATCCTCCGCGTTACCCGGGTTGAGGGTGACATGGCAGGCGCCACCAAGGGCGTCGGCCTGGGATTTTGGCGCTTCTTCGTGCGCGAGTGCGTCGGTCTGATTGAGACAATCACCTTCCCCTTCGGCTGGGAACCCATCATCGAGCCGGTCTATGTCTTTGATGGCAGCAGCGACGAGACCACTTCGTGGAAGGTTTACAAGCCCGCATTCCATAAGCGTTATTAGTAGTCTGTAACATCTAAAACAGGCATCTGCAACCCTTTAGATGTAGGAAACTACTAGTTTCCGTTTTGTCAATTGTCAATTGATCACCTGGCTGGCCGGGGCGCGTTCCCCGCAGGCCAGGCCGCGAAATCGGCGGCCCCGGCATCAGGTCCAGGGTCGCCATTTTTTTGCTGTGCGCTTTGTCATGCGCCGGTCATTTGTCCATGCCGTCTCGCCACAACAATTTCTATGACCGCCTCCAGGAGCGTCTGGATCGGCTGGATGCCGCCAGTCTGCGACGTTACTTGCAGCAGGCCATCAGCGAGAAGGGCTTCTTCGAGGAGATTTTCGACACCCTTCGCGAAGGCATTATCGTCATCGACAACGCCTTGCGGATTCAGGTGGCGAATCCAGCCGCGTTGCGGCTTTTCGGGATGCCGGAGGATGCGGTCGGCCAACCCATCGGCAAATTCTTCCGCCAAGTGGACTGGTCGGAGTTGCTGCGTCTGCCTGCTTCCGAATGGGGACGCTTTTCCCGTCAGGAGATCGAAATCTTCTATCCGGAACGGCGGTTTCTTTCCTTTTACCTGTTGCCAGCGCCCGAACCGCCCAATCTCGGCAATGAAGACCAGTTGCTGGCAACGCTGATTTTCCATGACATCACCGAGCGGTGTCAGGACAACGAGAAGGCGGTGGAAACGCAGCGGGTGACTGCCATCACGCAGTTGGCCGCCGGTGTCGCCCACGAACTGGGCAATCCCCTCAACGCGCTGGGCATCCGACTTCAGATTCTAAAGCGCAAACTCAAATCCGACGACAATGAGAAGATTGTCGAGGCCACGCGCCAATTTGTCGAAATCGCCGACCAGGAACTCTCTCGGCTGGACGCCATCGTGAAGAACTTCCTTTCGGCAGTTCGTCCCACCCAACTGGAACTCACGCCGGTCAATATTCAGGAGCTGCTGGTCTCCGCCGCGCAATTTCTGGAACCCGAACTCAAGGCCAAGGACATCTCCATTACATTGGATTTCCCCGATTTCGTCCCTGCCATCTCCGGCGATGCCGGTCAACTTACCCAGGCCTTCTTCAATCTCATCAAGAATGCGATGCAGGCCATGCCCAATGGCGGGAAGCTCACCATCTCCTGCCGCGTGGACGATGTTTACGTGCACCTGCGGTTCGCGGACAACGGCAAGGGGCTGACACGAGAGGAACTCCCGAGGCTGCTCGAGGCCTATTATACCACGAAACCCGGCGGACACGGGCTGGGGTTGCTGATTGTGGACCGCATTGTGCGAAGCCATGGCGGTGATTTGGCCATCGACGGCAAGCCCGGCGAGGGAGCCGCCTTTACCATCAGCCTTCCTCGGCACGCACGCGTCGTCCGTCAACTGCCTGCTGCAAACCTAGAAAATTAGCAATTGTGATGCAATTGCGGAGACGATGATTGCCATGCCTTCCAAGCAACCTGTCATTCTGGTCATTGACGACGAGCGCAACACCCGCGAGGGATTGCGCGATGCCTTTGAGGACAAATATGAAATTCTCTTGGCGGACTCGGCCGCCGCCGGGCTGGAAATCCTTCGGCACCGCCATGTCGATATCGTTTTGACGGACTTGCGGATGCCTGGGATGGATGGTATGGCATTCACGCAAGAGGTCTCCAGCTGGCCGGAGGCGCCGCTGATTATCATGCTCACGGCATACGGCTCGGTGCAAACTGCCATGGCGGCGATGCGGGCGGGGGCCTACGACTACCTGACCAAGCCGGTTAAGTTGGATGACCTCGAGATGATGATTGACCGCGGGCTGGCGGTTTTGGAAGAGCGCCGCTCTAACGGAGGCGCTTCGGCGACGGCGACGGAGAATGCTGGCATCATCGGCAGTTCGCCTGCAATGAAGGCGGTGTTGGAGGAGGCGCATCAAGTGGCAGACGCGCGTTCGACCGTGTTGATTACGGGCGAAAGTGGCACTGGAAAGGAACTCTTTGCACATGCAATACATGCCTGGAGCCCACGTGCCGCCAAACCTTTTGTGGCGGTTCACTGCGCGGCGCTGAACGAGAATCTCCTGGAGAGCGAACTCTTCGGACACGAAAAGGGAGCCTACACGGGAGCCAATGAGCGTTTCATCGGACGCTTCGAACGTGCCGACCACGGCACACTCTTTTTGGATGAAATTGGCGAGATTTCCCTGGCGACCCAGGTCAAGCTGCTGCGGGTGCTGGAGACGCGGAATCTCGAACGGGTCGGCGGTTCAACGACCATCCCTGTGGATGTGAGGCTGATAGCCGCCACCAACCGCGACCTTCCGGCGATGGTGCGCGAGGGCACCTTCCGTGAGGATCTCTATTACCGTCTGAATGTGGTGAATCTCCGGCTTCCACCGCTGCGTGAACACCGCGAGGACATCCCGTTGCTGCTGGAGCACTTTCTGAAACAGGCCGCCACCGACAACGGCAAGGCAGTCACTGGCATCGCCGCCGACGCCATGGCGGTGCTGAACTCCTACGACTGGCCCGGCAATATCCGTGAACTGCGCAATTGCGTGGAGCGGATGGTTGTGCTGGCGCGCGGGACGTTGCTGACCGTCTCCGACATCCCGCGGGAAATCGTGGACGCGCTGGCAGGAGATGCCGAGGGCACCTCTGCCTCTGCGCCGGCATCGTCTGCCACCATCGCGTCGGCTCCGGTGCTGGATATCCACGAGAACGAGCGCACCGCCATCCGGCAAGCGCTGGAGCAGGCGCGGGGCAACCGCACCCGTGCGGCGGAGATTCTGGGCATCAGCCGTCGTACTCTCCAGCGCAAACTCAAGCAGGATCCGAGCCTGGAGGAGGGTGCGCCGCCCGAGTTGCCCTGAGTCAGCCATGTCCAAGCCCGCGAACATCTTCCGAATTCTGCAACTCTCCGATCTCCACACTGGCATCCTGGATTTTCAACTGGGATACTGCCTGGACAAGCGGTTCTTTGGTCGCTTGAACCAAACGGCCATGCGTCAGCGGCGGCTGACCCTGGACCGCATTCCCGCCTTCGCCCGGCTTCAGCGCGAACTGGAGGCGGATTTCACTGTCTGCACCGGCGACCTCACCAGCATCGGCTCCGAGGCGGAGTTCCGCCATTGCGAAGAACTGCTGAAAGAGGTTCTGGAGTATGCGGGAGAGAACTTTGCCTTCGTGCCCGGAAATCACGACGCATACGTGCGCCAAAGCCGTCCTGCGTTGGCGGCGGCCTTCCGGCGCCTTAACGGAGGCAAACAAGAGTTGGATGACTTGCCGGCGGTCCGTCGGGTGGGTGCCGTGGAGTTCATTCTGCTCAATGCGGCGCGTCCGTGTGCAATCTGGCTCTCAACTGGCGAGTTTTCCCGCGCCGTGTGGGAGAAATTGGATTATATTTTGTCCAGTCGTGAATCGGATGTCAAGGCCCGGGTGCTGGTGTGCCATTTTCCAGTATGCGATCATCTTGCCAAGCCACTTTCCTGGCGCACTAAACTGCTGGGCTACGAGCGGCTGGTCGAATGGGCGCGGCAAGGGCGTTTTGACGCGATGCTGACCGGCCATGTCCATTATCCCTTTGTACACCACATTGGCGACTCGCAAGCTCTGGCGGTTGGTGCCGGTTCGTTGACCATTTACCAGAGTTGTGCCCAGATCGACATCGATACTGCCACTGGCTCCATCACTGCTCGAAACCACTTTCTTTAATCATCAATAAATAACTTGGAGAACACCATGAAGAACTACCTCGCCTTTGACCTTGGCGCCTCTTCCGGACGCGCTATTCTCGGCCAATTCGACGGCCAGACCTTCCAGCTCACGGAACTCCATCGCTTTCCCAATGGACCTGTTCAGGTCGGCAATGGCATTTTCTGGGACATCAACACCCTTTTCAAGGAAATCAAGACCGGTCTTCAGAAGGCGCTTGCGACGGGTTGCCAGCTCGATGGCATCGGCATTGACACCTGGGGGGTTGACCTGTGCTATCTCGGTGCCGACGGAAAGCTCATCGGACTGCCCTGGCACTACCGCGACAGCCGTACCGACAATGTGATGCCCTGGACCTTCGAGCGCATCTCCAAGGAGGATATCTACCGCGAGACCGGCATCCAGTTCATGAACCTGAACACGATCTTCCAACTCTCCGCTTCTGTACGCGACCAGGAGGAAAACCTGAAGAAAGCCGACAAGCTGCTTTTCATTCCGAATGCGCTCACCTACCTGATGTGCGGCAATGTCTCGGCGGAGTACTCCATCGCTACGACTTCACAGCTCTACAATCCCACCACCCGCGACTGGTCCTGGAAGATCATCGACGCCATTGGACTGCCTCGGACGCTCTTCCCGAAAATTGTTCCTTCCTGCAGCCTGGCTGGAACGCTGTCGCCGGAACTCCAGAAGGAATACAACTGCCCCGCCATTCCGGTCATTTTGGTCGGCAGCCACGACACCGCCAGCGCGGTTGCGGCGGTGCCCGCCACGCCGGACGAGGACTCCTGGGCGTATCTCTCCAGCGGCACTTGGAGCCTGATGGGCGTCGAGCTGGAGGCGCCAATCATCAATGAGGCGGGACTGGCGGCTAACTACACCAACGAAGGCGGCGTCGGCGGCAAAATCCGCTATCTGAAGAACATCATGGGCTTGTGGCTGATTCAGGAGTGCCGCAACCAGTGGATTCGCGAAGGCAACAAGTTCTCCTTTGCGGAACTGGCGGACATGGCACGGGCGGCCGAACCCTTCTATGCCATCATCAATCCGAATGACCACCTCTTTGAGGCGCCCGGCGACATGCCCAGCCGTATCAAGGAGTTCTGCCAAAAGAGTGGTCAGAAGGTCCCCGAAACCCCCGCGCAGATCGCCCGCGTGGCGCTGGAGTCCCTGGCGCTCAAGTACCGTCAGACCTGGACCGAACTCCAGCAGCTGATGGGCAAACCGCTCCACAGCCTTCACATCGTCGGTGGTGGCTGCCAGAACATCCTGCTCAACGAATTCACCTCCAACGCCATCCAGGCGCCCGTCATCACCGGCCCAGTCGAGGGCACGGCAATGGGAAATATCTTGGGACAGGCATTGGCCACCGGCGCCATCGCGTCCTTGGCCGAGGGCCGCGAAATCGTCAAGCGCAGCGAACCCAGCAACCGCTATGAGCCGTCCGATGCGGCGGCTTGGGAGGCGGCGTTCGCACGCTACCAGGACATTTGCGCCAAAACCAGTTCGGAGCACAACATCAATTAGTGATTTAGATCACTAATCTCTTGTGATTAATTAACTTAAGGTTGTTTTTAAAGCCATGAGAGTGCTGCTGACCCTATCCTTGTTGTTTGGCTTGGCGCTTGATGCCCAGGAGAATCCGCCTGTGCCGTCGTCGCAGGAACCGCCAGTTGTCGAGGCGCCGGTTGCCGAGGCGAACGAAGACGTTGGTTCTTTGCCGGTAGGCAGGGACACTCCGCTTCAAATCATGATTCGTGCCTTTGACCACATACGATTGGAGCGTACCGAGAACGCCGCCCGACTGGATAGCCTTCATCGGCAGATGCAGGAACTGTTGCAGCAACCGACCGCCAATGCCTTCGCCGCCGCCGCGATGAAAATACGCCAGGGCATGCAGGAATTGGAGGAACGCTTGCGCCTCGAGCGCGAGAATCAAATTGGCTTCAAGAATGACATCGACCGCTACTCGGCGGAACGCCAATTGCTTCGGCAGGAAGCCAGTTACCTAAGCCATTTTCTGGATGAACTCAAGCTTTATGGCCTGGAACAGGAGAAGGCGATGAAGTTGATACAGGTCATGCGGACATCAGTGGCTGCCCGGCTTGAGCGTCTGCCACCGCCGTCCGAGTTCACCAACCGGGTGGGGATGTCCTTTGTGCTTGTAAATGCCAAAGGGGTGTCGCCATTCTACGTCAGCAATCAGGTGATGACGCAGGAGCAATATCTCGCCATTTTAAAACTGATGTCGCCACCGGGTCGCCCCGCAGAGGAGTTGTCGGCAGAAGCCGAACGCGCATTCCGTGAAGGACTTACCTTTGCGGAGACTCAACGTCTGGCGCTCGGAATGGCTCATCTCAGTGGTGTGCAGGTGATGCTCCCGAATGCAAAGGAGGTCGCGGCGCTTGCCACGGTGGGCTTTGGCAAGGAATTGGAACGCGCCGTCTGGCTTCGGGACAAATGGAATGCGCCATACGGTGAACGCGATGCGATAAGTCGCTTCGGCGCAGTGTTGAACGCCGTCTGGGATCCCGCCGGTCGGCTGACGAGGCGAGGCGGTGCCGATCTGGATGCGGTCGTCGGGGAGTTGCCGGACGCGCATTATCCCGCTTTGGGGTGCATCTTCATCGCCCCGATTGTGGCGGGCAAAGCGGCTCGCCTTTCCCAGGCCGAGGAGGCCGCCATGGCATCCAACCCGCAGGAGGAGAAATGATGAAACGATACCTGCTGTTTTGTGTTTTGATCGCCGTCGGGGGCATGATGGTTAGGGGAGCCGAACCGCGGGTGACCGATACCGTGCTGGATGACATCGGAATTTCCGAAGGGACGGCCTGGCAGATTAGCCAGCCCACGCGGGAGATCGTGGATCGTGCCAATAAAGTGCGTGGCAGTTACTTGCGCACGGAAGTGCGCTCCACCACGTCCACCCAGTTGCTGGATGTGCGGCTTGCAGTGGCGACAGATGACCGACAACCCTCCTTCAGGTTAAGTTTGCAAGAGGAGCAGACCATCACGGAGGTGAGAGTCTATGAGACCCTTCTGCGCACTACAGTGGGGAATGATGGTGGACGAAGCAACTACGAGTACCATGTCATGCCTGGCGAATATACCTACGGCGAGGAGTCGGTTCGTACCCAAATGATGTCTCCCGTGCCTCTTGCGAATGCCCAGGTGACCGTCAACGGGCAGAGCTATGCCACCGATGAAAATGGCGTCGTGCTTGACCCAGACCATCGGCTGGGCATTCTGGACGCGATGGATGCCTTGGATCGGCGCACGATGGATTTTGTCATCGCGGTCCAGGGAAAGCCGGCAAAGACCTATTCGGTCTTCCGCACCATGCCTCAGCGACGGGACTTTGACGAAAAACTGCTGGACGAGCCGGCGCAGCAGGACATTCTGGTCTGCTACCGGCTCAATTTCAAGCAGAGCCTCCTACAGCCGGAGCAAGAGGGGTTGGAGTTCAGCCTGGAGAATGATGCTCTGCCGACGGTCGTGCGCGCCGGAGAGTATTTCCCCATCACCGTCAAGGTCACCAACAACGGCTCCCGACAGACCAGCTGTCTGCTGGGACGGAGTTTCTCGCGGCTGAATGGCGTCAACGGTAAACTCTTTTACTTCGGAGCCATTGCGCCTGGCGACACGGCGCGTTTCACGCGTTATTTTAAGGTCGCGCCCGAAGAGTTGGTCAACCACCTCTTTATGGAAATCCGGTTCTCGGATAGTTGGGGCATTCTGAAACAAACCTTGCCACTGAATTTGCCATTGATTCACTAAGTTGTTGTGAATTAATAGATTAAATTTAATTTTTTAAACAACAAAACCGCATTCTGGAGAAGTCGCCATGTTCAAAGTCATGACCGCCGCCGAAATCAAACAGCGCTACGAGAGCGCCAAGAAAGAGTTCGCCAATCTGGGCGTGGATACCGAAGCCGCCCTCAAGACCCTCGCCGCCACCCCCATCTCCCTGCATTGCTGGCAGGGCGATGACGTCCATGGCTTCGAGGTCCATGACGAGGCGGTCTCCGGCGGCGGCATCATGAGCACCGGCAACTATCCCGGCTGCGCCGCCAATGGCGAGATGCTCCGGCAGGACGCCGAGGCCGCGCTCAAGCTCATCCCCGGTCTCAAGCGCTTCAACCTCCACGCCATCTACGCCGAGACCGACGGCAAGGTCGTGGACCGTGACGAGATTGAGCCCAAGCACTTCGACAAATGGATGAAATGGGCCAAGAAGCAGGGCGTCTCCCTCGACTTCAACCCCACCTTCTTCGCCCACCCCCTCGCCAACGACGGCTACACGCTCTCCAACGCCGACAAGAAGGTCCGCGACTTCTGGAT
>JAFZWH010000157.1 GCA_017617415.1 Victivallales bacterium | reverse complement strand
GTAGTCGAAGCGCTCCAGCTTTTCCGGGTCCAGCACGGTCGAGTCGTGAGAGCCCGATGCCTGCAACGTGGTCTCGTAATGATGGTATCTCACCGCATTATAGCCCAGTCGCCAGAGACGTTCGGCCAACTGCTCAGACTCCTCGTGGCTCAGGTCGTGTGCCGAAAAGCACAGGTTCACGCCGTAGAAGCGTTGCGGGACTCCAGGCTTTCCCTCAAACACGAAATGCGCTCCACGCGCCTGAAGTCTTCCATATTTCCCGGCAGGGGCATCCGCGAAGCCAAAGCGCGAAAAGTCCAGCGCGGAGCCTGGCCGGATGTCCAGACGTGTGTCCAGCGCCACCCAATCCGCGCCCTCCGCCAGCGTGACAGGCTCCAGCGGATGCATCTCCAGACCATCTTTCCATCGCAAGACCAGCCGCAGCCGAAACGGCTTTCCCGCCGACCATTTCCCGCCAGGCGGCAGTGGCGCACAGACACGCACGGTCAGCCCGCCTCCCCACTGTCGCGAGTCCTGAATCATCACCCGTGCCACCGGCTCGCATTGCACCAGCAGACTCCCCTTCGGCGTGGCGACCTCGAATGTGCCAAAATGCCCATGCGCCAACATGACACCGCCGACCGTCTTCGGGAATGGTCTCAATTCTCCATCGCCCAGGCGATAGCTTGAACGCACCGCCACATCGCGAGGGAACTCCAGTGCGAAATGCATCGAGTCCAGCGTCAGTTCCTCCTGTGGCGTCAAAACCATTTCCAGCTGTCCTGAGTCGGACGAGAGCGCTTTGCGTTCCAGCACCAATGCGATTCCCGCAGTGGTCCCCGTGGCGCGCAACGCCATGCCTGACGCCTCCTCCTCCACGAAATGCCCGAACTGCCAGCCTTTCAGGGCATAGCCCGGACCCAGCGTACACAGGCGACGGCCCGCCACCTCAATTTCGTCATCGCCATTCGGCGACATCCAATAGTTTGCCGGGACCGCCCAAACGCACATCCCTGCTACAAAAAGCAACCACGCCAGCCAGTGCAAATTTCTCATGGTCTGTGTCATCGACAGAATGTCGCTTTCTAACGGATGACCTCGGTTTGTAGGCGACGCCAGTTTTCCCCGAGAATGGGCAGCAGTTCCTGATCGGGCAACGGTAACGAAAGGACATTCCCGAGTTCGTAGGCCTCGTTGTGACCACCGGCATCGGAGCCAAAGAGGAAACGCGTGTTGCCGAATTCGCGGATTGCCTCCTGCCAGGGACGCGGACAACAGAAGATGGCACACGAGTCCAGATAGACATTGGGATTCTGGCGGACGAGTTCCTCCGCGTCCAGCCGATCCACGACACCGCCGCCGCCAGAATGCCCGATGACGAGGCGCATGTTGGGATATTTGGCGACGATATCCCGGAAGAGCCGCGGCGCATCATAGCGGTCGCCCCAGGTATGGCAGAGGACGGGGAGACGATGCTTGTCCGCATATTCCCAAACAATCTGGTATCGCGAATCGGTCACGGGAACACCCTGATACGAGGGCAGCAGCTTGATGCCGACGAAGTATCCACGGCTGAAGAAGTCGTCAAGTATTGCCTCAGAGAAGGTATTCGCGTAATGGACATTGAAACTGAGCCATCCGCTGAAACGTCCGGGGTGGGCGGCGGCGCATTTTTCGGCCTCGCGGCTCCCGCGCACGGGGTCGCCGAAGAGTCCGCGGGCATTGGCATCGATGATGCGAGTGACGCCGTGGCGATCCATGAACTCCACGAAATGGCGGAATTGCTCTGGAAGCGTCGCGGAGTAGTTTGGAATGCACCACCCACCCGTGAACGAGCCGGTGTGAGCGTGGATATCGACAATTTCGCCTGGCACGAGATCCTTGATGCTCTTCCCCTCGCGAAAATGCCTCCAGACGGGTTTCTGCTCCAGCAACGCGGGTTCGTTCGCAAGGTGTTTTGCGAGTGGAGCAAGCCCGAGGATGCGTTCGAGGTTGCCGTGTGCAATCTTCTCACGCTGTGCTTCGGTGATACGTGCGTGCGCCAAGGCTGCAATGGAAGCCCCGTACTGGGATTTCGTGCCGATGCCGAAGACCAGGCGATCCTCGCCGAAATCGCGAATCACCATCTCGATGGTGTCGTTCATGTGCATCCAGGAGGTATCTACCAGCACATTCGAACAGCGCCACAGCAAATCCAAGGTGGTCTGGAACCTCCCCCACATCTGCTGCGTGCATACGAAAGTCACGTCAGGATATCGCGTGGCGATTTCCGCCACCTCGTGCATATTGAGGTAGTCGCTGTTGAAGGGCGTGTCAAAGAAGAGCACGGGGCGGAGGTCGGCCAGCAGGGAGATTGCCCGCTCGACATCCCGCACCTGGAACTCCATCTCCTTGAGGCAAAGCCGTAAAGCGCGGTTCCCGGCGAGCAATTGCTGACGGAAGAAGTCGATTTCACCATCCTCGTAACAGGCGGACGGCGTCAGGAGCAGACACGGCAGCAACCGGTCGCGATACGGTGCGATGACTTCCAGCAACTCGCGGTTTCCGCAGGCGGGGGCATAGTCCCGCGCAGTCAGCGAAGAAACCAGGCAACGGTCGATGCCCAGGTAGTCCAAGTGCTTCAGAATGGCTTCCGGAGTGGGAAAGTCGCCCTCACCGGTGATCCCTGAGCCAATGAATGGATTGATGGCGAAAAGCTGGTTCATGTCAATGGAAAAGTTGTTCTTGAAATGAGGCAAGGTCACTTCACGACAGCGTGAAGAACATTCATGCCAACGGCGAGTTACTAACTATATAACATAATGAATACAAAAATATTATAATTAATTTATTCAGACTTGGTGGAATTCCCTCGGCCTTCAATGACGATGACCGCCTCGCCCTTGACCTTCTCGTCAAACTGCGGCGCCAATTCGCTCAAGGTTCCGCGCTTCACGCGCTGGAAGTGCTTGGTGAGTTCCAGGCAGACGGCGGCGCGGCGGTCGCCATAGACCTCCAGTGCCTCCTGGAGCAGTTTCCCGATGCGGAAGGGCGACTCGTAGAAAATCAGCGTATGGCGGCTTTCAGCGTCCTCCTCCAGAAAAGTCCGCCGATGGCCGGGCTTGCGTGGCGGAAAGCCCTTGAAGGTGTAGCTGGAGGGCGGCAGTCCCGAAAGCAGCAACGCCACCGTGACCGCGCTGGGACCGGGGATGACCTCCAACTCGTGGCCGGCCTCCAGTGCCGCGACTACCGCCGGGTAGCCGGGGTCGCTCACCAGCGGATACCCCGCGTCGCTGCAAAGCCCCACGCGCTTGCCCTCATTGAGCCATTCCACGATCCGCGCGGCCATCCCACGTTCGTTGTGCTCGTGGTTCGCCACGTAGAGTTTCGGGCGTTCAATGCCCAGCAAAGTCACTAGGCTACCAGTGTGGCGCGTGTCCTCGCAGCACAGGATGTCCAGCGTAGGCAACGTCTGCTTCAAGCGTTCCGAAGCGTCTCCAAGGTTACCGATTGGCGTGGCGATGAGCAGCAGAGTAGCCATTAGCGATGTGCAGTATGCCGGAAGAGTAGAATCGCGTGAGTCACGATGAAGAGATAGAATCCAAGCACCAGCAGTTTCTGCTGGCAGGGTCCATAGCGAAGCAACTGGCCTTTGAGCGCCAAATCACGCATCGCGCAAAGCACGGTTCCGACCAGCACGGCGACCGCACCCCACGAGAGATTCACCGAACGGTTCGCGAAGCGCCCGTTCGGCGAAAAGACGCACAGCGGAACCACATGCCCCAGTCCTCCCAGGGCGATGTAAGTGGAATAGTTGTGCCAGTCGGGATTGCAGTCGTAGGGAATCAGCCCGATCATCACCAGTCCGGCCCCGCCCATGATGCCGAATGCGGCCAGAAGCCAGCCGCGAATGCGCCGGAACCACGTAGGCGAGGACGAAATGGCGAAATCCCACCCCCGAACCAGAAAATAGACCGCGCTCCCAATGCCTGCCACCACCAGCGCCGAATTGAAGAGCAGCCACGAGGCGATGGTGTTGGGAGTGCCATCCGGCAGCCGAATCAGCCCCAACGCGCTCAGGTATTGGTCATACCACACGTATGGCTTCGCATAGACCACCATGCTGAGCAGGAATGCGACCGGCACATAGACCGCCACACACAGCAACAGCCAGGCGACACGCCGCAGAAGATGGTTCGATGGGGCTTTCATTTCAGGCACCTGCGTTCAAACGCCATCGACGCCACAGGCACAGTTCCAACCAGCCGAGACCAAATTCGCGCTACCGCAATTCGACGCCGAGCTTCTTGACCAGGCCCTGGCGGAGCTTCTCCTGGAGCTGATTGACCTCGTCGTCGGTGAGAGTCTTGGCGGGGTCCTGGTAGGTGATGGTATATGCCATCGACTGCTTGTCAGCACCGAGTTTCTGCGCGTCAGCAAAGAGATCGAAGAGCTCGACTTTCACAACGCCGGGAATCTTCAGGCTCTTGATCGCTTCGGTGACCTGCAGGTTCGTGAGATTCGCTGGTGCCAAGAACGAAATGTCGCGCTCCACGCCGGGGAACTGCGGCAAAGCCACATATTTCTTGGAGGGATGCGGCGCGGCATAGACGGCCTCCAAGTCAATGAGAGCCACATAAAGTTGGTGACGCATCCGGAAGCCCTTCGTCAGGGACGGCACCACCGCCCCGAAGACCACCAGTTCGCGCTTGTTGCGCGCAGTCATCTTCGCGCAGACGCCATTCTGGAAGGCCGGATGCTCCGCAATCTCGCAGCGGTAGAAGTCCGCCAAGCCATTCGCGTCCAGGAAGCCCTCGACAATGCCCTTCAGGGTATAGAAATCCACCTCATCGGCCTTCTCCTTGCCGAAACGCTCCGGATGACGGCAGCCGCTGACTGCGATGCCTATCTGGAGCTTTTCGGCGGGTGCACCGTTTTCCATCTGGAAGACACGCCCCAGCTCGAAGAGCGCCAGGTCATGCTGGTTGTGCGAGACATTGTGGTGCACGACCGCCAGCAGCCCTGGCAGCATGGTCGGACGCAGGAACGCCGTGTCTGCGGAGATGGGGTTCGAGACCTTCAGCAGGTCGTCGGCGGTGAGCGTCGTGCCAGCCAGGCACTGTGCCTCGGACCACATCGTGTAGTTCATGATTTCGTCCAGCCCCAAGGAAAGCAGCTTCGCACGGGCATTCTCCTGCGGATAGTACTTGTCCTCTTTGGCGGAGCCGCCCAGCGCGGCAACGGGCGTGGACTCGGGAATCGCGTCCAACCCCATCATCTGCGCGACCTCCTCGGCGAGATCCACGGGCGCATGGAGATCGAAGCGCCACCAAGGCGTGGCGACGGTGAAGGAATCGCCGTCCTGCGCAGTGGTCTGGATGCCACGGCGTGCAAGGAGCCCGACCACTTCGTCTGTGGTAAGCTTCAGCCCCAGCAGGGCGTTGATTCGGCTGGCGGAGGCAGTGATCGCTTCACTCTGCCAAGGGCGCGGATAGCAGTCGATCGCTTCGCCGAGTTGCTCGGCGCCTGCCAATTCGCAAAGCAGACTTGCGGCACGGGCGCTGGCCAACGCGGTAGTCTCAGGAGAGACGCCACGTTCGTAGGTATAGCTAGAGTCGGTTGCCTTATTCAGCGCGCGGCTGGAAAGGCGGATATTCGTGCGATCGAAGGCGGCAGCCTCCAGCAACACCGTGGTGGTGTTATCGGTGATCATCGAGTTCTCGCCGCCCATGATGCCCGCCAGTGCCACACCCTTCTCGGCATCAGCGATTAGCAGGTTCTCCGGCGTAAGCTTCAGCTTCGTGCCATCCAGCGTGACAATCTCCTCGCCGTCATTCGCACGGCGCACGACGATTTGGTGCCCGGCCAACTGGCTCAGGTCGAAGGCGTGCAACGGCTGTCCGTATTCGAGCATGATGTAGTTGGTGATGTCCACCACGTTATTGATGGAGCGCAACCCCACGGCCTCCAGGCGTTTCTTCATCCACTCCGGCGAGGGACCGACCTTGATATTCGCGAAGACCCGCCCGATGTAGCGGCTACAGAACTCGGGAGCATCAATGCGGATGGAGGCATAGTCTGTGGATTTCACCGTCGAATTAACCTTCACAGGCGTTTCTGGATAGTGCAACGCATTGCCGGTCAGCGCGGAGATTTCGCGTGCGATGCCGATGTGCGAGAGCCAGTCGGGGCGGTTCGGCGTGACCTCCCAGTCAATCACCGTGTCGCACTCAAAGAGCTCGCGGACGGACTTGCCCAACGGCGTGTCCGGCGGAAGAATCAGCAGACCGTTGTGATCTTCGGAGAGTCCGAGTTCCTTCGCAGAACACATCATCCCGCAGGAGTCCACCCCGCGCAATTTCGACTTTTTAATCACGAAGCCACCGCCGAAATCCGTGCCGATGGTCGCCAGCGGGACGCGGCAACCTGCGTCGCAATTCGGGGCGCCACAGACAATCTGCAGAGGTTCGCCCGAACCGGGATTCACCGTGCACACGCTCATGTGATCGGAGTTCGGATGCGGAACGCGGGTGAGAATCTCCGCAACAATCACGCCCTCCGGAATGGTTCCGGTGGTCTCAATGCTCTCCGGCTCCAGTCCGGCGGAAGTCAGATGGTCGGCTAGTTCCTGTGCGCCCCACGGGATGTCGGTGTAGTCGCGCAACCAATTCAAAGAAGTCTTCATAGTTTGATTTTGCCTTGCGGCACGGTTGATGGTTATGGTAATTTCCCAATGCAATGTAACGCATCATACTATAAAGGACTTTTCCGAACCCGCCGCAGAAATCCGCAGAGGATATTATATTGAGGCGTAAATCCATGGCTTGCCTTGTTTCATCCACTTCCCACACTTCTTAACCCAATCTGCCCATCATGAAACGGCTTCTTGGTTGGCTGCTTTTCGCAATGTGTCTGCCCATGGCATTTCCCGCTGATTTGGATTCCATCCCGTCGTATCCATCGGAATGGACGGTGTTTCCTTGTGTCGAAACAGGCTATTCTCCTAGTCTGGAAGAACTTACTGAAATTCCTGCGACCCTGTGGGGGAAGTCGCCGGTGACGGTGACGGTGGACGAGACGGTGGATCTGGCACCCGTGCTGGGCGGCGTCCAGGAGGGCGCGACGGCATGGCTCTACGCGGAGCTGGACGCCCCTGCGGCGATGGACTACCAGGTGGGCGCCGGCGCGGACTGGTGGTTTGCCTTCTACTGCAATGGCGAGAAAGCCTACTCCACGCTGAA
This sequence comes from Victivallales bacterium, assembly GCA_017617415.1. Lineage (GTDB taxonomy): Bacteria > Verrucomicrobiota > Lentisphaeria > Oligosphaerales > Oligosphaeraceae > RGIG1601. The sequence continues at coordinate 5,306 of JAFZWH010000157.1, read as the reverse complement.
TGCCGGAAACGGGTTTCATCCGCCACAACTGAGCGACCACAAATTCACGCTGCGGCTGAAGCCGGGCAGGAATGTCCTCGCGGTGAAGTTCGTGAGCGGCTCGGCCTCGAGCATCCTGGCGATGGGCGGACCGCGCGAACTGACGCTGGGCAAGGCGGCGCGCCTGGCACAGTCACGGAGGGCGTCCTATGAGAGGGAGGTGGCGAGCGTGGTGCCCAAGGACCTGCCCGCCGTCTCGCCGAACCTCACGCGGAAATTCCACTTTGACACCGACGGGCACTTCCGCGTGATGCAAATCACCGACCCGCAGGGCGCCTATCCACTGGAGGCCCCCGTCAAGGAGCTCATCCGGCAAGGCATCCGAAAATACCGCCCGGACCTCATCATCCTGACCGGCGACAACACCGCCTGCTACAACAAGCACGGCGAGTTCGAGCAGGCCGCCCACGAGTTCATGGACATCTTCGTGGAAGAGCAGGTTCCCCACGCCATCACCTTCGGAAACCACGATTCCGAACGCAAGGGAGCAGATTTCTACACCCGTCAGGAGCAGTACGACATCTATAAGCAAATGGGTGGCAAATATTTTGTGGACTTTGACATACAAGAACTCTCCGGTGTGGGCAGCGGCGCCATCCCGCTCTTCTCCGCAAACGGCGAAACGCCGCTTTTCAATTTGATTGTAATGGACTCCGGAGACTACCCGCCGCAGGGCGGCTATGACGGCTGCCGCGCCGACCAGATCCAATGGTACGAGGAGCATGCCGGCGCCCTGCCCTGCCTGTGGTTCCAGCACATCATCGTCTGCGAGGTCAACAGAACCAATGTCCTTGTACACGTTCCCTCCCGCCCCGCCAACATCCAGCTTCTGGAGACCGAGGACACAACGGAAAACGATCCGGAGGGCTTCTTCAGCGAACCGCTCAACCGGTGGATCAAGAAGTTACCTGAAGCCGCAATCTGGTCCAAGCACCTCGAGCGCTATCTCATCCCCGAAGCAAACATGATCTGGATCGAGCAGCGGAAAATGTACCTGATCCAGCCGACGGGGACGGTCTGGAACGACGACGTGGACTCCTTCGACCGTCTCGTCGAAGGCATCGGCACCGGCAAACTGAAGGAAAAGCCATGTCCCCCGAAATGGGAGATCTACACCGACGCCCTGCACACCTACCAAGGACGCACTCTCTACCAGAGCTGGCTCAAGATGGGAAACCTCAAGGGCGTCTATTTCGGCCACGACCACATGAACACCTTCGATGTGACCGACCAGAATGGCATCCGCCTCGGCTTCTGCAAGGCCGCCACCCTCTGCTCCTACAACGACGGCGACCCCGGCTTCCGCCTCTTCGACATCCACGCCGACGGCACCTACGACACCCAAATCGTCACCGCAAGACAACTTGGCATCATCAAGTAAAATAAATACATCTTATTAATATAGAATATCTTACATAATTTATTAAACCCAGTGCCGCCGATGGCTCACATCGTGACCTCGGTGGCACGGAGGTATTGCCGAATCATCTTGCCCTCTTTCTGAGGCGGAAACTGAATCTCAAAGGGTATTCCCTGCTTCTCGAAGAGCGGACGGAGGAATTTCAGAATGCCCTCCTCCAATGGCTCGAGTTTCAGCCGTCCCTGCTGCTGGAGGTCATAGAGGGCCTGCTTGCGCAGACCACCGAGTCGCTTCTGCACCTCCTCGTCGCTGTCTTTGAAGGCACCGGTGATTTTCCACAGCCCGCTGCGCTTGGTGACCGCCTTGTAAGAATCAAAGTCCAGCGACAAGGTGAGAATTTCAGGTTCGGGGAAATGGATGACGACCACACCATCATCGGTAATCTCAAGGTCATCCGGAGTGATTTTCGCCAGGTCGAAGCCGTAGAAGACATCCGCCTTGATACTGCCGGTGGTGCGTTCACCGCCCGACCACGTGGCCTCCTCACGGTCGATGTTGATGCGACACTCCTGCCGTGCGGTGGTCAGGAAGCTGAGCTGCTCCGTCTGGAGCATCTCCCACGTCAGTTCGAGTTTCTGGATGTCGGTCGGCGGCAGTCCGACCAGTGCGCGCAGCCCCGGCACCGCCAAGAAGGCCAGCGCGACCATCGCGCCCACCATCGCCAGCATCAGCACGAAGAGCCAAAAGGGAAAAGTTGTTTTGGGTTGGGATTTCCGTAACATCTTTCAAAAGATGGAGTTTGCCGCAAGCAGCCGGATTTCGTCAAATACGGTCTTGAAGTCCCGACCAGAGTGTCGTGCCAATTCTCGGACGCTCTCGTATTCCGGATAGAGGAAAATCTGTCCAGCGTAGCGCACGCATTTCACACGCGCCTCGCCATCAGGCGTCTGCACAGCGAGTTCTTCGCGTTCCAGGCAAGTGCGTTCGCAACGATAGCGTCGGATGCCGATGGTGGTGGTGTTCGCGAAGATGATGCCCTCCAGTTCGGCAAGTTTCGCCTCGTCCGCCAGTACAGTCAGCAGCCAGCCGGGGCGCCCCTTCTTCATGAACACCGGCGTGAAATGCGCATCGCGGGCACCGTGCTCCAGAAGCAGCTCGGCGGTAAATGCGAGCTGCTCGCCTGTGGCGTCATCGATGTTGGTCTCCAGCACCCAAATGGTATCCGACTGGCTTACAGGCTCCTCCGCCTCCTCCAGCAGCATCGCCCGCAGGAGATTCGCGCGACCGATTTCACGTTCGCCCGCGCCAGCGCTCACCGCCTTCACAACATACCGCGAGGGCATTCGAACTCCCTGCCCCAGCGCCGCGACAATCGCCGCGCCGGTCGGCGTCACCAGTTCGGTCGGCACCTCGCAGATCGCCAGCGGAATCGCGTATTTAAAAAGGATATTCACGACTGCGGGAACCGGCACCGGCAACTCGCCGTGCGCACAATGGATGGTTCCGCAACCATCGGTGAGATTCCGGAAGACCACGTCCTCCACGCCTAGATAGTCCACTGCGACCGCCACACTGACGATATCCGCAATGGAGTCATACGCGCCGACCTCGTGGAAATGAACCTCCTCGACCGGAAGGCCATGCGCCTCCGCCTCGGCCTCCGCCACAATCCGGAACATCCGAAGCGCCAATTCCTTGGCGCGAGCAGAAAGTTTCCCTCGTTCCATCAACGCCTCGATGTCCGCCAGATGGCGATGTTCGTGGTGGTGTTCATGACCATGCTCGTGTTCGTCATGGTGATGATGCTCGTGCTTTCCAGGATAGTCCACGCGGAAGGTGTTGGCAGCAAAACCGTGGTTGACCGTCTGTCCAAAAGTGACCGAAAGTCCTTCCACGCCGAGGCTGTACAAGGCATCCTGAAGGACTTCCTGCGGCACGCCCACGCCTACCAGCGCGGCGACCGTCATGTCGCCCGCGATGCCAGTATTGCAATCGAAACAAAGAAACCTTCTTGGCATAAAATCCTTCGCAGAAAATGGAGACTAATTGCTAATTGCTAATTGCTAATTGATTAATTTGATTAGCGAGATATCCGGCGCCGTAGCCGTTGTCGATGTTGACCACGGCAATGCCCTCGGCACAGGAGTTGAGCATCGTCAGCAGTGGCGCGACACCCTGGAATGATGCGCCATAGCCCACCGAAGTCGGCACCGCGATGACCGGCACGGCGACCATCCCCGCAATCACGCTGGGCAACGCGCCCTCCATTCCCGCCACCGCAATTACGGCATTTGCCTGGCGGATTTCATCAATGCATCCAAGTACCCGGTCGAGACAGGCGATGCCGATGTCGTAGAAGCGCGTCATGCGACTGCCGAGGAACTCGGCCGTTTGCGCGGCCTCCTCGGCGACGGGGAGGTCGCTAGTCCCGCCGCAGCACACCGCCACGCAACCCGCGCCTTCGGAGGCCTTGCGGCTTGGCGCACGCAACAGCAACACACGGCTTACCGAGTCATACTGCACTTCGGAGAAGACCGCCCGCACCGCCTCAGCCTGCTCGGGTGTCGCACGCGTGCCGAAGGCATCCTCGCCCGCTTCATGAAACCGACGGTATATTTCAATCAACTGCTCATTGGTCTTGCTGGCGCAATAGACCGTCTCTGGTGCGCCGCGACGGGCGCGTCGTTGGAAATCCAAGCGGGCAAATTCAGACCGATTCGGATGCTCAGGCATGGTCGCTAGAAGACGTTGCGAGTTCTTTCGTCCAAGTACGCAGTGAGGCATCGCGGGCGCCCAGGACTAGCCAGGCCTTCACGGACATGAAGGCACGGAAACGCTCCTCGGCCTCTTCGCGCGTGGCGACAAATTCCACGGGCAGTTCCGACGCCGCGTATTGCTCGCATACCTCCTGGGAGGTCGGCTTGCCCGAGGTGGTTCCTCCCGCATAGTAAACGGGGAGCATCAGGAAACGGTCCTCGGGGAGAAGCACCTTCTTCAGTGCCTCAAGCAGCGCCTCGCGCTGGTCGCCCAGCGCCTTGAAGCCATGCGGCTGCCACACCATCGCCAGCGGCGAGCCGTAGCGTTCGCGAGCGGCGGAAATCGCGGCGGTGAGTTTCTCCGGGTTGTGCGCGAAGTCATTGATCACCGCAACACGCGAATTGGCATTGCTCATGATTTCGAAGCGCTGGCGTACGCCGCGGAAAGCCCCCATCGCGGTCGCCAAATCCGCATCGGAGGCATCCGGCAATGCCTGTCGCAACAGCGCAAACACCGCCTGGCCATTCCAGGCGCTATGCTGTCCGGCCTGGAGGCTATGGACCATGATACCTGGTGCCACTTCAAAGTGAATTCCCTGCGCATCCACCGCATAGTCTGGTGCCTCCTCACGGAAGGCGGTGGACGGGCATTGCGCGGGCTTCAACGACGGCTCTGTAGCCGGATAGACCGCGCCGCGTTTCGCGCGGGAGAGGAAGGCGCGGAAAACCTCGCGCAGTTCGTCCATCCCGTAGTGGTCGTGACCGACGTTGAGGACCACGGCGTATTCTGGCGAGAACTCGCGGATGGATTTGTCGCTTTCGTCGATTTCGGCAACAATGAACTCGGGGGTATCTTCGGCAAAGAAATTCCCTGGCCGCGTGTCGTCCTCGAAATCGAGCGTGTAGCCGCCGTCGATCATCACGACGCGATGGCCCAGCGTCTTCAAGGCACTGGCAATCCAGCCCGTGACAGAAGTCTTGCCGCAGGAACCCGCCACGCCAATCAAGGTCGCCCCCTGCCGTTCGCACGCCCGCGCCAGCGTGAAAGCGCGGTGGAATACCGGCAACTGCGGCACGGCAGCCAAATCCGCATTGTCCGGCTCGATGGCGGTCGAGACCACAAAGGCGTCGGGCTGGAAATCCCGTGGTCC
>JAFZWH010000017.1 GCA_017617415.1 Victivallales bacterium | reverse complement strand
GTTAGAGGTTAGAGGTTAGAGGTTAGATTCATTCCTCATTCCTCATTCCTCATTTCAGCAGTCCGGTCTTGCGCATTGCCTCGCGAAGGAGTTCGCGATTTTTGGGGGCCATTTCGCAAAGTGGCAGACGGTATTCCTCCTCGATGAGTCCGAGGTCGGCTAGCGCGGCTTTGACCGGAACGGGATTGGTCTCAATGAACAGAGTCTTGTTCATCGGATACCAAAATTCGTGGATCTTGCGAGCGGCTGCGAAATCATTGTCCAATGCCAGACGGCACATCTTCTGGATTTCGGCTGGAATGACATTGGAGGTCACCGAGATGACGCCCACCGCGCCGACCGCCATCATCGGCAGTGCGAGGCTGTCGTCACCGGAAAGCACGGTGATGCCGCAGAGGTTACGGATGGCGTTGACACGCTCGACCGAACCACCGGCCTCTTTGACTGCCACCATCAGCGGGTTGTGCGAGAGCCGCTCAATGACATCGAGCGGAATCTCTTTCCCGGTACGGCCCGGCACATTGTAAAGCACGACCGGCAGCCCCGACTCTTCGGCGACTGTGGTGAAATGCCGATAGAGTCCCTCGCCAGATGGCTTGTTGTAGTAGGGCGTGACCTGGAGAGTCGCATCCACTCCCATGGAAACCACTGCCTTGGAAAGCCGAATGGCCTCGGCGGTGGAGTTTGCGCCAGTGCCGGCGATAATCTGGCAACGATGGTTCACGCGGGTCGCCACGAACTCGATGACCTTGAGGTGTTCTTCGACCGCCAGTGTCGGGCATTCGCCGCTGGTGCCTACCGGGACAATGCCGGAGACCCCGCCCGCTAACTGCAAATCAACGAGATGGCCTAGCGCATCAAAGTCCACGGCACCGTTTTTGAACGGTGTGACCAGCGCGGTATAGCAGCCTTGAAGTTGCATGGATGTTCTTCCAGAAATTGACAAAAATGGACAAAGTTACTTTAATATACTCCCTCAAATGAAAACTGCATAATAAATAGACCGATAAAGTTTGCCGCAGGCGTTGTGGCGACGGTCTGCCGACGTGTCCTGCGATCTATTAAACAACTTTTTATAGAATGAGGAATGGCAGTTCAACCTCTTGACTTTCACTTTACACTTCTACAAGGTTCTGCCGGGTGGCAGCAGGAGCATGCAGTCGCCGTAACTGAAAAACCGAAGACGTCGTGTGATGGCCTCGTGGTAGGCATCCATAGTGTTGGCGTGTCCAGCGAAACAGCAGACCAACATGATGAGGGTGGATTGCGGTAGGTGGAAGTTGGTCAACAAGCCGTCGGCAATCTGCGGTTGCATTGGCGGATGAAGGAAGATACTGGTGCGTCCAGAGCCAGGGGCGACCTCATGGGTGCCGGGAATGGCGCAGGTCTCGATGGTTCGCACGGAGGTCGTTCCCATGCAGAAGACCTGCCCGCCAGCACGATGCGTGGAGTTGATGACCTCGGCGGCCTCCTCGGAGAGCGTGTAGCGCTCCTCATGCATTACGTGCTCCTCGATGGTCTTTGCCTCGACGGGCTTGAAAGTCCCCGCGCCCACATGTAGCGTCAGTCGCGCAATCCGCACGCCCTTGCCCTCCAGTTGCGCGAGAATCTCCTCGGTCATATGCAAGCCCGCCGTGGGACAGGCCACCGAACCGGGGTTCACCGCATAGATGGTCTGGTAGTCCGCTTTGTCCGACTCCTCTGGATCGCGATTGATGTAGGGTGGTAGCGGCGTCTTGCCGAATTGTTCCAGAACGGACAGCACGTCGTCGCAGTTGAACTCCACCAGACACGCGCCGTCTGGTGCTTTCTCCCGCACAGTGAGAGCCACTTGGGCACCGTCGATGACCACCTGGTCGCCAACTGCGAGTCGCCGTCCAGGTTTCAAGAACGCCTGCCAGACGCGTCCTCCGCGGCTCTCCAGCATGAAGACCTGCACTTTACCGCCTGTCTGCGGACGGTGCCCCCAGAGCCGTGCGGGAATCACGCGGGTGTCATTGAGCACTAGGCAGTCGCCAGGCTGGAGATACTCCGCAAAATGCCGAAAGTCCGTGAAGTGCCGCTTACCCGTGGCGCGTTCCATCACGAGCATCTGCGCGGCGTCGCGCTCTTTGGTCGGATATTGCGCGATCAGTTCTTTGGGCAACTCAAAATCGAAATCAGAAACTAGCATCTATATCAAGTTTAAAATCTAAAGTTTAAAGTTTAAAGTTCCAGGTCTCAAGTTCAAAATCTCAATTCTCAATTTTAAACTTTAAACTTTCGGCTTTTCACGAGCCGATCGGTTTCGCGGCGGTCAATCTTCTCTTTGAGGTCTTCGCGTTTGTCTTGGGCATGCTTGCCGCGGCATAGTCCCAGATCAAGTTTCACATGGCCCTTGTCGTCGAAGTATGCCTGCAGGGGAATCACGGTGAGGCCTTTGGCCTCCACCGCGCGCTTGAGCCGTCGGATCTCCACCTTGTGAAGCAGCAGCTGCCGCTGACGGGTGGGCACGTGGTTGTTGTAACTGCCCATCGCGTAGGTCGCGATGTTTGCGTTGATTAGTTTCGCCGCATTGGGTTCGAAATGCACATACGCCTGCGCCAGCGACATCGAACCAGCCCGACAGGATTTGACCTCCGTGCCGGTCAGGGCGATACCCGCCTGGATTTTCTCTAGCACCGCATAGTCGTGATAGGCGCGTTTGTTCTGACAGATGAGTTTCATTGCTGTGAAATATTTTTTAATTCGTCATGTTGAATGATGCCCTCAGACTTCGGCGGGATGGATTCTGCCTTGTCGGTCGCGATGGCAGCGACAAGCCCGCAGGACCCGCTGGGCGCACTTGGGGTCGGTGAGGAGCCGCGGCGTAAGTTCCTGAGTAATCCACTCTTGCATCGACAGGCCGTCTTTCTGCTGAGTGGCGGCGTTTTCCTCCTGTACCTTCAACAGGTCCGCGCGATACCCTGCCTCCAAAGCCAGCCAGTAACGGGCGGGCACCTCAATCGCCTGCTCCAGCCGGGCGGCGGTCTCCGGCGTGAGGATGACCAGACCATTGACCAGTCGGCTGATGTGCTTCTCCGACAGCCCGGTCAGTCTGGCGAGATCCTTCTGCGTCAGGTTGCGGTCCTCCAGTTGCTCTTTGATGGTTTCCCCTGGTGGGATGGCCATATAACTACTGCTTCGGAACATTTTTCCTCCCTAATGATAATCAACAATCTCCTGTATTTCAGCAATCTGCAAATGATCTCCGTATCCGATGAAAATGAGGCGGAATGGATGAACTAAGTCCATCGCGTATTGACCCGCTCGGTCGCCGGAGAGAACATGGCATCGGCCAAGTCTTTGACGAAGCAGTTCCCCGATGTTTTCAGCAGCACGTATCTGTTCTATTCGCAGGTGGATGCGTTCTGCCATCCGTTCGTTGTATCGACGTTCTGCAACAGGTATGCTGGTGCACACCAGTTCCAGTTGGCGGGTACGGTATTCAATTTGCATTGATTTACCTTTGAGGTTAATTTAATACGTTTTTCCCAGATTGCAAGCCCCGATGGCAGAATCGTGCCCAAAGGACGCGCTTGGCGATGGAGTTTTACTATAATGCCAGAAATGAATAATTCAAGAAATAAACACTAATATAAATATGATATAAATTTATATAACATGCGATAAAAATTAAGCATATATGATACTTCTTAAGAAAACTGTATCCATACAAAAAGAGAAATTGAATTCAAGCATCGGCAGAGGAAGTCTGTGCAGACTCCATTATCAGTTCTTACTGAGAGCCATGTCGAATATTTCGTTAAGCCTGGTAGTTCTCTATCGCAATATCAGTTGAGAAAGGCGGGCAAATATGTGAGTGACGGGCCAGAGGGCGCGTCGGAAGAAGCCCCATCCCCAATAATTTCGTGCCATTCGGAAGAAGCTCTTGCGGTAAATACGGTAGATTCTCCAGGAGGAAAGCGAGCGCTTGATGGTCGCGCTGCCCAGATGTCGGATCTGTGCGGATGATTCATACCAGGTACTTAGACCGATTCCCGTAAACTTCTCACCCAGAACTGGTTCTTCAAAGAAAAGGAAGAAATCTTCGTCGAAGCCGCCGACCGCAAAGAAGGGCTCCGCATTGACGAGCAGACAGCATCCACGCACCGCATAGCATTCGCGGGATGGCCCACCGAATGGCGAGGGGGCCTTGCGCCAGCGTTCGCGCTTTCCCAAGTCGTCCGCGGAGTCCCATGGCGACTGGGGGAGGTTGTCGGTGCCACGACAGTCGGGACCGACGATGCCACGGGCGGCATCCGTCTGAAGTGCCGTCATCATCGCGCCGAGGGTCTCTGGCACGGGGAACTCGATGTCGTCATTGCAGATAAGCAGATATTCCATCTCCGGACACTCCTGACGGAGTCGTTCCGCACCATGGTTGTTGCCGCGCGAATAGCCGAGATTCTCGGCGAATTCCAGTCGGAGCGTCTCTGGCGGGAGATGCGCGGACAGATATTGCTCCGTCTCGGTGGTCGCC
>JAFZWH010000156.1 GCA_017617415.1 Victivallales bacterium | reverse complement strand
CTACTCCATGTCCGCGTATATGAACTCCTACGCGAGCTGGCCGACCTACTGGACCTGGAGCGGCTCCACCACCTACATGGGCTTCCTCTACGCCGACTACAACATGGCAGGCAAGGCATTGGACTGCCCCAGCAACCGCAACCAGCACTGGGGAGCGTACATGGACGCACGCACTCCGAAGCCAAACGGCACGAACAAGAAGAATCTCGAATGGGTCAATGCCACCAACCGCAACCTCCAGTCCTACGGCCACAACTTCGGCACCTTCGGATATGTCTCCGATGGCACCCACGCAGACGCAACGGACACGCGTGGAGCAGTTCGGCTCTCCTATCTGGGTGGCTTCGGCACCACAAGCACAGCGATTTGGGTTGCGGACGCAGCCTCGTGGCGCGCGGTCGGTGATGACCAAGACCAGATCAAGGACGGCGGCTGGCTGATTGAACCCTACCAGGTGTATCCTGATATTCCGGGCAGCGCCAACTATTGGGGATACTATCCCACCTATGCTCTCCACGCCGGCAAGCTCAATGCCGCCATCATCGATGGACATGTGGAATCCTTCACTCCGCGGGCGATTACCAACCGCAACAACAACGAGTATGCCCGCTACAAGCTCTGGAACCCGAGGTATAAGAGCAACACCTCGTCAGCTCCGGAACTCTTCAACTTCTGACGAATTCATCTCAAGCAATCACCAAAGCCCACACGGAGTTTCCTACGCGTGGGCTTTCTTGTTTGGGAATGATATGTCATAAGTCTCAGGCTCTGGTCCCGCCAGTTAGGTCTCAGGTCTCAGGTCTCAGGTCTCAGGTCTCAGGTCTCAGGTCTCAGACCACGCCAGTCAAACCGAATACCACCTAAAAAATGAATTATAACATCTTTATTACAAATCAATTATTAATACTATCAATTCTTTTCTTCCCAACCCTCCTTCATTCGGAAATCATCTTAGCTGACAAAGGCCTTACTGACTACCGCATCGTCTATTCCAGTTCAGTGCCCCAAGGCCGCGTAAGCGCCATGGAACTGTCGGAGTATCTCCACCGAATTACCGGCGCAGCTTTCCCAATTGAGGAATCCGCCTCCAACCAGCCATCGGCAGACGGCAAGTGCATCTTCATCGGTTGGGCAGCCCCCAACGATGATATTCCGCTGGCTTCCAGCGAACGCCGAATCAAGTCTGATGGCGACAGTATCTACCTCTATGGCAACGGGATCGATGGAAATGTCTTCGCGGTCTATGATTTCCTTGAATACTTCCTCGACTGCCACTTCTACACCGTGCGAGGCATCGAGCGCATCCCACAGAAGTCCAGTCCGAACTGGACAACTCTGGACAAGTCTATCATCCCATCCTTCCAGGCACCGTATCTCTTCTCTGGCACCTGGGCACTGGCTCCCGAGCCGTTGGAGTGCTTTTCACGGAAAGCGCGGACCTTCATCCTGCACGCCGGCGTGACCAAAATCGGCCCAACTTACTACCATGTTCCCGGCAAGCTCATCCCGCCCGGCGAAAAATTCCAGAAGCACACAGGCGTCTGGAAGCCCTACCGGATTTCAAAGGGCGAGGGCTACTTCGAGAATCACCCAGAGTACTTCGCGATGGACCTGTCAGGCAACCGAGTGCACAACCGCCAGTTGTGCTACTCCAACCCGGAACTGCGCAAGTTGTTCACTGCCAAGTTGGAGCAAATTGTCCAGGAGGAATACCACGGCGGTCCGGCCTTCCAGCGGTGCGACCTCAACGACAACAATGGCTTTGAAGGCAAGACCATCTGTGCCTGCCCGGAGTGCATGAAACTGGTCAAAAAATACCGCTCGCCAGCCGGCCCCTACTGGGACTACCTTCTGGAGGTCAGCCGCTATTATGCGGAGAACTATCCGGAAATCACCCTCGTTACCACCGCATACCTCTCCACCGAAAGACCGCCAGAGAGCATCGCCCAGATGCCACAGAATGTCCTGGTGGAGTTCTGTCCATTGAACAAGAACTACATGAAGCCCTATGACCATCCCTCCAACCAGCGAATTGTCCAGCGGCTTCAGCAATGGAACGCACTAAAGGCACGCCTAAGCGTTCAACTCTACCCTGCCGTCTATCCGCGTTTCACCAGCATCCTTCCATTAGTGGCAAACTTGCGGCAATTGGCGCAGAACTTGCGGGTCTGCCACCAGTACGGCGTGAAATTCATCGAGGCGGAACAAGGTCATCCCTGGTACAATGTCAACGCCTTCAACGAAATCCGCCAGTATATGCTCTGCAAACTGTTCAACGACATAACTTTGGATGAAAATGAACTGATTGAGGACGCAATGCACGAACTCTACGGTGCAGCCGCGCCGATGATGATCCACTACTGGCAGGAGTTGGAGGAACTCGAAGCCGCGGAACCCACCGGACTGACCTGGAATGGCTGTGGTTTCGGCGTCTTCACCTACCTCACTCCCAAAAACCTCCTGCGCTGGAGCCACGACTTCGATGAAATGGAACGTCTGGTCGCTGACGATGCTCCGCGCCTCAACGCCGTCCGCGACGCACGCGTCAATCTGGACGAGAATCTCCTCAGCGTCCACGATCGCCTCCCCGCTCTCTCGGAACTCGCACCGGAACTCCTCGCCGAACGCGTCCGCCGCGAGGTCTCCCGCGCCTTCGACGAACGCCCCCGCAAATCTGGCGTGAAGGATTGGACAAAATTCCGTGATTATGTCCTCAACCACCGTTTTGCCAATGGCATTGACTACTTCCTTAGCCTCTCACAAGCCCCCCGTCCCCTCCCGGCACCGTTCACGCAAGTCCCGCCCGAGAATCTTCACCGCATCCTGCCCATTCGCATGATTGGCAGCGAAAACAGCCATATTCATCATCTCCAGGTGGATACGGACGCACCATTCGGTGTCGCGCTGAAATCCAACCGCAAGGACCTGGAGAGACTGCGCGTCATCGTCACCTGCTTCGCCGAACCCTCCGGAGACAAATTCTACGGATACCTCCACGACACCCGTGAGATTCCCCGTGCCGAACTGGAGACGCACGTTGGGCACTATCGCACTTATTATATAGGTAGTACGCGTCTTTGGCCACAATGCTACCTCTCCGCCCATTTTCTTGACCAAGGCGGGATGTTCCCAATCGGCCAGTTCTTCCGGGCGGATGCTCCCTTGATCGAATACGACCTACACCTCGCAGTGAAACTCGATGCAGAAGGCGAACTTTGGATCGGCGAACTCATCCTCGTCCCGCGCCACGCCCCACCACGCCCACAGAAGATCATACCCGTCTCTGCGGCCGGCTGAATCGACCGACTTCTCCTGCCACGTGGAACAATCAATTCATTTGCACGATTATATTATGACGCACGACATATATCATTGCCATTGTTCTGTGGCAATAAAACGAAACGCCGTACCCGCTTTTGCCAGGTCCCCTAACATTCTTCCTGCCATGCGCAGCCTTTTGACTCTTCTCTTCGCAGCGGCACTCGCAACCACCGCCTTTTCCCAGTCCGCCGAAACCCGTGCGCAATTCTACGGACAGGAACCGCCTACGCCAGAACGCCATTCGCGCCTTCTGGAACTGCCGCCGTTCGACCCCGATTTCGCCGTGGACCTCGGCTGGCATAGCCGCAATATGCGCGAAGGATGGACACGGTGCGACGGACCAATCGGAACCCTCCAAGCCGAGTTCTCCGAAAGCGGCGCATACTTCGGGGCGTGGGGCGCCTACGACTTTACCGACCGCGTGAACCGCAAATGGCGTTTCCAGGACACGCGCCTCTACGCCGGCTTTGCAATGGATTTCGTCAACGCCGGAGATTTCGGTCCCGTCACCATCGACCTCTCCTGGACCTACAACCACTACCTCGATCACCAAACCGATGATGCAGGAGAGGTCGGCATCTCCCTTGCACTGAATCAACTATACCAGAAAGACCGATGGCTGGCAACCGCCTCCCTCGGCTTGAACCACAACTACGACGACGAGGAGACCTGGCTTGACCTCGCAGGTAGGCTCACCTGCCTCCTGGACGAATCCGGCCGCAAAAGCATCGTCACCACCCTACACCTTTACTGGGGCGACACCGCCAAACTGCAGGATTTCACGAACCGACGCGTGGATGGCAACGCCTTCTACGCCACTGTACTTCAGACCGAGTTCGACTGGCACCTGACCGACCACCTCAGCATCTCGCCATACCTGGCACTCTCCTGCGCGCCCGACCGCCGCGCCCGCCACGCCGCCAAAGATGACCCGATGGACTCCGCCGCAATCCTCTGGGCAGGTATCCGACTCGGCTGGCAATTTTAACCCTATACCTGCGCCAGCCGCACACCACATAATTACGAATTACGAATTACGAATTACGAATTATGGAAGAATATCCCTATTGGCGACGAAATCTATGGGTACTATGGGTCGCGCAATTCGTCTCCGTCTGCGGCTTCTCGCTTTCCATCCCCTTCGCGCCGTATTTTCTTCGGGAACTGGCGCCCGAAGCCACCGCCGCACAGATTCGTTTCTACGCCGCACTGGCGGCATTCATCTCCCAGCTCGGCTTCGCCATCTTCTCGCCCATCTGGGGCTGGCTGGCAGACCGTTACGGTCGCAAGAACATGGCCCTGAGAGCCGCCTTCGGCGGAACATTGGTGCTGGGTCTCATGGGCTTCTCCCAGAATGTCACCCAGTTCATCCTGCTCCGCGCACTTCAGGGGATTCTGACCGGAACCATCGCCGCCTCCATGACGCTCATCGCCTGCACCACCCCGCAGGAGAAGCAGGGCTACGCCCTCGGCATCTACTCCAGCTCGCTCTTCTCCGGCGACATGACCGGACTCTTCCTCGGCGGCTTCATGGCCGCCAACTTCGGCTTCCGTAACTCCTTCCATATCTCCGCCATCCTCGTATTGGGCACCGCATTGCTCATCCTCTTCGGCGCTCGCGAGGACTTCCATCGCGAGGCCCCACTCGCGGACGCCATTCGCAACCACGAGTCCGACCTCTGGCATTCCGCCCTGCTGCCCGCCCTCCCCGCGCTGTTCATCTATAGCTTCTCCTGTCTGGCATATTGCCTGGACGAGTCGCAGGTCGCCCTCTACGTCGAGCAACTCAACGGCGGTCCCGCTCAGCCCGGCCGCGAACTCTTGACCAGCCTCACCCTCGGCGCCGGTTCCCTTGGTGCCATGAGCGCAGGACTCATCCTCTCGCACTTCATCGACCGAAATCCCTCGCGCCTCGCCTGCCTCAGTGCCATCGCCGCCGGACTGGCAATGCTCACCATGGCACTATTGCCACAATGGCTTCCCGCCACGCCCCGCGCCCCCTTCCTTGGACACTTCGCCACCTGGAGCGCCCTCTGCCTGATTCCCCTGCGGCTCCTGACGGTCTTCTTCGCCGGCGGAGTGGACACCATCTGCAACACCTGGATCTCCAAGGTCACCCTCCCCGCCCACCGTGGCATCATGTTCGGCATCAGCCGGACCTTCCGCGCCATCGGGACTTGCAGCGGACATCTGACCGCCGGAGCAGTCGCGCCCACACTCGGCATCACCACACTCTACTATATCGGACCGCTCGCGTTCTTTCTCCTCGCCACGATGGTCTTCTTCCTGAGCAAAGTCATCACCGTGCGCATCGAGGAGGTCAATCGCCTTACTGTCACCGCAAAATGACTCCGGCCTCCAATCCCATACCATTCTGGCGCCGTTGGAACGACTGGCACTACTGCATCATCATAGCGCTGGTGGTTCTCGCGGCGTTTTCGATTGGCTGCAACTATGCCTTCATGATGGATTGGGACGATGCCACATTCGTCGTCAATAACCAGCACCTCGCCTGGACCTGGGAGAATCTGCGAAACTATTTCACCCATCAGTTTTTGGAACTCTACACGCCTGTCCCGCTGGTCTCGCTGATGTTCGACCATGCGTTCTTTGGCTTAAATCCCATCGGCTATCACCTCCACAATATCCTGCTCCACACCGCCTGCGCACTGCTGCTCTTTGCCATTCTGCGCAAACTCGGTCTCAGCAGCGGAATCGCCACCCTCGGCGCGCTGCTTTGGGCACTCTCACCCCAAAAGGTCGAGTCCGTCATCTGGATCGCCGAACGAAAGGACGTGGACTGCGGTCTCTTCGCATTCGCCTCCTTCCTGTGCTTCCAGATTGCCCTGGAGTGCTCACACCGACGAAAACGCCTTGCGTTATTCTGCGCCGCCGGAGTCCTAGGCGTGCTCTCCATCTGGTCCAAGCCCGCCACCGTCGCCCTCCCCGGCATCTTCATCGTGTATGCAATGCTCTATGGGTACCGCACGGGACGCGCGGCTGCCAAACCTGTCCTTTTCAGCTTCCCAGCTATACTCTTTACTCTGCTTGCCATCGGTGTCTCCCAACACTTCACCCAGACTGGCGTCGGGCACTTGGAACGCCTATGGGCAATTCCATTGCACAACCTCTTCTGGTATCCGCTCAGCGCACTCTACCCATGGCGACTGAATCCCATCCATGTACCCATCCGCGCCTGGCACGACATCTGGGGGGTGATTGTGGCGGGTGTTCTGGCGACCAGCGGCCTGCTTGCCTTGGCCCGCTGGCGCAAGATTCCCTGGCAGACAATTCTCTGCGCGGCGTTGATCATCGGCGGAACGACTGTCCCCGTGCTGGGCCTCCTTCGCTACACCGACTACACCCACTGCGACCGCTACAACTACTGCGTCTCCGCCGTCGTTTGGGCAGTCGTCCTGCCACTGCTCGCCAGCCTCCCTTGGAAAAAGACCTGGTGGCTGCCGACCGCACTCACTCTGCTCGTCGGCGTTTTCTTCATTCGCACCTGGTGCTATCTGCCCTATTGGGAGACCAGCGATACCTTCGTGGCATACATCTTCCATCAGCCAGGCGTGCCCAACCGAAAATCCTACCAGATGGGCATCAACGCCACGCTTCGCACCAACAACATCCCCCTGCTGGCCGTCATTCGAGAACGCATGCGCACCGAACCGCCGCCCGAGGGCATCTACTCCGCTCCGCCGGAGGACTCCCCCGCACGGCTGCTTGATGCGCATCTGACCTTTGTCTCCGGGGATTTCATGGAAGCCTACCGCATTTATGAAGACATCAAACAACGTTCCCTGGCTCTACGTGAAAAATATGTCATCCCAACCGAGTTGATTCAGGTGATGTATCAAGACCTATACCAGATTTATCAGCAACTTGGCAATTCGGAGGCAGCGCAATTCTATTTCCAGCAACTCGAAAAGGTCAACGAATATCATTCCCGCCAAAACGCCGACTTCCCCATCGGAGAGTGACTCACCCCAGGGCGGCGCCAATCTGGCTGATCTTGATGGCGCCCTCGCGGATGATGACTGGCGTCTCGCCCAACAGCGAGACCACGGTGGAGGCCTGCCCGCCCGTGACTGTGATGACTCCGCCGTCCACCGCGACATCCGGCTCGCCGTCCAGCCCCTTCACCGCATCCTCGATATTGATGGCCGCCGGCGTTCCGGAGAGGTTCGCGCTGGTGGCCGCAAAGACGCAGTTGCATTTTTTCAGCAATTTCAGTACGAATGGGTGGTCGGGAATACGCAGTCCGATGGTGTCCGTGTAGGAGGCGTTCGGCACCACCACCGTCAAGGCCCCCGGCCAGAACTTCGCCGACAGCTTCCGCAACGCGGGCAAGTCCGCCACGCCCGCCGCCAGCGCGGTCTCCAGCGACGGCGCAAGCATCTGCAGACGCTTGCTCGCCGGACGGTGCTTCAGGTGGTAGATGCGTTCGCGACCGGCCGTGCTGTCCCATCGCGTCACCAGTCCATAGACTGTCTCGGTAGGCAGCGCCACCACGCCGTCGCCAGCCAACGACTCCGCGCAAACATTCAATGCATCTAATTCTGTATCAATCAGTTGTTTCATTATTAAAACCTACTTCGCCAGTTTGACCAGCTCCTCGATCTCCTGGAGCTGGTGCTTGGGGTCGTTGCTGAAAAGCGTAGGCGCCGTGCCCGCACGGCGGAAGAGCCCATGGTGAGTCTCGATGACCACGCGGGCATTCGCCACGGAGACACGCACCAAATGCCGTGCCCGCGCCAGCGTGTGGATGCGGCGCACTGCCAAAAGGTTCTTGACCGCCTCCGGCAAGGCGCCAAAACGGTCGGCGAGCTCCTTGCCAAAGGCATCGACCTGCTCTGGGGTGATTAAGCCATTGAGGTGCTTGTAGATGCCCACGCGCGCGGCCTCGTCGTCGATGTATTCCGGCGGGATGACGGCTTGGAGTTTCCCCTTGACGGGCGTGATCGAGTTGCAGACCATGTCCAATTCCACCGGCACTGCCTGCCGGGTGGCGACGGGCTGGTTCTGGAGGCGTGCGACGGCGGCTTTGAGCAGATCGCAGTAGAGGTCAAAGCCCACGGCGGCGATGTGGCCGGACTGTTCCGCGCCCAAGAGATTGCCCGCGCCTCGAATCTCCATGTCCTTCATCGCCAACCGGAAGCCCGCGCCCAGGTGGGTGAAGCGCTTGATGGCGGCCATGCGCTCCTGGGCATTGCGCGGCAGCACGCCCATCGGCGGCAGGAGCATGTAGGCGTAGGCCTGCCGGAAGTAGCGCCCTACCCGACCGCGCAACTGATAGAGTTCGGAAAGACCGAAGCGTTCGGCGTGGTCGATGATGATGGTGTTGGCATTCGGGATGTCGATGCCGGACTCGATGATGGTGGTGCACAGCAGCACGTCGCTCTCACCCTTCACGAAATCCGTCATCACCTCCTCCAGTTCATCGGCGTCCATCCTCCCATGCGCCACCGCGATGCGCGCCTGCGGCACGAGTTGCTGGAGATACTCCTCCACTTTGCGGATGCTATGCACGCGGTTGTGCAGGAAAAAGACCTGTCCGCCACGCTCCAGTTCGCGTGTAATCGCCTCGGTGATGAGCACGGCATCGTAGTTGGCGACGATGGTGTTCACCGGCAGACGGTTCGCGGGCGCGGTCATGATGGTGGAGAGGTTGCGCAGTCCGGAGAGGCTCAGGTAGAGTGTGCGGGGAATCGGCGTGGCGGTCATCGTGAGGACATCCACGCTGGCGCGAAGTTCCTTGAGTTTCTGCTTATGGCGCACGCCGAAGCGCTGTTCCTCGTCGATGATGACCAGCCCCAGATTGGCGAAATGCACGTCGGAGGAGACCAGCCGATGGGTGCCAATCACAATGTCCAGTTCGCCACCCGCCAGACGGCTCAGAATCGCGTGCTGTTCGGCGGCCGTGCGGAAGCGGCTCAGCACCTCCACCTTCACGGGAAACTCCGCCAGACGGCTCGTGAAGGTCTGGTAGTGCTGCTCGGCAAGCACGGTGGTAGGCACCAACACCGCGACCTGCTTGTTGTTCATCACCGCACGGAACGCCGCCCGCAAGGCGACCTCGGTCTTGCCGTAGCCGACGTCGCCGCAGAGCAGCCGGTCCATCGGCTTCTCGGCGGCCATGTCCTGATAGCACGCCTCCAGCGCCTCCTCCTGGTCTTTGGTGAGGGCGTAGGGGAACGAACTGGCGAAGGCACGCTCCCAGTCCACGGCAGGCTGGAAGCGGAAGCCCGGCGAGGCATTGCGCACCGCCTCCAGCCGAATCAGCCCCGCCGCCAAATCCCATGCGGCATTCTGCGCCTTCTCCAGCGTGGTGCCCCAATGACCGCTGCCCAGTCGCGAAAGCGACGGCTCGCGCTTGGTCCCGCCCACATAGCGGCTGACCAGGAAGGACTGATCCAGAGGCACATAGATGCGTGCATCCTCCGCGAACTCCAGTTCCAGTGCCTCCAGGCGCTCGCCCCCAATCTCCTTGAGGCAGATGCCGTGATAACGGCAGATGCCGTAGTTCACGTGAACGGCAAGTTCGCCCTCCTCCAGTTCCAGAACCTCATCCGGAGAGGTGTGCTCGTAGCGGTAGTCGATATGACGGCGACGGCGGCGCACCACCTTCCGCCCGAAGAGTTCCTGGTCGCTCAAGAGCGCGAGCTTCTGGCTGGGGAAAAGCACTCCGACCGTGAGGCTGCGGTGCTCCAGCGTCACCGGCAGTTTCGCAGTTCGCTCATCCGAGGCCAGCAGCTCCTGGAAGCGCTCGATTTCGCCCTCGCCCGCGCAACAGGCAACCAGTTCGTAGCCGGCCTCGTGCCAGCGCAGCAACTCGCTTCGAAGTTGCTGCCAGTGCCAGACCGCCATGCCCTCGCCTTCTTCGTCCGGCAAACCGACGTTGAGTTCCTCGCCCAGCACTGCGAGATTCAGCATATCCGGATCCTGAGTTCCCCCTGTGTCCAACAACGCCGGCAATTCGATGGCAATGATTTCCTTGCGCGCCAACAGCAGTTTTCGCCAGGCATCCGCCTGTTCCTCGTCCCAATAGTCCACGAGATGTTGTTCGATTGCACCAGGTATGCAAAGCACCATCGGCACTGTCGTGGGGAAATACTCCATCACCTGCGTGGTCTCGACCGGCTCGCTGTTGAGCACCGCCGTGCCGCGCGGAATCACGCGGAACTCTTCCAGCGCCTCGGTGGAACACTGCGTCTCCGCCGAAAAGAAGCGCATCGAGTCGATTTCGTCTCCCCAGAATTCCATGCGAACGGGATCCGAGTAGAGCGGCGAGAAGATGTCCACGATGCCGCCGCGCGTGGCGAACTCGCCAGGGACGTTGACCTCGAACTCGTGGTCGTAGTCCAATTCCACCAGCCGTTTGGACAACTCCTGCAACGAGATTTTCTGTCCTTTTTTGAGGCTGAAGGTACGTTTGGCAAAGCCTTTGGGCGAAAGCGTCTGCGAGAGGAGCGTCCCCGCGCTGGCAAGATAGATGGCGGGCGTCCCGGCCACCGCCTCCTGCAACGCCGCGCAACGGCTTGCCTCGTTCTCAGGCATCCATTGACGGCGCCCTGGCGCGACCTCCGGCACCGGAATCACGGGCCGCGTGTCGCCGAGGAGTTCTCTGAAGCCTTCCAGGGCATTGGCCAGCGCGTCCGCCTCGGCGGCGTCCGCCGTCGCCACTAGCACCGCGCCCGTGGGATGCTGGGCAAGCACGCGCATCAACGCCAGCGCACCAAGGCGTTTTTCCGGCACCACAATGCGGTTGGCAGACGCCCCCTTCTCGTGCGCCCATGCGCCAAATTTCTCTTGCCAGTTCAGTTTGGACTTGCCTCTCGCCACCATATCTTCCTCAAGCCAATATCCGCGAGGCCAAATCGGCTAGCGAGCGCACGGCGCACTCCGCCCCGGACAACAGCGGCGAGTCCTCTTTCGGGAGGAACTGCGCCGCACGCAGATGCGCATTCGCCGCCAATTCCATATCCGCCGCCTTGTCGCCGACCATCCACGACTTCGCAAGGTCGATGGCGAAATCACGACAGGCGACCTCTATCAGCCCCGTGCGTGGCTTGCGGCAGTTGCAGTTCTCATCCGGCGTGTGGGGACAGTAATAGATGGCATCCAGAGCCACGCCGCCTGCCGCCAACAACTCCACCAGCCGATTGGTCACGGCGGACAACTGCTCACGGGTGAAATACCCACGCCCCAAGCCGGACTGGTTGCTCACCACAATCAAACGATACCCTGCATTCCGAAAGGCCCGCAGTCCCTCAGTCGCCCCTGGAAACAGCGCCACCTTCGACGGCTCGCATAGATAGGGGCAATTCACCATCAGCGTGTCATCCCGGTCCAGAAAAAGCGCAGGATGGCACTCGTTTTCAGGGAATTGAGGCGATAGAATGGATATGAATGGCACCATTATTATTCTGCCCCATACGCACGGAATTGCCGTGCAAACACGGCATGCCTAATCTCTAACTTCTGCTGGCGGGGCGCCAGCAGTACTCTAACCTTCCATCATCTTCATTGCGGCAGTGAAAATCTCCTCGACGGACGCCATTCGGCCCATTCCGGCTTCGCCACAGGCGACACTGCCCACCACTGGTCCAACAAATTGCACGCTGCGCTTCTTGAGCAATTTCACATTTGCTTGGGTGGCAGGATGTTTCCACATCCGTGGATTCATCGCGGGTGCCACCAGCACGGGACCGTCGTGCGAAAGGCAGAAGGTCGAAAGTGCATCATCCGCAATGCCTTGAGCCATCTTAGCGAGGATATTGGCAGTCGCCGGAGCAATCACGAGCAACTTCGTCTCCAGCGCCAGTTCGATGTGCCTCGGCTGCCATTCGGGCGAGTCCCACAGGCTGGTCACCACCGGTCCCCGCGAAAGCGTCTGGAAGGTCTGTGGACAAACCAGATGCGTAGCAGACTCCGTCATCATCACCCGCACCGTGACGCCCGCCTTGCACAGCTGGCTGGTCAATTCCGCCGCCTTGTAGGCGGCAATCGACCCCGTGACACCCAGAACCAGGATATTGCGCTTCTCAGTCATTTTATGCACTCCATTAGTAAGTTGCAATACTATAAATCATAAAGAACAAATTATAGTCCGGCACCTCAAAAGCACCGACAAAAACATGAAACTATGTGTCATTTATACACAATAAAAAAAGGGAATTTCATCGTTAACTTGCCATAAAGCCTTCAGGCCTTGAAGTAAGATAACGATATCATTCCAAAAGATTTCTTATTCATACATCGTGATGCAGGTCGCCTGCGCACAGGGCAGCACCTGCGTGGGGAGGTCACGGCCGGTGGCCTTGTCGCGGACCATGATGTTGTAGGGCACGCCACGGGCGAGGTTTTCGGCATTGAAGACGATGTCCCGCAGCAGAATCGCCCTGGGGAGATCGCGGCAATAGACCATGCAGTGCCGCGTATAGGCGTTGCCGAACCAGCAGTACGCGCCCTCGAACAGGAGGCTGCTGCTCTCGCCAGCGAGATAGACGGGTGTCATGCCGTTGAACTCGCCGCCGATGCGGTTGGCGTTGAGGTGGAGCCTTGCGCCATTGCCGTCAAACCACCGCAAGTTGTTGCCATTCGGGAGATTCTGGCTATGCTCCTCGGGACGGAAGGTGCCGATGTTCACGCGCGGCAGGATGGGCACGAAGAGGTTGTACTCCGCAAGCATTTCGCCGCCCTGGCAGACGAAGAAGCCCCGCTCGTCCATCTGCGGGCAATTGCAGACCCAGTTGCGACGGATTTCGGAGTGCGCGGCGTTCGTCTGCACGCCTCCGCAGGAAAAGAAGACCGAGTCGGCCACCAGCAGTTTCTCTGGGGAGTTCATGGCGTGGATGGCCGTGAGGCTCTGATTGAGGAAGCCGCAGTTCTTGAAGACCGCCGTGCCGCCTGGCGCGGCGAGGTTCACCGCCGTCGCCCCGCCATAGAAGGCGAGGTTGCGGAAAATCAGGTCGCCAGACCCTTCCGCCCGGAAGAAGCAGGTCAGTTCGGGTTCCACTGACCAGAAAAGCGCAGTGCCCTCCGCGACAACCTCCACGCCGCCTGGCACGAGGATGGCTTCGCTCACGTCAAAACGCCGCCCTGGCAAAACCACGCGGTCGCCCGGCTCGGCCTGAGCGAAGACCGCCCGCAGCGCCTCCTCCACGGCAACGCCGTCGGTGAACTCCGGCCGAAGCGTCTTCCCCGTAAACTCCTCCTGGAACTCCGCCCGCGCCACCGAGGACGCCGTCACATCCGCGACGGGCAGCGGTTCGTGGAGGAACGGCGCGAAGACCTCCGGCGCCGTCTCGTCAAAGCCCTGGTTGTCGGCAATCCGCCATTTGAGCTGGGTGGCCAGCGGCAATTCGTTGTAGGGCTGATAGCGAATCTTGGTCTCGATGTCCTCCAGCGTGGGAATTTGCTCAAAATCGACTGCCTTCAAAGGCGTTGCGGACAAATTTTCGTTCCCTTCCACGGCGAGGATTCCACTCAGCGTTCCGGCCTTGTAGCGCACCAGCGGCCCACCCTGAAGGTCGAAACGCGAATTGCGGATGCGGATGGTGTTGTTCTTGTAGCTGGGCATGCCCCGAGAGCGCAGCAGCGGCGTGGCGCAGCCCTCCGCATTGACGAACTCGCAATCGTCCATCGACAAATCGACGCCGTTCAGCGCACCAACCTCGCCCTCGACATCAAACCACGCCTGGCAGGCTTTCGACTCTTCTGCCGTCCCCGTGAAACGTGCCTTCACGCGCACCAGATTCAAATTGGTGGTGGTGCAGAACGGCACCGCCTGGCCGCCGGTGCGCTCAAATTCCGTGTCCTCGATGACCATCACATCCGAGCCGCCATTTAGGAAGGTGTTGGCGCCCTGGAACTTGCAATTCAGAATCGCGAACAGCGTGGAGTTCGGGAAAAGCGCGGTGGTCGCCTCCGCCTCCGGATTCACCGCGAGGACCGGCCGCACGGGTTCCGCCCAGTCAACCAGATAAGGCGGAATCCCCCGCCACTCGTCCTCCGACTTGAGATTGAAGGCGCGGATGTTCTCCAATGACGCATTCTCGAACGTGCAATTCTCCATGCGAAGCATGGCCATGTCACCGTTGTTGGTGAAGAAATTCAACTGGATGCGCCCGCCCACAAAACGGAGATTCTCAAAGACAATGCGAAAGGCACTGGAGAAGTAGAAGATATCGTGCGACGGCTCCGCGACGATTGTGGCCCCTGGTTCGCCACGGAAGGTGATGCGGCGCTTCTGGTAAACCAGCGGACGGGTGATGCGGTAGGTGCCCGCCGGAAAAAAGACCTCGCCGCCGGAGCCATGACCGCCGTGTCCGCCCCAGGGCGGCAGCCAGGAATGGCCAGCCAGGCAGAAGGTCTCCTCCCCCACGCATTGGTTGATGGCGGCCTGGATGGCGGCGGTGTCATCCGCGATGCCATCGCCCACCGCGCCAAAATCGCGGACATCAAAGGCCTGGACGGCGGCAAAGTCCCAGAGGCTCAATAGAATCGCTAGAAACAGAAAACAATGACGTCCGTGCATAATGATCTTAGGTGGTTATTGAAACACACGCTTTCCGCGTAGCGAATAGTACTATACTACTTGTATTACTGCTGTCCGGTAAAAACTGTTCCTTGCGCTACGCACGACAGAAGCAAGGCAATGTGGGCAGGAGAGCGACCTTAACCAGCCAGCATCGGCAACTTTTTTGCATGATCGCGCATGCGCGTGCCAATTAGGGAGGTATGCCCCCACCCCCTTCGGAAGTAATGTAATGCGATTTCGGACGGTTGCAAACTCGTTGTCAGGAAAGGAAACGGAATCTTAGTTTTCCTATGATTTTTGTCTTGGGACTGTGGTTTTTCCGGACAGCTGTGCACCTGTATTAAAAAACTACGCAAGCATAGCCAAGTAAGGCAATCTGCAGTCCCGTCCTTCCTGTCCCAAAGGCACAACTATCGTGCCAGAGTGCCGGGGATGACGGTGCGGGCGACTTCGGCGAGGTGCTCCAATACGGAGGGCTTGGTGCGCGGGAGGGTGCGCAGGGCCTCGTCCGGAAGATTCTCGTGAGGGATGAACGGCTGGAGAAGCCAGCGCTTCGCGCCTTTGATGTCCTGCGCGGCGGCGAGAATCTCTTCGTCCGTGTGGAAATTCTCGAGGATGGTCGTACGGAACTCGTAGTCCTTGGCGTTCTCGATAATTATCCTAAATGACTCGCGTAGATGGTCAATCTGCGAATATTTCACGAATTCGGGATAGTGGGCCAAGGCGCACTTGAGGTCCACGGCGAAATAGTCCACAATATTCAATAACTCCTTAATCATCAACGGATTACATCCATTGGTATCCAATTTCACCAAGAATCCCTCGTCCTTGAGGAAACGGATCGTCTCGGGGAGTTTCGCGTGAAGCGTGGGCTCTCCGCCAGTCACCGTGACCGCCTGCACCCACTCCTCGTGGTACTTGGCGAGTTTCTCGTGCAGCATGCCATAGGTGTAGGTGCGTGCATCGAAGTTGTCGAGCAGGTCCACGTTGTGGCAGAAACCGCAGCGGAAATTGCATCCACTCGTGAACATCAGCACGCCCAGCTGACCGGGATAATCGACTAGACTGGGCTGCCGCAGGATGCCGTGGATGACCGAATATTCGTCCAGGCTGGCCACGTCAGGCAATGTTCAGCGCCTCGTCCAATACGGACTGAATCATCTTGGGGGTAATCAGGCCTTTGCCCTCTTCGGAGTAGTCCGTCTGGACGCCGAGGAAATTATAGAGCTTCGCGTGCTTGCACACGGGGTCGGGGGTGTCCGGCGTGGGGTTCACGAGATAGCGTTGCTTGCCCGAGGCGTCCGCGCGGGAAATCACCATCGCGGGAATGCGCGAGGGATTCAGGCACTCGGCCTTGCAGAAGTCCAGCAGACCATCCTCGGAGAGGACATTGTGGTATTCCTTCTTGAACACCGCATAGCGGGGTTCCTCGGCGAGCATCTTGTCCAGACGTTGGTTCAGCATGGCGCATTTGGCGCAGCCAGGCTTGCCGAAGACATTGACAACCAGTTGATCCTGAGCAGAAATCATAGTAATAGAGTTGAAAGTTTAAAGGGGAAAGTTTTAAGAACCTGAGACCTGGTCCTGACGGGCGGAACCTGAGACCAAGTCCCGGTTGTCCCATAGGTCCCGGTTGTCCCGATTCCTGACGGGTTATGCGGTCTCCACGCCAGCGCCCATGAGTTCGGCGGTCTCCACGGCGTAGTCGCCACGGTGGCGGTTGATGAGTTCGCCGTAGCGCTTGGACTTGTTCCAGTTCTGGATCTTGCTGAAGTACCCCACCACGCGGGTGAGTCCGAAGACATCCTCGGAGCCGCACTGCACGCAGGCGGACTGCAGACCGCGGTTCTGATGTCCGCAGTGCTGGCAGTAGGTGAACTCGGGGGAGATGGTGACCTGTGCGGCCTGGGTGCGCTGGAAGGTCATCTTGAT
>JAFZWH010000155.1 GCA_017617415.1 Victivallales bacterium | reverse complement strand
GGTCCTTGATGGGCAGCGTGCCAGTGCCCAGCGGCATCATGTCCGCCTTCGGGTCGACGAAGCCATTTTTGGACTCCAGGTTGTCGGAATTCTGCTGGGGTTGGCTGCACACGCCGTCCTTCATGTGGTACAGGATGGTGCGCGGGGCGTATTTCTTGGCGATGGCGACGGGATCCTCCAGGCCGAAGTTGGTGGACCAGAAGCAGTCCAACTCGAATTTCACGTTCGGGCATAGCTCGGCGAAGACATCGTAGTTGTAGCGGCCGTCGGGGGTCTTGCGGAATTCCCAGTAGTGGTTGTGGATGAAGAGCTCGAAGCCGTTGCGGTTGAGGACCTCCCACATCTTGTTGGTGATCTCGGCGGTCTTCTTGATGGTGTCCAGGTCCTTGAAGTCATCGGGACCGTAGCCGGTGACGATGCGCTTGAGGCCGAGCTGGTCGGCGGTGCCCATGCTCTGTCCCAGGCTGTACAAGGTGGCCCACGGGGTGTGGCTGGAGACCATCTTCAGCCCCAGGTCATTCAGAATCTTCAGAAACTCGGTGGGGTGGAAGTCGAAGATGCCGGCGGGCTCGACGTAGGTGTAGCCAATCTCCGCAACGCCCTTCAGGACGCTCAGGAAGTCCTTCTCGGAGTATTCGCGCAGGGAGTACAACTGAATGCCAATCGGTTTTGCCATGATGTGTTATTCCTTTATGGTTTGGTTGTTAGGTTATAGAAAGAACTTGGGCCGCCAGCCAGGGCGACTCAAACTGCGAATGGGGAAACGGCATTACTATAAATCCACAATAATTTTCGCACGCGCGGGCGTGCGAGAAATTTCGCCACTTTTTGTGGCGGGAATGCAGGAAATACTTCGCTGGCTTATGAATGGGCTTCCCCCTGATTCTCCATGTCGTACAGCAAGTCCTCCAGATAAGCACGGACTTGCTCAATCTGACGCTCGGATCCCAGACGACATAGCGCGACGGTTAGCCACGGGGCAAGGGCCATCAAACATGGCGCGAATAGCGAGGTGAGGCGGGTGTTTCCAGTGAGGTTGGGCGACAGAAGAATAAGGGCCATCACCATGCCAAGAATAATATGCCAGCCACCGAAGAACAATTTGAAAAAAGTCGAGCCGACAATCCGGAACTCGCCGATGAGATGACAGTGGTCGGGGGAGTGGTCTTCCTGGAAGGTCAGGATCAAATTGGGACGCAAACTGTTGCGTCCGCCCAATAGAGGCTGGAGAACGAGTTCGGTTGCCGTCGCTTTTTGAAGAAGGAAGCCGCTGCAGCGGTCGCGCCAGCTGGCCTTGAAAGTCGCCTTGAAGCCCTGCCAGCCGGAGGGTGCACAGTGCGCCTTGAAGGCCTCGCGGAGCTGTTCCGGCGTCCTATTCAGGTGGTAGCTGAAGTTCTCGTAGGGACGCGACAGATAGTTTACCAGACTTCGGTAGTTCCAGATCAGCATCGTCGCGATGATCAGGCAGGCAAGTAGTTTAAGTGCAAGAATCATAAGATGATGATGTGTGGGTGGAGATATAATATAGCAGATTGTTTCTCCGTCAGGCAAATTTCGATAAAAATACTATAGTATGTAAAATGTCATTTTAACGGGGAGCTTGCGAGACAGGCTGAGAGGAGGCTGAAGGCCTCGACCCAATAACCTGATTTGGATAATGCCAACGTAGGGATTCGTGAAATACTCGCGGGCGTTGGTCCAAATCAAGGACCTACGACCGCTTTTTGTTTTAAAATGCTTACCATCAACGGACAAGACGCACGGGATTTCGTCGGGAAAAGTCTCGCGGAATACCTCGCAATGCAGGGCTTCGAGGTGACACGCCTGGCGGTGGAGCGGAATGGCGAAATCGTCCCGAAAGCACAATACGCCCAGACTATCCTACAGGATGGCGATGCCATCGAAATCGTGCGTTTTGTGGGAGGTGGCTGAGCATGATGCCCTCTCGAGAAGAGTTCGTTGCCGCATTGGCCACACGCCACGGCGAGGAATTGCAGAAACGGCTCGGTGACGCACGTGTGGCGGTCTGCGGACTGGGTGGCCTCGGCTCGAATATCGCCATCGCATTGGCGCGTGCTGGCGTCGGTCATCTCCATCTCATCGACTTCGACTGCGTGGACCTCTCGAATTTGAACCGCCAGCAGTACTTTGTTTCCCAACTTGGAATGCCCAAGACGGAGGCGATGCGGGAGAATCTCCGGCAGATCGCACCATACTGCGAGGTCCTCACCGACCAGCTGAGGATGACTTCTGCTAATCTTACACAACTACTTGCAAATGAACAAGTTGTGTGTGAGGCTTTCGATTCTCCTGAAGCCAAGGCGATGCTGGTCAATGGTGTTTTGGAGCATTTCCCGAAGACGTGGCTGGTCGCTGGCAACGGCATGGCTGGTCTCGAAGATGCGAACCGCATCCAGACACGACGCATCTCTTCCCATTTCTTCCTCTGTGGCGATGGCGAAAGCGACGTGAAGTCGTGCGGCTCGCTCTTCGCCGCCCGTGTGATGGCCTGCGCC
>JAFZWH010000154.1 GCA_017617415.1 Victivallales bacterium | reverse complement strand
TTCGACTGCCGAGGACGTGACCAAATCTACTACCCGCACCTCTACGATTATTATCCAGTTTAAAGGTTAAAGGTTAAAGTTAAAGTCCCGGTTGTCCCAGCTGTCCCGTCCGTCCCGTCCATTCGACTAGTCCCCATGCTCTCCTGCAAAGACCTGAAAGTCTGGTATCCGATTCGACGCGGCATCCTCAACCGCGTCGTGGGGCATGTCCGGGCCGTGGACGGCGTCACTCTCTCCATCGAAAAGGGCGAGACGCTGGGGCTGGTCGGCGAATCCGGCTGCGGCAAGACCACCCTGGGCCGTGCGCTCATCGGTTTGGAATCCGTCGTCGGCGGAACCATCGAACTGGACGGCAAACCAATCGACTCGCTCAAGGGACAAGCGAAGCGCACCGCCCGACGCAATCTCCAGATGGTCTTTCAGGACCCCTTCTCCTCCCTCGACCCCAGAATGAGCGCACTCGAAATCGTCACCGAGGGACTGGACACCTTCCGCCTCTATCGCCCTGGCGAGACCCGCGAACAGGCCGCCATCCGGCTGATGCAGGAGGTCGGCCTCGACCCCGAAAGCCGCTTCCGCTATCCACACGAGTTCTCCGGTGGACAACGCCAGCGCCTCTCCATCGCACGCGCCATCTCCATGGAGCCCGAATTCATCGTCTGCGACGAACCGGTCAGCGCCCTGGACGTCTCCGTGCAGGCGCAAATCATCAAGTTATTGATCGCCCTGCGCGAGCAGCATCATCTGTCGTATCTGTTCATCTCCCACGACCTGAGCGTGGTTCGCCTGATTGCCCAAAAAGTCGCGGTGATGTATCTGGGGCGCATCGTGGAGTTCGGCACCGCGCAATCCGTTCTGACCACGCCACTGCATCCCTACACGAAGGCGCTGGTCTCCGCCATCCCCGTACCCGGCAAATCCAGCCGAGCGAATCGCATATTATTGCCTGGCGAACTGCCCTCGCCCGCCAACCCGCCGAGCGGATGCGCCTTCCATACGCGCTGTCCGCACGCCCGTCCCGAATGTTCCGCGGCTCGCCCCGAATTGCAGAATACCCCTACGCCTGACGACCCGCTCCGCCAGGTCGCCTGTCCTTACGCCCAGCCACTCTGACAGAAATCCCGTCCGAAGGCAATCCGCTGGCTGCAACCTCGATGTCACGCATTCCGGACGTCACCTCTCGAACTTAAACCACTGGTCGGGGAAACGCTGGAGCATTTGGGCGAGTTCATCGGCGTAGAACTCCATTCCGGGGCGGAGGTCTTCTGCACGCAAACGTCGTCCAGGGATATCCGGCGGGAAGAATGGCTTGCTGAAACGACAGGTGATTTTGAGCGGCGACCATTGCAGTCCCACGAGAAAGACAATCACTGGCGCGTGCATTCGGGCGGCCAGTAACCAAGGCGAGGTGAGAAGGTTCACGCTACCATGTCCGAAGGGCATTTCGGCGGCAGTCGCGCCAGTGGCGCGGTCGCCCATCATGCCAACCATCTCGTTGCGGCTCAAAGCCGCCATCGCCTCGACCAGCCCGCCGGCAACAGTCTGGTTCTGAGCGATTTCTGCGACCTGGCCTTCCTCGGCGCGCACCGCCTGGAACTTGTCCAACACAGCCCTCTGGTCGGGACGGTCCAAAAAAGTGATGGAGCGGTGGATTAACCAGCTATTGATGAAGGCGACCTGCCACGCGCCAAAGTGCGAACTGACCACCACCACGGGATGTTCGCCGCTTTGGGTGTAAGGCAGGGCCTCCGGATGGTTCTCGGTGACAACGGGAATCTCCTTGCCAGTTGCTGCCAAATAGTTGGTAAGCAGGATGGCTCGCCCCTGATTGGTGAAAAGCTGCCAGGTATGCCAAAAGCGCTGCAACGCAGACTCTCCGGGGTAAATGCAATCCAGCACTGGGTAGGCACGACGACAAGCGGTGCGGTCAAAGAGCGCATAAAAGAAGCTCACCGGCCAAAGGAACGCCCCCGCAATGCGTAAACCAAGGCACTTCAGCAGAATACGGAAAAACACAAAACCCAAGGCGTTGCCACGTGTCGCGCTAAGCAGTTCGATATTTTCTTTATCTTGTTTATTATCAGTCATTTATAAGATTTTCCCGAATGACTAACGATGCAAGCAAAAAGACCACGGTGCCCGTGAGTAGAGCGAAGACCGGTGCCAAGAGGAGGCTCCCAATCAACCAATCCCAAAAGCGAAGATGAAGTTCCTTGACGGCGGTCTGGAGGGAGATTTCCGTCAGAAAATGCTTGTGCTGCAAGTAATAGCCGACCTCAATGCAAAGCAACGGCGAAAGCGGCGGGGCAAAAAAGTGCTGGATACTGAAGGCCATCACCTGATTCAGATGCAACCGAGCCGCAGCATAGAGAATGACCACGGTGTGCAACCCGAGAATCGGCAATACCGCGATAAGAGTTCCCACCGCGGCGGCGGCGGCCAACCCCGCAGGGGTAACGTTTTGACTGGCGAGTTCCTTGAGCGAACGCAACGGATGTCTTAGCAATGGAAGGACTTGTAAGCGAGGCTTCGGGGCCTGGACAACCCATTTGGCAGGCCAAGGAAGCAACCGTCGGCACACCAGCCAGGCATGGGTGCAAGTTAACCGAAGATTGTCCCGCAGTTTGTCAAAATGGCTGACTCGTTTTTGTGGATAAAATACTTGAATTGGAATGTCTTGCAATTTTATTCCTCCCCAGGCGGCACGGGCGAGGGCCTCGGCCTCGAAAGCATATCGCCGTGCCCGACAGCCAAGTTTCAGCGTGGCTTCGACCGGATAGGCGCGGAAACCGCTTTGGCAGTCGGCGCAGGATTCACCGGTCTCCACCATCAGCCAGAAATTGGCGAAGGAGCGGCCAAAGCGGCTGGAGGTCGGGACGCCCTCGCCAAAGGCACGGCACCCGACGAAGAGCGTCTCCTGACCAGCCGTCTGGATGGCTTGGATGAATTTTGGGAGGTCTTCCGGGAAATGTTGTCCATCTGCATCTAAAGTAATCAGATAGTCTATTTGTTCTTCAGCGGCGGCATGGAGTGCGGTGAGAATCGCCGCACCCTTGCCGAAATTTGTCTCGTGGCGCAGAATTCGTACGCCAAGTTTCGCCAGTGCACGCAGATGTCGCTGATGAAGATCCGTACTGCCGTCATCTACAACCACGACCGGCAGATACTCCATTGCTCGCGTGGCAACTTTCAGCAAGGTTTTTGCATGATTATAGGTAGGAATGGCACACCAGATTCTCATGAAAAAACATATTTCTCCTTGAGAGAAAAGCCATTAGACCATACTGAAAAATCCGAACAGCAGACCAAGCGAAAAGAACGTGACACCCGCAAATGAACAAAGTAGCAACTTGTTTGGTGTCCCTTAAATTCCTGCGGAACTCATAACGAATTAATGGGACACTACAATAGAATATAATTCACAGACCAGTTCACATTCGTGTTTCCGGGGAAAAAGCTTCAGATGTGCATCCATGCTCGGTTTTTATCTTTTCGGGCCGTTGTAGATTTCTTCAGAGGCATTAATTTATTTTCATGCTCGTTTCCGCACTCCAGTCCATTCTCCGACACCGACGGCTCGCCTGGCTCGTCGCGCTTCTTGCCGTGCTGTTCGGCACATTAGCGATGTATCGTGGCCACTACGGCACGCGCATCGACGGCGTCTTTCCAGAAGGCTCAAAGTCCGCAAACGCAATGGCGCTCCTCGCCGAAAGCGGACTCTCCAACCGTCTGCTGATCGACTGCGATTTCAGCCGTCATCCTGGCAAGATCGATGACCCATATTACTCAAGGCTGGAAGCACTTGACCATGCCGTCGCTCGCCTGTCCACTCTTCCAGGCGTTCGCGAAGTGCGCTTCCGGACCATTTCGGAGGACCTCGCCGACAACCTGGAGGCGCTCCTTCCCGCGATTCCACAACTTCTCCCGCCACCAGAGGTCACTCCAGAACGCGCGGAGGAAGTCGTCCGCAACGCCCTGAAGCAACTGATGATGCCCACGCCCGGTGCGACTTCTCTCCTGCGCAGCGACCCTTTTGGCTTGCGCAACCAACTGCTGTTGCGTTTGCAGGAATTCAAGCAAACCACCGGCCTGAAGTTCGACGACACCAAGCCATTCCTCTGTTCGCAGGACGGCTCCCACGCGCTCATCGTGCTGGAACTCGACACCCCCTACTCCGACACCCGCGCTTCGCGTCAGCTCATCGCGCAAATTCGGGAGATTTTGACTTCACCACAGACATTGGACGACGGACGACGGACGACGGACAACGAACCTCTCACCTCTGACCTCTCACCTCTCACCTTCCATCTAGTCGGCGCACATCTGCATACCATCGGCAACGAGGACACCATCCGACACGACCTCACCCTTATCGGAATCCTTTCGCCGATTTTCCTTTTGGCTCTCTTCCTGAAGGTCTTCCGTGGCGACTGGCGGTGTATCTGGATTCCCCTCATCCCTGCCGCCGCAACCGTGGTGATTGCAGGACTAATGACAATGGTCGTCAACACCCTGCAGCTCTTTGTGTTGGGACTAGGCGGAAGCATCTTGGGACTGGCAGTGGATCAAGGCATCCATGTCTATATCGCATGCAGGGAGGCGGCTCCAGAGCATCGCCTGGCACGGCTTGCCAAGCCCCTCGCCCTCGGCGCAGGAACCTCCATCGCCGTCTTCCTGTTGTTGTTCTTCACCCGAAGCCCCGCGCTCCAGCAACTCGGAGTTCTGGCAGGCGGAGCACTCGCGCTTAGCCTCCTGATGTCATTCTTCCTACTGCCGACACTTCTAACGCGGCGTATTTCGCGCCACGAAGTCGACCAGCCATGCCAAACAGCTCAGCCCCGCAAGCCAAATCTCCTCCTTGCGCCAATCAAACTTCCCGCATCTGTTGTGGTCGCGCTGACAGTACTGGCGACCGCGTTGGCTTTTATGCCCAAAGTACAGACCTCCTTCCGGGTCGAAGCGCTCGATGGCATCCCCGAAAAGGTTCGTAAAGATGAGGCAGCATACCAGACCGCCTGGCAGCCAAACCAGCCCAATCTGCTGCTGCTTCGCGACCACGACGGCTCGCAGACCCCACGGCTGCACGAAGCCCTCGCCAAATACCACCCCGTATCGCCACAGACCTTCTGGCCCGACGAATCCACCCGCGCCGAGAACCTCACGACCTGGCGCAATGCCCCCCTGAACGAATGGGAGACCCTCCTCGATTCCGCCGCCGTCGCCCGTGGCCTCCCCAAGGGCTTCTTCCACCCCTTCTTCGACAAATTACGACAAAATCTAACAACTCCGGCAACTGAGCCGCCCAGCTGGCTCGCCCAGGCCTATCATCAACTTCGTCAAAATGGCATCTCCAGTTTCTTCCTCGCCGAGTCGCCGGAGAATCCGGAGGCGATATCGACTTGCACAGAGGGTTTCGATGCGGCATATCTCGCGCCAGAGGCACTGCGTGCCATCCTCACCCATGATTTCGGGCGCCAGTTGAACTGGCTTCTGGGTGCCGCGCTGGTCATCATCCTCCTGCTGACCTGGCTCACCTTCCGTTCCGGCAAAAAGTTGCTTTTGGCGCTGTTGCCCGTACTTCTTACCCTACGTTGGCTTACCGCCATCTTCGCCTATTTCGGCCATCCCATTACCTTGATGACCGCCATCGGCGGCGTCCTGCTGGTCGGTCTCGCCATCGACTACGGGGTCTTTGCCGTACAGTGGCTGGATGAAGGGAGCGACTCCACCATCCCGCAGGCGATGCGCCTCTCGGCCGCCACGACCATCTTCACCACGGGCATCCTGCTCTTCTCGGATCACCCCGTGCTCTTCGACCTCGGTCTCGTCCTTTCTTTGGGCATCACCCTCGCCTACTTGATTGCGAAACACATCGTGCCTGCGGTCGCCAGATTCGTCATCTCAAAGAACGCCCTGAAGCTCCTCCTGCTCGCTGGTGCCCTCCTGCTTGCGGGCTGCCGAACGACTTATCCCACACGTTCAGGCCTCGACACCGAGACCGCACGCAGTGAACTTCTGAAACAAGCCGAAACCGCGCCCCCTACCACCATCCGCGCCAAAGTCACAGCGCATTTCCTCTGGCACGCAATACCTTTCCTGGCCGTCGGCCAACTCGACCACACCACCCGCGAAATCCGCCTCGCAGGCCTCGCCACCACTGGCGGAGCAAAACTCTTCCAAATCACCGCGACGCCTACTGCAGTCTGCTCCTCGGAAATCTCCCCGCTGGCACCGAAGGTCGCAAGACACGCCTTCGAACGCATCGCAATGGAC
>JAFZWH010000153.1 GCA_017617415.1 Victivallales bacterium | reverse complement strand
TGTGCAATTGCGAGTGAGAGGCGAAGCAAATGTGGCTTGAGGGGAAATGAGCGGGCTTTCGCCCGTGAATTTCCCTGAAAGGCGCAGATGCCAGCCTGTCGCCGCAAGTGCGCAATTAGTTACGAAATTAGACACTAGAATCCGAAGAACTCCTTCGGGCGGTCATAGGCAAGGCGGCGCGCCAGTTTCTTGGCAACGGCGGAGGGCATCTGGCCACGATTTGCCATCGTGGCAAGCGTCTCAGCGAGCGTGCGGCGGTAGAGTTCGAAGCGCGAGCCGTAGGAGAGAATCTTGCGGGAGTCGGAGACCATCCCCGTCATGTTGCTGATGAGGTCAATCGAGCCACCCAGGTTGAACTGGTTGTGCATCCCCTCGTAGGAGTCATTGAGCCACCAGGCCGGTCCCAGGCACACCGTCGCGCCGAAGGCACGGGTCAGCGCCGCCAACGTGGCATTGTGGACGGGACTCATGTTGTAGAGGACGGTCTTGAGGCGACCGTCGAAGCGGTTGAGGAAGGGCATCAGCGGTGCCAGGAAAGCCACGTCGTGGTCGGCGATATCTCCGCCCGCGTCCGCCCCGATGGCGTCCCAGAGTGACTTGCGGACATCACGGATGACTCCGAAATGGAGCTGGAAGACCCAGCCGCTCCTGGCGTCCATCTCCGCGACTTCATTGAGGAAGAACGCCTTGAATTGGGCGACTTCCGCAACTTCGAGCTTTTCTCCGGCACGCGCTTTGGCAAAGAGCTTCACGGCGACAGCACGTTCGACCTGTTGACCGTAGGGGATGTAGATGCCGTGGTCAGAGGCGCGGGCACCCAGGCGCTCCATCAAGTCGTGCCCTTTCTGAAGCGCATTGAAAAAGTCATCCAGGTCGTTGATTTTCATGCACCAGCGGTTTGCCAGATGATCCACGTAGGCATTCCAGGTGGGCTTCTCGATGTTCATCGCGGCATCCGGGCGAAAGGTCGGCCGTACCCGTCCGGCCAGGCGACTGGATGCGAGGGTCACATGGTGTTCCAGCGTATCCGCCGGGTCATCCGTCGAGCACATCGCCTCGACGTTCATCGCCAGAATCAGCGACTGCGGGCTGCACTCCGGAGTGGCGAGCTTCGCCTGCGCGGCCTGCCAGATCGCCTCTGCGTTCTCCGCATTAATCTCCAGGTCGATGCCCAGCCGCCGTTTCAAATCCAGGTGAATCCACTCGTAGGTGGGATTGCCCGCAAAGAGTTCGAAGACGCCGGCCAGCGCCAGCCACTTTGCGTGGTTGTCCGCCGCTTTGCCGGTGATGAGCTCCTCCGGCACGCCGCATTTGCGCTCCAATTCCCAGACATAGTGGTCGGTCGCGCCCTCGGCATCCCAGATGTCAGTGAAGCCGCGGTCTTCGGCAAGGGCCTTGACATCACAATGGTTATGGGGGTCCAAGATAGGCAGCGCCGCAATTTCGTCGTAGAGGTCGCGAGCCAGCGAGGAGGTCAGCAGGTAGTTTTCGTCGAGGAATGCCATATTCGATGAATTGATAGAGAGTGGGTGATGTGAAAAGACGATTGTCATAAATATACCAGTCATTGGGCGGCTTGTGTGCCCAACCCCGCCAAACGGACTTGAAAAACTGAAAAATGGCATTACAGTATGGCTTTTACGGACTTTCCCAAACATTTTCGGTTGAAATAATAAATTCCATTCCAAGGAGTCGTTACAATGTACGCAATCATCAAGACCTCCGGCAAACAGTACAAGGTCGAGCCGGGGCAGGATTTCGATGTCGACCGTATCGCGGGCGACGAAGGTGCGGCCGTTGAGTTCGCCGACGTGCTGGCCATCGTAAAAGACGACAGTACCGTCTTCGGAACCCCCACTGTCGCCGGCGCGAAGGTCACTGCTGAAATCAAGAAGCACTTCCGTGGTCCGAAGCTCATCGTCTTCAAGATGAAGCGCCGCAAGCGCAGCCGCCGGAAGAATGGCCATCGTCAGGAACTCACCCGCATCACCGTCAAGGAAATCGTCGGTGCCTAGTCGAATGGTTTGATTTTGTTGTCCTGAAAGGCACGGTTGCCCCGCGGTTCCCGTGCCTTTTTCTTTATGGCAAATTAACAAATGGGCGTCATGACTATGCAGAAGAATGCGTGGGATATCCTTCAGGAACGTGGATTCATCTACCAGGCCACGGATGCGGCATCCATCCAGAAGCGCCTCGGCGAGGGCCCCATCACCTTCTATATCGGCTTTGACCCAACTGGCAACAGCCTGCATATTGGTCATCTTCTGCCCATCATGGCAATGCGCTGGCTACAAGCCTGCGGTCACCGCCCGCTGGCACTGGTAGGTGGTGGCACGGCGATGATTGGCGACCCCTC
The DNA here is from genome assembly GCA_017617415.1 of Victivallales bacterium. Classification (GTDB taxonomy): domain Bacteria; phylum Verrucomicrobiota; class Lentisphaeria; order Oligosphaerales; family Oligosphaeraceae; genus RGIG1601. The sequence goes on along the minus strand of JAFZWH010000153.1, from coordinate 20,967 downwards.
CGGCAAGATGGAGGCACGCCCGATCATGACCGTCGAAACCATCGACGAGAATGTCCGCTGCCTCCAGGCACAACTCGCGCGTTTTCTGGATTTCGGCGAAGGCAAGGCGCAGATGGTCAACAACGCCGAATGGCTCCGTGGCCTCAAGTTCCTCGACTTCCTGCGCGACATCGGTTCTTTATTCAGCGTGAACAAGATGCTCACCGCCGAGTCGGTCAAACTCCGCATGGCAACTGGACTCTCCTTCCTGGAGTTCTCCTATCCCTTGCTTCAGGCATACGACTTCAATACCCTCTGCGAAAAATATGGTTGCCTCTGCGAGTTCGGCGGGCAGGACCAGTGGGGAAACATCGTCGCCGGCGTGGACCTGACCCGACGCCTCCAGCAGAAGGAGGTCTTCGGCGCCACCTTCCCGCTCCTCCTCAAGTCCGACGGTACAAAGTTCGGCAAGACCGCCGGCGGAGCCGTGTGGCTGGATGCCAGTCGTACCTCGCCCTTTGAATACTATCAGTTCTGGCGAAATGTCGATGACGGCGATGTCCAGAAGCTCCTGGGCTACTTTACCGCCTTGCCGATGGACGAGGTGCGCCGCCTGGGTGCCCTACCCTCCCCGCAGATCAACCGCGCCAAGGAAATTCTCGCCTATGAAGCAACCGCACTGGCGCATGGCGCAGACGAGGCAAAAGCCGCATATCTGGCAGCCGGCACCCAGTTCGGCTTTGCGGATCCCGAAGGCCAGATTGCGACTTCATCAGCCGTTGCACAAATTACTGCGGCAGATGCTAATGATGCCATTCCGTCGGTGGAACTCACCCAGGCGGAACTTGGCGAGGGAATCGGTCTCCTGACCTTGATGGTCAAAGCCGGGCTTTGCGCATCGAACGGCGACGCACGCCGTCTCATCCTCGGCGGCGGATGCTACATCGGCGAGGAACGCATCTCCGATCCGAAGACAGTCGTCACTATAGACACCTTCCCTGCCAATGGCGAAATCATGCTCCGCGCCGGCAAAAAGACCCGCAAGCGCATTGTGCTAAAATAAACCACAGTCTCTCACCTCCTCCCGCCTAACACCGCGCCTTGCGCGGGCGCCGCACGGAGCGCGGCGTGCAGAACCGCCTCTAACCTCTAACCTCTAACCTTTTTCCGATGAGTAACATCGACCCACGTGCCGCGATTTCCCCTGATGCCCAGCTGGGCGAAAATGTCACCGTCGGACCATTCGCCGTCATCGGTCCCAACGTCAAGATAGGGGACAACTGCGTCATCGGACCGCATGTGAATCTCTCCGGACGCACCACCATCGGACGCGGCACCAAAATCCATGTCGGAGCGAACATCGGCGATGAGCCGCAGGACCTCCACTACGAGGGCGCGGATTCGTACACCGACATTGGCGAAGAGTGCATCATCCGCGAATACGTGACCATCCACCGCGGAGTCGAGGAGGACTCCCATACCCGTGTGGGCAACCGCGTGATGCTGATGGCCTTTTCACATCTGGGTCACAACTGCCAGCTGGCTGACGACGTGGTCGTGGCGAACGCCTCGCTCCTGGCCGGGCGCGTCGAGGTCGGTTGTCACGCCTTCATCAGCGCCCAGGTGATGATTCACCAGTTCTGCCACATCGGCGCCCTCGCCATGATTGGTGGCGGCAATGGAATCACTCAGGACGTACCGCCCTTCAGTCTCGTGCAGTTCGGCGTTATCCGCGGCCTCAATGCCGTGGGCGTGCGACGCGCCGGCTTCTCCGCCGAAACGCGCCAGGCGCTCCAAGATGCCATCCATGCGACTTGCTTCGAGGGGCTCTCCCGCCCCAACGCCATCGCAAAAATCCGCCAGGAACTTCCGCAACTCCCCGAAGTCGTCGCCTTCGCGGACTTCTTGGAGAACTCCAAGCGCGGCATCATGCCTGGTCTCGGGACCAAGCACAATACCGAAGAATAGCCCTATGCCTCACCTGCCAAAGACAATCCAAGCAATTGGCTTATTGTAAATTGCAAATTATCTGTTATATTATAGGACTTTACCATTTTGATTATAGTCTTTTCTTCGACGAATGCCCCGCGAAGCCACCATCCAAAGAGAAACCAAGGAGACCAAGGTCGCCATCCAACTGAACCTGGATGACGGCCCTGCGGCCAATTGTCTCGCCACCGGCCTCCCGTTCTTTGACCACATGCTTAATGCGATGGCGCGCCACGGACACTTCGCCCTGAAAATCAATGCCATGGGCGACCTTGAAATCGACCCGCATCACACCATGGAGGACATCGGACTCGCGCTTGGCCAGGCGTTTAAGAACGCCCTTGGCGACAAGCGCGGGATCACTCGCTTCGGCAGCGCCGCCATTCCGCTTGACGAGGCGCTCGCCCGTGTGGTCATCGACCTTTCCGGACGCCCCTTCCTGGCTTGGCGTTGCAATTTCCCCGAAGCGATGGCAGGAGGAATCAGCCATCGACTCTTCCACGAGTTCTTCCAGGCTCTGGCCAACACCGCAGGCATGACCCTCCATGTGGATCTGCTCGCCGGCGACGAAAACCACCACTGTCTCGAAGCCATCTTCAAGGCCTTCGGCCGTGCACTTCGCATGGCGGTCGCCATCGACCCCGCGCTGGCGGACGAATTGCCGTCCACCAAGGGGGTTCTAGAATAACTCTTTGGAAACAATAAACTTGCGAATGTATAATGCATTCGCGGAAACCATAGGATTTTTCATCATGGATGCTTTGGAAGCATTGCAAACCTCTCGCCATAGCGCGGCCCACGTCATGGCCGCCGTGATTCAGAAACTCTGGCCTGATGTGAAATTCGACATCGGCCCCGCCACTGCTGACGGCTTCTACTACGACTTCGACATGGAGCACCACCTGGTGCCCGAAGACCTCAAGACCATTGAGACTGCCATGCGCAAGATGATTGGTCAGAAGGTTCCCTTCGTACGCACCGAGGTCTCCCGCGAGGAGGCCCGTAAGCTCTTCGAGGAAAAGGGCCAGACCTACAAGCTCTCCCGTCTGGACGACATCCCCGAGGACGGTGTGATTTCACTCTATACCTGCGGAGATTTCGTGGACCTCTGCCGCGGACCGCATGTCGAGAACTCCAGCCAGATTGGCGCGGTGAAACTCCTCGGCATCGCGGGCTCCTACTTCCGTGGCAACGAGAAGAACAAGATGCTCCAGCGCATCTACGGAACCGCCTTCCCCTCCAAGGCTGAACTGGACGCCTATCTCCAGCGTGTCGAGGAAGCCAAGAAGCGCGACCACCGCAAGATTGGCGTCGAGATGGAGCTCTTCTCCACCCACGAGGAAATCGGCCCCGGACTCATCTGCTGGCACCCCATGGGCGCCCGTATCCGCAATACCATCGAGACCTTCTGGCGCGACGCGCATTACAAGAACGGCTATGAGCTGGTTTACACCCCGCATGTCGGACGCGCGAACCTCTGGGAGACCTCCGGGCACCTGGGCTTCTACAAAGAGAACATGTACTCCAGCATGGACATTGACGGCGATCCCTACTACGTCAAGCCCATGAACTGCCCGTTCCACATTGAAATCTACAAGACCAAGCCGCGCTCCTACCGCGAACTGCCCTGCCGCTGGGCCGAATTCGGCACGGTGTACCGCTACGAGAAGGCCGGCGTCCTCCATGGATTGATGCGCGTGCGCGGCTTCACGCAGGATGATGCGCATATCATCTGCACGCCCGAACAGATCATGGATGAAATCCGCGAGGTCATCCGCTTCTCCATGTACATCTGGAAGTGCTTCGGCTTCAAGGAAATCAAGGCGTACCTCTCCACCCGCCCCGCAAAAGCCGTCGGCGCCCAGGAGAAGTGGGACCAGGCCACCGAGGCGCTCCTCGCCGCCATCAAGGCCGAGGGAATGACCTACGAAGTGGACGAAGGCGGCGGAGCCTTCTACGGTCCCAAAATCGATCTCAAGGTCAAAGACGCCATCGGCCGCGAGTGGCAGACCTCCACCATCCAGTTCGACTTCAACCTGCCCGAACGCTTCAACCTCGAATACGTCGGAGCCGACGGACTGCGCCATCAGCCCTACATGGTACACCGCGCACTGCTGGGCTCCCTCGAGCGCTTCTTCGGCATCCTCGTCGAGCACTACGCTGGAGCCTTCCCCACCTGGCTGGCACCCGAACAAGTCCGCGTCCTCTCCATCTCCGAGAAATTCGCCGACTACGCCAAGCAGGTCGAGGCGCAGCTTCGTCAGGCCGGCCTGCGCACCTCCGTGGATGTCGCAGCTGACCCCATCGGCGCCAAAATCAAGGCCGCAGGACTCCTTCGTACTCCGTACCTCCTCGTCGTCGGCGAGAAGGAAGTCGCAGACGGCACGGTCGCCGTCTCCATCCGTGACCGCGCCAAAGGCAATGGCAAGTACTACCAAAAGGATGCCGTGATGACAGTCCCCGACTTCCTCGCTCGCATTCAGAAGGAAATTGACGAAAAGGCATAACTTGTTGATTATCAACTTGTTATAAATAGAAACTCAAATTCAGGACAACGTGAAGCAACTCAGACCCGGTGATCGTCTCATGCGCGGACGCCAAGTCCGCCTCATCGACCAGAACAATGCCCAGGTCGGCATTGTCTCGTTTGAAACCGCGATGGCACGCGCCCAGGCCGCCGGCCTGGATCTGGTTCTTGTCCCCTCCAAGGGCGACCCTCAGGTCACCCGCATCATGGATTTCGGCAAATACCAGTATGAGGAATCCAAGCGTGCCCGCGAGGCACGCCGCGCCCAGCAGCAGCCGAAACTCAAGGAAGTCAAACTCCATGTCAACATCGACAGCAATGACTTCGCAATCAAACTGCGTAAGGCGCGCGAGTTCCTGGCGGACGGTGACAAAGTGCGCGTACTTCTGACCTTCCGCGGTCGCGAAATGGCGCACAAGGAACTCGGCATGGATGTGCTCAACCGCTTCCTTGCCGATTTGGCGGAAATCTCCACGCCAGACGGTCCGCCCCGTCAACTGGGCAAGGCCGTCAACGTCACCCTCAGCGTGAAGCCGCAATTCCGCAAGGAACGCACCGCCGCCAAGCCTGAAAAGCCCGCGCGGGAAGAAAAGTCCGCAACTGCAGAAGAGGCCGCCAACTAACCACCCAAATTGCTAATTGCTAATTAGCATAAGATTTTGCCATCGCCGTTTTTCGTTCCGTAGCCGTTGGCAGGGCAAAGGGTTTGTTTTCTCTACCCTAGCCCGGACGCCCATGGAAAGCGATGGTCAGACCGAGGGTTCACGCCCTCCCCAACATAGGAAGCAAAACCATGCCTAAGATGAAAACGAGAAAAGCTGCCGCGAAGCGCTTCAAGCAGACCGGTACTGGGAAGTTCATGCACAACCGCGCGGGCGGGCGCCACATTCTGACCAAGAAAAGCGCCAAACGCAAGCGTCGCCTGGGCCAGGTGGCCGAGGTCAAGAGCACCGAGAACAGCCGCATGAAGGCTTGTTTCCCCTACGGCCTGTAGTTCGTGAACCACCAACCATTCAACTTGGAGTGCTAAGACAATGAGAACGACCAATGCCCCCGCTTCCAGAGCCCGCCGCAAGCGCGTGCTCAAAATGGCCAAAGGTTTCCACGGCAACCGCAGCAAGCTGATTCGTATGGCTTATACCGCGACCGATCGCGCTATGAGCTATATGTACATCGGCCGCAAGGACAAGAAGGGCGCCTACCGCAAACTCTGGACCCAGCGCATCAATGCTGCCTGCCGTGCTCTCGAATTCAAGTACAGCTGGCTGATTGACGGCCTCAACAAGGCCAATATCGAAATCAACCGCAAGATGCTGGCCGACCTCGCCGTGACCAATCCCGACGGCTTCAAACAGCTCGTCGAGACTGCCAAGGCCGCCCGCGCCTAATCGCTGTATTCTGCGACAGTGCAAAAACTCCGCCCGTGATGGGGTTCTCCCCCGTTGCGGGCGGTTCTGTTTTCCTGCAATGCATGCACCCAGAGGTCCAATATGCCAGCATCAATAGTCCACATCTGCCTTTGGCTATTGTCAATCAGCAATCAGCGGCATCAATGAGGTAAGGCAAGAAAGGCAAAATAAACGGCACACAGATGATATCAACCGGCAGACAAAGCAGGGCAACCGGGAGCGCGTAAATCGGGCGAATGTATGCCATTGTCTTGCTTCGAACCTTCCAGTCCACGTCAATCGGTCCCTCCCAGGTCATATAGTATTGAATGACGCCGTTTTCCGACATGTCTTGCAGAAGGAAAACGCGAATTGTGTCGTTCGGCCCGTCCGACGCACATAAGACCGCCGGATGATCTCCGGGAACGGAGAGTTCTTGAATTTTGACCGCCAGCCCCTCAGTGCCCTTGGGATAGCGATAGCCAGAAATAACACGAAAAACCAGATACGCAGGGGCCACTTCGGGCAGGTCGCACGCATCGTCCTCGAAGGCAACCGCCTGCCCATACCCGTCGGCGTCAATGCACACATGCAGCTTCCGACCGTCGCCCTTGAGGATTCCCTCAAAACAGTAATGATGCATTCTCCGGTCCTGCCGAACCTCCGTTCCCAGATAACTTCCCTCGTACAACTCCATACCTTGACCTTGCACGAATTCATGCCCTTGGTCATTGGGTTCAATAGCCAGCCGATGGAATACCTGCACGGACAGACACCCCGAAGTCCCCGCCAGGAGCATCAACAGCAAAAACACTATGGCAAGGCTGGAGAATATGTGGGTTTTACGCATCTTCATGGTTGCTCCAGTTTTGTTGCAATCTGTTTTCTGATGCCTCTTTGCGCAGCGATTCAGTCATCGTCCATGACTGCTTCAATCACATTGGGATAAGTCCACGCCTCTATCCTATAAAAAGGCATTTCAAACACTGTGACGACAGTCAGAACAGCGCCAACCGGCAGACACAGCAGGGCGACCGGCAACGCATAGAGCGGGCGAACAAACGCCATTGTCTTGCTTCGGACCTTCCAGTCCACGTCAATCGGCCCCTTCCAAGTCTTGCCGCCAATGCCGTCCTTCGACATGTCCTCAGGAAGGAAGACGCATATTATATCTTTCTGCCAACGAGCCGCACACAGGACCGTCGGATGATCTCCAGGGACAGAGAGTTCCTGGATTCTATCCGCCAACGACGCGATGTCTTTGGGATAATTCGGGTGAACACTAAAAACCAGATACGCAGGAGCCACTTCGGGCAGGTTGCACGCATCGTCCTCGAAGGCAACCGCCTGCCCATACCCGTCGGCGTCAATGCACACGTGCAGCTTCCGACCGTCGCCCTTGAGGATTCCCTCAAAACAGTAATGATGCATTCTCCGACCCTGCCGGACCTCCGTTCCCAGGTAACTTCCCGCATGCAGATTTGTAGCAAGCTTGCGCCAAGAGTCCTGTTGAAACTCCAGCCGCTGCTTATTGGGTTCAATAGCCAACCGATGGAACACCGCCACCGACAGGCAGCCCGAAGTCATTAGAAGAACCGACAACAATAGAGCCACGACGCCTCGGCGAAGAATTTTACGGCACATGCGAATTCTCATGGTTACTCCAGTTCCATTCTATCAGTGAAAAGACTTCGCCTGGCATCAACTTACGCCAGCCGCCAGAAAATCATAATCCTTTCCGTATCATTGACAACTACATTTTTCATATACTATACTTCGATTTCCGAGCTTTGTCCACAATCAGCACAACACTATTCATGGACAGCCACTGATCTGACATAGGCAGAACCCCGCGCATGATTCCCTATAATGCATTATAGTATAGAGATTAACCATTAGCTATATTTCTCCACGAAGCAACCTAACCGCCTGCCTGGCTAAAGTTCTTGGAACCCGGTCGCTTTGTGGCCGAGGCGTAGCCTTATGTTTTGGCCATGCCGCACCGCACGAAACACCTGTAATTAGGCGTCTTCGTAGAGAGCATAACGAATCATTTGAGTATAAAGATGTTGAAAAGCTTTCCCGGCCAATTCTCCCGACGCCTGGCGCATAATCTGTTGCTCGCGCTGGCGCTGGCATTCTTCATGGCGTTCTTCGTCTATCCCGTGTGGCAGATTCTACGGGGCGGCGTGCTGGACAGCGGCGGACACCTGACCGGCTTCTATCTCGCCGAGGTATTCCGCAACCCGCTCTATCGTAGCGGGTTGGTCAATTCCTTCATCATCGCGACAGGCACCACGCTGCTCTCGTTGCTATTGGCGTTGCCGCTGGCGTGGCTCTATGACCATTTCAACTTCTCCGGAAAGGCCGTATGGAACGGCATCCTGATGATGCCGATGATTCTGGCGCCCTTCGTGGGAGCACTGGGCATGCAGTGCATCTTCGGACGCTATGGCGCCATCAACGAGGTTCTTGCCCATCTTGGTATAATTGCTCAAGGCATGGAGCCGGACTGGTTTGCGGGCGGGCTTCTGGCGGTCATCGTGCTGGAGGCCCTGCATCTTTTCCCGATTCTCTATCTGAACCTCGTGGCGGCCTTCGCCAATGTTGACCCGATGCTCCTGGAGGCCGCCTCGGACTACGGTTGCGTAGGCTTCCGGCGCTTCTGGAAAATCACTCTTCCGTTGATACGCCCAGGTATTTTTGCAGGAAGCACACTGGTTTTCATCTGGTCCTTCACCGAACTGGGCACGCCCCTGATGTTCAACTACGAACGCGTCACCGCAGTCCAAATCTATCTTGGTCTGAGCGAGATGGGCAACAACCCCATGCCCTACGCGCTGGTCACGGTGATGATGCTCTGCGCGGGGTTCGCATACCTGGTGGCAAAGTGCTGGTTCGGGCGCGACGCCTACGCGATGTCCGGCAAGGCCGGTCGCGTCGTGGAGCCCACGCGCCTGACTGGCTGGCGCAATGTTCTGGCGATTTTGCCTTTCGCTTTCGTCGGACTCATCGGCGTTCTGCCGCACCTTGGCGTACTGGGCATGGCCGTGGGCAAAGGATGGTATCGCTCTGTGTTGCCTAACGCTCTCACCGCCAGCCACTTCGATACCGCCCTGGGGCACAACCTCACCGTCCCCAGCATCATCAACAGCCTGCGCTACGCGGGCTTCGCGCTGGCCATCGCGCTGATTCTGGGCGTCTTCATCGCCTGGGTCATCGTGCGCGGAAAAGGTCCCGCGCGATGGTTGCTGGACACGGCGGCGATGCTCCCGCTCGCCGTCCCCGGACTGGTCATGGCCTTCGGCTACCTTGCCATGACGCAGAAGGGCGACTTTTTCCACTTCCTCAACCCCATCGAAAACCCCACCATCCTGCTGGTCATCTCCTACGCCATCCGGCGCCTGCCCTACGTCGTGCGCTCGGCGGTTGCGGGCTTGGAACAGACCTCCGTCTCCTTCGAGGAGGCCGCCGCCTCGCTGGGTGCCAAGCCCATGACCACCTTCCGGCGCATCACCATTCCGCTCATCGCCGCGAACCTCCTCGCCGGTGCCATTCTCACCTTCAGTTTCTCCATGCTCGAGGTCTCTGACTCCCTTATCCTTGCGCAAAAGGCCGCCTACTTCCCCATTACCAAGGCCATCTACGAACTCTCCAGCCTCCTGGGACAAGGCCCCAGCCTCGCCGCTGCCCTCGGACTCTGGACCATGATATTCCTCGGTGCGTCCTTCCTCCTCGCCGCCGCACTCCTCGGCAAGAAGCTCGGCGCCGTCTTCCGGGGGTAATAAGAGGCCATTCTCATGAATGCCTTGATTTTCTCTTTTGACGATTTTCTTGCACGCGCTGGTTCGCCGGAGACCGCCGCCGTCGCGCTGCTGACGGAACTGCGACAGGCCCCTGCGGAAGTCCCCAAGGAGGTTGTCTTCGCCGCCGGAAAGGAATACCACTTCTTCGCCAAGCACGCACAGGGGTTCCACTACCACATCTCCAACCACGAGCAGGATGTGGTCAAGCATTGCGCAATTCTCCTGGAAGGAGTGCATAATGTCACCCTTCGAGGCAACGGTGCACAACTGTTGATGCATGGCTGTCTGGTGCCGTTGGCTGTGGTCAATTGTCAGGAGGTCATGATTGAGGACCTCTCCATCGACTATCCGGTCCCCACTGTCCAACAGCTTGAAGTCCTGGAAGCCAATCCCGATGCTGACGAGATGCTCGGCGAAGTCTGTGGAGACACGCCGTTTCGCATCGAGGACAACCGACTGGTCTTCCAAGCCGAGGACCGTGAATTGCGCCCATACTGGTGCATGCCCTTCGAGGCCAATCGGCATCTCGTTTACCATCTTGCCGATCAACTGCTCTATGAGCCCAAACAACCGGAACTGAAATTGGAAGACGCACGACGCGTGCGCTTCACCCACCCCAATCGACTCTATCAGCCTGGACAACAGTTGGTTCTGCGAGATGCGCATCGGCCTGCGCCAGCCTGTTTTATATATCTATGCAAGTATTTAATATTAAATAAGTTAAATATATATTTTTCAGACGGAATGGGGTTCCTTGCCCAACGTTGCGAGGACATCACCTTGAAGCACTGCGCCTGTACTCCCAGCCCCACGCAACCCTGGCGGTATTTCTCCTGCCTCGCCGACGCCACTCATTTCGTCGGCTGCCGAGGCTCCATCCGAGTTGAGGACTCGCTTTTCGAGCAGATGGGCGACGACGCCATCAACGTCCACGGTGTCTATCTTTCCAACCTCGTCCGCGAGGATGCCCACACCCTGTTGGCCTCCTACTGCCATCACGAGAGCTGGGGCCATCGCTGGGGGGAACCAGGCGACCGCCTCCGGCTGGTTCACGCCGACACGCTGGAGGACCTTTCAGGAGAGTGGACCATCCAGACCATCGCCCCAGTGGACACCCCCACCGAGGACGGTGCGAAGACCTGGCGAATCACCACCGCCGAGTCCCTGCCGGAACTGGACGCCGGCAAAGGCTGGGGCATTGAGAATGTGACTTGGACGCCAAATGTGCTCTTCCGCCACAACACCGTCCGCAACAACCGCGCCCGTGGCGCGCTCTTCGCGACGCGGGGCGAGGTTCTCTGCGAGGAGAATCTCTTCGACCACGTGCATGGCTGCGCCATCCTGGTCTGCGGAGACTGTCGCGAATGGTTCGAGAGCGGCGTCTGTGGCAAGGTCATTATCAAGGACAACAACTTCATCGACAACCTCACTGCCGAATATGAATTCTGCGAGGCGGTGATTTCCGTGGCACCTCATATTACGGCATCCGGCGAACGCCAGAGTCCTCTCCACGGCACCATCGAGGTCACAGGCAACCGCTTCGTCGCCTTCGACGCGCCTCTGCTCTATGCGCATTCCGCAGCAAAAGTCATATTTCGGGACAACACGATCTGCGCCAGCAACGACTATCTCCCCTGGCATCCCAACCACGCCCCCGTCACCCTGCGAGAGATCCCCGAGGCAGAAATCACTCCGTGATTTTTCTGCCATCATGCAACCGTTTCAGGGGATTGGGAACCAAAGTGCCCGGTCGTCGAAAGAGGTGGAAATACGGCGGATGCCGCCATCGTCCCGGCCGTTCTCGCCGACACTATAGACACGAACACCCTTCACTGTCTCGGTCAACAATTCGAATTGCCGTTTCTCGGCATTCCAGACGGACCGATCAACCTCCAGCGTGCCATGCTGGTATTTCAGAGGAGCACCTGGGGCAAAGGGATCCTCTGGAAGTTCGGCTGACGGCTGGCTCGGCCATTGACCACTCCGACGCTTTTCTCTCGCGATGGCGATCAACGCCCGAACCATGCGATAATTCGCTTTGAATTCCAGCAACTTTTGCTCGCTGCTTTGATACGCTTCGCAGAACGACATCAAGCCATGGCGGTTTGCCAGTTTCGGCAATGGCTGGTCCACCCCAGAAGCGAGGTATTGGGTTAGCGATTTCTTAAAACGCTGAAGACACCACCACAGTTGTGGTGTCAGCCACATGAATGACTTCAGCGGCACTGCGCCGTCCACAAGGGCGCCCGCGCACTGCCAAGCCCCGTCCGCCGCATCGGTCATAATGACGGCCTCGCCATAGATCAATGCATTCAGGCGAATCTCATCGATGGCGGTTTCCAGGGTGGCCATTTCCTGGTCAAGTTCCTTCAGCCATGCTTCGTCGCCAAGTCCAGCGCCGATGACCCGCGCAAGCGCCTCGCAACGGTTTTTCTCGCAGTTCCCCCAGTTCAATGCGATAATCAAGCAGTGGTCGTGCGCCAGCCGATCGCCCACGTTCTTCATCCGTCGCAATGCGGCCTGAGCGGTAACGAAGTCGCGATCTGCCACAGCGATGCGTACGCGCCAGCACTCCAGCGGAATGATTTCCCGTGCCCGCACCGCTTCCGGCAACAGCATTGCAATCAACATGCCCTTGGCATAGTCCCGGACATTGGGCGGAAGCGGATTGTCAAAGAACGCCTCGAAATTTCTTGTCTCCGGGGTATCCATGCCGACCTTGCGCCACTGTGCGACCATTTCTGGGGACATTACCGCATTGGGTTTCCCACTAATCTGACAATACGGCAACGCGTCTTTCTCTCGTTCGGCCGCCAAGAGGGTATCCATTTGCGCCTTCCTGGCTATGGCGACCTCTTGCCAGAACTCGGCGTCAGGCTGCTGGCCATTGCAGTAGTACTCCTCCAGTGCTTGCGCGGTTAATGGCCGTCCGACCGCACGGGCGATGGTCTGGCGGGCACGATACAGTCCAAGTCCCGAACAACCACCCAGCAGGAACGAAGCCACGTAGATGACCGCCATAATCCACCATTGTGTCCGCACACCTTTCGTCCAAAGCCGTGCGAAGTCGCATTCGGCACTTGCCGCCAGCACCTTCCCCAACGTCACATAGCCGACCGCAAGAAATCCAACCGCCAGCACCACGAAGAGCAGGCTCCAGGGACCGCCCATCATCGCCTCCAGCCAGTCCGGCAAAGCCATCACGTTGGCCTCTTGCCGTGTGCCATCGGATAATTTACCGATGGGGTCAAATATCATCAATGCCCGACGGAAGAGGAAGACCAACAGCGCCCAGCCCAGCAACAATGCAGTCACACCACCGGCCAGCATCCTCCATTGGCGGCCGGTCCGTTGTGCGCGGTTTGCCAATATTCCCCTGACAAACAGAGATATACCATATATATGCGCCACTACCGAAAACAATACGCTGGCCAACAGCACAACCAAGGAGGCGCGTACCCAGCCGTCCATCATCAGAAGTGCAATGTTCACCACGCACAGCGTGACGAATAGCCACGGCACTAGGAACAGCAGCGTCAGGCCGAAAAAGCCTCCCTCGGCTTTGGAATCGCTGAAAAACAACTTACCCATTTTGCGGATGCTCCTTTGTCATTTCTTTGGCGAGGGATCATTGTGAATATGCATAAATATACCCCCCCCAGTAATTTATCAACCAGTCTTCCCAGAAAAAGGAGTTTTTATGACTTTTTCCCTAACCTTTTTGGGAGAACCAGAGTCCAGAGACCAGGTCACAAAGTCAAGTCCCAGCAGTCTCGGATGTCCTGGATGTCCCGGGACCTGAGACCAGAATCCAGAGACCAGGTCACAAAGTCAAGTCCCGGCAGTCTCGGATGTCCTAGATGTCCCGGGACCTGAGACCAGAATCCAGAGGCCAGGTCACAAAGTCAAGTCCCGGCAGTCTCGGATGTCCTGGATGTCCTGGGACCTGAGACCCGGGATCAGAGACCTGAGGCCTGAGTCCAGACCTTTAACCTTTAACCTCTCATCTCTCACCTTTCACAACATGATCGGCTGGCTATAGAGTTTTTCGCGGCAGGAGAGCTCTTCCGCCGTCACGCGGAAGAAGACGTGCTCCGCACGTTCAGAGTCCGAAACCGTATAGGATAGTTCCTTGCCCGTCCAGACCTCCTTGACGACGCCTTGTCGGCTAATCAGCAGCAATACCGCCTCGCGGTCACAACGTGCATGGATGGTCCTGCCATCAAATTCGATGGACTCGAATTTCAGCCCCTGCCCTTTGAGCGCACCATAGAAGCACCCCTGCCGATAGGCTCGCAGACACGCCTCCGGCGTGCGTTCATTGACCAGCAGGATGGAGCGCCCCGTCAGAGGCGTCCCGTCCTTCGGGTGGTCCTGTGCGCAGAAGCCCCAGCATTGACGCCCTGTGGAAAGCACTTCGTCCCACTGCGGCTCGCTTCCCGCCGTGTAGTTGACCGCGCAGTCCGCATTGACAATCTCCATCCCCAGCACCCGTTCGTCGAAATCCAGCAGTTCGCAGAGGAAACGGACAGGCAGATGCGACCACTGCGGGTGATTGATGATGATGCCCCCGCCGTCCGGAATGACGAGCGACTTCAGCAATTCGGCAAAACCCTCTCGCCAAGGGAGTCCCATGCCCATGCGGATGCCGTGGCGTTCCAGCGGGCTGTCCGCACTACGGTCGAAGCGTCCGCTTGCCAATGCGCAGCCAGGGGCCGTGACATGCAGATAGACGCTGGTGTCGGTGAAGAAGTGATGCTCCGCATTCGGGGCCTCCAGCAGGTCTTCTGGCAAATCGGGGAAGAGCAACTCGCCTTCGTCCGCAGGAAGTTGCGAGACCTCCTCGCCCCACTGGCGATAGGCCTCGCGGAAACGCAGTTCCTGATGCACCACCTTTCCGTCCTGGACATAACTCGGCATCCGGAAGCGCGTGGTGTTCTCCCGCATCGTGGCCAACGGCCACCACGGCATCGACGGGTGGTAGTTGGAGAGCGTGACGAACTCCAGGCCATCCGCCAGCATTTGGCGGAATCTCTCCGGCGTATTGCAGTGCAGATGCGTGCTGCCCTGCACCCGCAGAACGCTCCGCCAATTCACCTTCTCGTATGGGTTTTTAGGGCGCATAAGAACTCACAATGGCTAATCTCAAGGGGCCGTCACAATCCACTGTCGGTAGAACGGGTCCTCCAGTTCATAATGGTCGGAATAAATCACATAGCCGTCTTTCTGTAGCCGTTTTAACGCACTATAGACCGTACTCGTCTTATGCTCGCCCGTTTGCAAGGCATTTCCGGTGGCCAAGCGCTGTAGAATCCATCGGTTAGTCCGATTGAGCCCCATCCATAGCCGTTCGTAGTCCAAACTGTGTGACTTCACAATGTGGTCAATCGCCGCCTGCACCACATCCTTTGTCTCCGGTTGCAGCACTCCGACCTGCCATACATTCGCCGCCAACTGCTGCGAATAATACGGGTGACAACTCGTGTAGTCTAAAATCCTGTCAGCCATTTCCGCATAGCCATTCGGAAAAACCGCAGCCAGACGAATGGACAAATAGTCGTGGAAATCCTTACGCGGCAGTTTTCCCAGCCGCATCAGTTCACCAAAGTGATAGAATGGGGATTTCTTGTTTTCAAAAATGTCCGCCATCATACTCTCCTGGCTTCCCAGTAAAATATAATTGATATGCTTCTGCTCCTGCATAATGGAGCGTAGTCTCCGATCCAGGCGAGGCGAAATGTCGCGAATTTCCTGAAACTCATCCAGCACCACAATCAGCCGATCCCTCTCCGTGTGCGCACGCTCAAATAGCGTCAGCACATCTTCAATCAGCGCCACGCCATCCGTTCCAGGCTGGAACGACACCTCCATTGCGCCCGTCACCGGATTTGAAGATATTGTCGGAACAATGCGGAAATGCGTAAGAAATTGCTTTGCTCGTTCCAAGGGATGCGACTTGAAAAAGTCACGCAACAAATATGCCGAAAAGTCCGCCAAGGAAGTCACCTTCTGTAGATTCAGCGTGACACTCTTGCGCTTCACCGACTTCAGGGCCTTGACCACAACGCTGCTCTTGCCAAAACGCCGTGGGCTAATCAGAACCAAGTGGTTTGCGCTATGCAAGCACTGCACGATATACGCGACCTCCTCCACCCTGTCCGTGAAAAAGTCCTCTTCCACAATCGTGCCAAACTTGAATGGATTCTCCATATTACGCATTTTTTCGTTACGTATTTTTTCGTTATTCTTTTTCTATCACATGCCGTAAGAGATAGAGGATTGAACTTCTTCCCAAACCAAACAATTGACATACTATAATGCCCATTTCTCCTCTTGGGAATCAGACCAATTGTAAAAATATGCTGCAGGACGAAAAGCGCCGCAGACATTGGTGGTACCATTTCCCTGTCTTTGACCTTCGGTTCACCTACAAAACAATATATTGTACATGATGTCCACGTATTCTTTCCAGCCGATTTGCCCTGCATGGGTGATTGCGATGTGGAGCTTGGTGTGCCTGGGACTTATTATGCATTCCTATCGTCGCCAACGTGACGAGCTGCCCGCTCGTATCCGCGGAGGACTACTTGCGTTGCGTCTCGGCGCCCTGGCGCTGCTGGCCGCACTTCTATTGCGCCCCTGGCGAGAGACCGCCACGCCGCAGCCCGACGCCAGCCGCGTGGTCATCCTGGCAGATGCTTCCGCATCCATGTTCGACCACACGGACGAAATTGGCGACGACGGCAAGCCACGGTGTCGATGGGACGCCGCTGCCGCCGTGCTTCCAGAACACTTCCCCTGGACCGCTGAACGCCTGCGCTTCGCAGACCAAGGGCTACTGCCATGGACTGCCGAAGCCACGGCACTACCCGGCGAGACTGCTCTCGGCAAGGCACTCAATGAGGCACTGGAAAGCCGACGGCGACCCGGTGCCCTGCCGCTGGCCGCCGTCGTCCTCCTCAGCGATGGCTGCGAGACCGCCCCCGACAGTTCGCTCATCGAGGCCGCTCGACACGCGCGTGCCCTTAAAATTCCTGTCTCCACCCTGGCAGTAGGATCTTCCGAAGTCCCGCCGAACGCCGCCGTTACTTTCACCACGCATCGGCTCTCCGTTCCGAAAGGTGAACTTATTACTCTCACTGCACAGGCGACCAGTGATTTTCCCAAGCCATTTGACGCCACCTTGACAATTCGTGACAATTTTGGACAACATAGCTTCTCCCGGCAAATTCAATTGTCTCCCAATGCATCGGCTACATTCACCTTCGACCTGCCAGCTATTGACCTTGCCGGCGACTACGCCTTCACCGTCCGCCTCAGCGGTCAAGGCGAGGATGGTCGCCCCGCCGATGATGTGGACACTCTCATCGTGCATATCGAGGAGCCTCCGCGCCGGAAACTCCTGTATCTGGCGGCAAATCCGGGTTGGGAGTGGCGTTTTCTCCGCAATGTCGCCGAACACGCCAGTGACTTGGAAATCAGCGCAATTCTCCGCATTGGGCGAAGCGATGAAGACCACGCGACATTGCCTGTGGACTTTCGCCCGAATCGGCTATTCCATCGCTTCAATCTCCCCGGAAATACTGCAGAGGACATCGGTTTTCCTACCGAGCCAGCCGAGTATGCAGACTTTGACGCGGTGGTCCTTGAATGCGGTGCCGCCAAGCTTTTCACAACGGAGCAGCAAGCCGCATTGCTTGCGTTTGTGGAACGGCGTGGAGGCGGATTGCTCCTGACCGGCGACCCGGCATCCCTCCCTGCGGAATTGCTTAAGCTTCTTCCAGCAAAAGACTTCGAGCAAAAACTTGCGCCCGTCCAAAATACTCTTTTGGTGAACCGCGAATTTATCTTCGACGGTGAATCCATAACTCGCTTGGCTACTGGAAAGATCGCCCTGCCCGCCCGAACCCGCTATCTGGTCGCCCACACGCCAAAGCCCGCCGCCCGCGTCGCGCTCAGCGATGACCATGGCAATACATTGCTCGTTGCCCAAGGCAACTACGGCGCGGGACGCGTCGCCTGGCTGGGACTTGAAGAGAGCTGGCGATGGTGTCTGGCCGATCAGAAGACTGACGACGTAGCCATCCATCGCGAATTCTGGGAGACGCTTCTTTCTTGGCTTGGACACAACCGACAGCCGACATTACGGCCGGAACTCCCCGCCGGAGAACTCGCCACAGGCGTCCCCGCCACGCTGGCCGCCTGGGTGACCGGACCGGATTTCCTTCCTGCGCCCGCTGCCCAAGTGCAAGTTCGTCTCCAACTTCCCACGCAGGAATCCCGACGGCTTACGCTGTCGCCCGCGCCAGACGAACTCGGACTCTATCAGGCAGAGTTTACTCCTAATGTGGCGGGGGCATATACTATTGAATATACCGCGCTGACCACACCAGACGCCATAGCTGTCACGGCGCAGGCGATGTTTCTGGCGCAAGATTTTAGTCGCGAAGCACAGGAAAGTGCTGCGCAACCGGAGCTGCTTGCCGATGTCGCCCGAATGACTGGCGGCACGGCATTGCACCCGCCAGTGAATTGGACGCGCCTTCCCCTTTCAGAGCAAATCCCCCAGCATATTTCGCGAACCCACTTTTTGGAGAATATCTGGATACTCCTGACCCTCAACTTGCTCTGGGGCTTGGAATGGTGGCTCCGCAGACGCCATGGCCTGAAATAGCATTGCCAATTGCCAATTGCCAATTACTCTTTGGTCTGTTCCACGGACGGTGCCTTGTGACCATTTTTCTCCTGGACGACCGACTTGCCGTCGTCGGAACCGATTCCGGAATAGCGGATGAGCCGTTTGCCGTCATAGAAGGTGATGTAGAGCATCAATCCGATCAGCATCACCGCGAAGGCGTTGTAGATATAACTGAAAGCCTTGGCAGGCATTCGGCGACGGGTGATGGCCTCGATGATGGCAAAGAGAATATGGCCGCCATCCAAGACGGGCAGCGGCAGCAGGTTCATCACCGCAAGGGAGAAAGTGATGAGGATGATGAATGCAAAACCGCCACGGTAGCCTTCATCCCGCAATTTGAACCAGAGCATTTGGAGAATGCCCAGCGGACCGGACATGTGCTTCACGCCAATCTGTGCCTTCGGAGCAGAACGCGGCTTGCCCGTGACTGCGCTGGATACGCGGGAGGTCAGCGGTGCAAAGAGCAACCCCAATGTGCGTGCGGTGCTATGCATGATGCGGGTGAACTGCGTCCAGGGATTGACATGGGTCACGACTTTGGAAAGCGCGTCGGAAAGCACCACGCCGACCATATAGGTCGGGGGGTCTATCGCGTTGTTCAGTTGTGGCGTGACCACCACCGAGGACTCCTTGCCATTTCGTGAATAAAAGACGCGAACCGGATTGCCACCGCATTGTCGAACCGCCTGCTGGAAGCCACGCATATCCACCACAGTGTTCATCTGGCCAGTGGACTGTCCTTCGGCAGTGAGTTGTTCAATCGCAAGAAACTGGTCGCCATAGCGCAAACCCGCCTGTGCGGCAGGAGAGTCCGCCATCACCTCGCTGGCCAGCACATGGAACGAGATTCCCAACGACTTGGGAGTAATCGCCTCGTCCACAGGGACATCAATATTCAGAAGGAGAGCATGCCCATTTCGCGAGATTTCCACGGGCACCATCTGGCCGACATATTCTGGCAGGAACTCAGTGAGTTGACGCGCCCCCACAACATTCCTGCCGTCCCACGCCAGCAACATGTCATTTTCCTCCAACCCCGCCCGTGCGGCAGGGGAATTCGGCGTAATCGCTCCGACCTGGAGCGGGTTGAGCGTCGCGAAGAAAGGAAAGCCAAGCCCTTCCATGCCAGCGTTTGGCACAGGGGAATACGTGATGTCTTGCCGTTGCCCATTGCGCACGACAGTCAAGGTGATATTCTCGGCATTGCTATAGACGTATTCCTGCTGAAACTCAGAGACTCCGCCAGTGAAGGACTTGCCATTCACCGCCACGATGCGGTCGCCGGCGCGAAGTCCAGCGTCGAACTCTGGGTTGCGCCGAGGCGCTATCTCAATTTCATGTTCCTGCCCATCGGGATCCATCACAGTGAGTTGTACCGTATCTTCTACTGGCACATCAGGATATAATGCATTCCAGGCATAGCAGAGATCGCCCCAGCGCTCGACTGGTTCACCAAGATACTCCGGCACAGCCGCAGAATTGACCGCCACAATGCGATCGCCTGGCTGAAGCGGCTCCACATATTCCGGCAGATAGGCCGGGACCTCCGACACCACCACGGAGTCCGCCGTGGCGGGTTCCCAGAGGCCCACGCCCCACATGATGGTCGCCAGCACAAATCCAAAGAGGATGTTGAAGAGCGGTCCGGCGAAAGCGGTAAGCATCCGTGCCTTTGGCGATGCGTGCGGCAAGGGCTTTTCATCGCTGGTCATCGGCGCGTCCGTGGGATCCAGCTGTGGCAACGAGACAAAGCCGCCGAAGGGCAGCCAGCCAATCTGGTAGTCCACGCCCTTGTATTTGAATCCCCAGAGCTTCGGTCCCATGCCGATCGAAAATTTCTCCACATGAAGCCCCTGCCACAAGGCCACGATCATGTGCCCGAACTCGTGGATGCCCACGCAGAATCCGAAGAAAAAGACAATGAAGATGACTTTTAGGATTGCAGAAAAGAACTCTAACATTTTAATAATAAAGATGTTATTAAGTTATTTAAACGCTCATGCACATCATTTTCAAATCTGCATGAAGCGAAGTTTCCAGATGTTCAGGAGGGCCTCCACAAAAATCCGTCGGCTCATCTTGGACTTTCCGCGCTTGCGGTCCACGAAGAGAATTGGGATTTCCTTGATGCGCAACCCTTTACGGAAGGCGCGGTATTTCATTTCCACTTGGAACGAATATCCCCGCGAGATGATTTTGGCCAGGCCGATTGCTTTCAGGGCGTCCTTGCTCCAGAGATTGAATCCGCCGGTGAGGTCTCGGATAGGGCACCCCAGAATCAGGCGCGAGTACATAGACCCGCCTTTTGAAATGAAGTTTCGCAGGAAGCCCCATCCTTCCACCGCTCCGCCAGGGATGTTTCGCGAGCCGATGACCACATCGTGGTCCGCCGCCTGCTTCAGCAGTTCGGGGACATACTTGGGGTCGTGGGAGTAGTCTGCGTCCATTTCAAGAAAGTGGTCGAATCCCCGGCTCATCCCCCAAGCGAAGCCCGCCAGATATGCGGAAGCCAGACCGCTTTTGCGGGCGCGGGTCATCACCGAAATCTTTCCGGGGAATTGCGTGGCCAGTCGGTTGGCG
>JAFZWH010000152.1 GCA_017617415.1 Victivallales bacterium | reverse complement strand
GGAGTATGTTTATTTAGGCTTTTCCAGTTATACCCTGCCGAAAGACCTCCCGCTCTCCGTTGAGGGCGACTGGTCGAACGCGGCGTTTTTCCTGTCCGCTGGGGCGATGGGGGGCGATGGCGTGACGGCGCATGGCCTCAGTCCCACTTCCGTCCAGGGCGACCGTGCCATTGCGGAATTGCTGGAGCGTTTTGGCGCAACCATCACCTGGGGCGATGACACCTGCACGGTGAAGCCAGGCACACTCCATGCCATCCCTGAAATCGACGTGCGCGCCATCCCCGACCTCGTGCCCATCCTGGCGGTCGTGGCAGGCCTCGCAGAAGGCACCACCACCTTCACGCATGCGGCGCGGCTGCGCATCAAGGAGTCCGACCGTCTGAAATCCACTGCGTCACTCCTGCGCAGTCTCGGCGGAAAAGCGGAAACCACGCCGGACACGTTGATCGTCACTGGCGTTGACCACTACACCGGCGGCATAGTGGACTCCTGCAATGACCATCGCATTGCCATGGCAACCGCCATCGCCGCTACTCGCGCCACAGGAACCGTCACCCTGCAAAATTCCGCCGCCGTCGCCAAGTCCTGGCCGGACTTTTTCGCGGTTTGCGACACACTTCGCTAGAAATACATTATATTGGTCTTATTATCCAACACTTAGGTCATTCCAATGTCCAACACATTCGGCAAGAACATCCAAGTGCAGATTTTCGGCGAATCCCACGGACCCGCCATCGGCTGCGTCGTCGAAGGACTGCCGGCAGGCTTCCACGTGGACTTGGAGGCGCTCCAAAGCTTTCTGGACAAGCGTGCCCCGGGCAAATCGCCGTTGACTACGCAACGCAAGGAAGCCGACCGCCCGGAGTTCCTCGCCGGTCTCCGCGAAGACGGCACCCTCACCGGTGCGCCGCTCTGCGCCATCATCCATAATCAGGACCAGCACTCCGGAGACTATGAGAAAATCCAGGACTGTCCGCGACCCGGGCATGCCGACTACACCGCGTTCCTCCGATACCATGGGCACCATGACATTCGGGGCGGCGGGATGTTCTCGGGACGCCTTACCGCGCCGCTTTGCATCGCCGGAGGAATATCATTACAAATACTTGAAAATAAAGGAATTATAATAAATTCAAGAATTGCCGAAATCGGCGGCATCTCCAACCCCGACGACAAGACGGTGACCGAGGCCATCGAAACAGCCCGCGCGGACGGCGACTCCATCGGCGGCGTGGTCGAGTGCACCGCCATCGGCTTCCCCGCCGGGCTGGGCAATCCCCGCTACGACGGTCTCAAGAACCGCCTCGCACAGGTCATCTTCGGCATCCCCGCCGTCGTCGGGCTGGAGTTCGGAGACGGCTTTGTCGCGGCACGCCACCGTGGCTCCGAAAACAACGACCCATTCGAGATTACGCCAGATGGCACCATCCGCACCAAAACCAACCACGCCGGTGGCATTCTCGGCGGCATCTCCACGGGGATGCCCATCGTACTGCGCGTGGCCTTCAAGCCCACGCCCTCCATCGCCCAGGAGCAGGAGACCATCTCGCTTTCGCGTCGGGAGAATTCCAAACTGAAGATCACCGGCCGCCACGACCCCTGCATCGTGCCCCGCGCACTTCCCGTAGTCACCGCCGCCACCGCGCTGGTACTGCTGGATTTCTTAATCCCGCGGCATATCGCCGCAGGAACCGGACCAGCTGCGGGAACCGGACCAGCCGCGGGAACCGGACCAGCCGCGAGCACCGGACCAGCCGCGAGAAAGAATCAATCACGTTCCTAGTTTTTGCTAAGATGCCCACCAACGTGCCAACATCACTTGCCGTGCCGCGCTTCATCGGCAGTCAGGACCCGCAGGTCACGATGCGCCACATCCGTGAAATCCTCGCGTCGCACAACTGCCACGGCCTGAATCTGGACGCGCCCTGGCTGGACGAGGTCTTTTCCGCTTACCGCCAGCCCCACCGTTTTTTCCACACGCTCGACCACCTCAAAAGCATCTGCGATTTGATTCACGCGCAGGTCGCGGACGCGGAACCTGCCGCGCAGATGCTTCTGGCCGCTCTGTTCCATGATGTCGTGTGGTATCCGCAGCGCAAGGACAACGAGGAGCAGTCCGCGAAGGTCTTCGACCTGCTTTCGGCCTCCTTCGGCGCGGAATTGCCCCAATCTGCGGCCGAGGCCGTGCACACCATTATTCTGACCACCAAGAGCCAGCGCAAAATCAACGCGATGGCGCGCCAGTTCCACGAGTTCGACTGCAATGTCCTGTTGCATGGCGACCAGGTTGACCTCCTTGCCTACGAGTTCCAGATTTTCCGCGAGTTCCAGTTCCTGAGCCTCAAGGAATACCGCAAAGGACGCTCCGATTTCTTCCGGCGCTTCAGCCAGCGCTTCCCCGAGGCGAAGGCCAACATGCAGTTCCTCATCGAATATCTGGAGCGTCGGCGCCCCCGCGTCGGGCTCTATGCGGGAACCTTCAATCCCTTCCACATCGGCCACTTCGGAATCCTCCAGAAGGCCGAACTGATGTTCGACAAGGTGATTCTCGCCGTCGGTCTGAACCCCTCCAAGAATCTCCACCACACCCACTCCGAGGTCGTGGATCAGGTCCGCAGACTCCTGCCCTTCCACGAGGTGATTTTCTTCGACACCCTGATGGTGGACCTCCTTGACGAAATCACCCCCTACGCCGACGTCACCCTCGTGCGCGGACTGCGCAATGGCTATGACCTCGACTACGAGATGAGCCAGCAGTGCTTCATGCAGGAGATGCGCCCCGAGACGGTCTCGGTCTATATCCCCTGCGACAAGCAGTTCGAGCACATCTCCTCCTCCTCCCTCCGCAGCCTGAAAATCTTCGACTGCCGAGGACGTGATGAAATCTACTACCCACACCTCTACGATTATTATCAAGGTGAGAGGTGAGAGGTTAAAGTCCCGGTTGTCCTGTCCGTCCCGTCCGTCCCGTTCATTCAACTAGTCCTTATGCTCTTCTGCAAAGACCTGAAAGTCTGGTATCCGATTCGACGCGGCATCCTCAACCGCGTCGTGGGGCATGTCCGGGCCGT
>JAFZWH010000016.1 GCA_017617415.1 Victivallales bacterium | reverse complement strand
GAATGCGACAATTCTACCACTTCGCCTGCGGTTCTACCACCATCGAGCCCTTGGATTGGTTATCCAATAATCTTCCTTCGCGCTGGCGCATCAACGACCAGGAGAGAACTTTCGATTGGTTCTTGGACAACTTGAACAATTCCGATCTTATCGAGTAAAGTTTTTTGACGACATTTTCCGTCTTAACCACTCACCCTGCCTCTTAAAATCCCATGAACAGAGAAGAAGCTTGGACTTTGCTGACCGAGTTCAACCATGAACCCTTCCATCTGCACCACGCCGAGGTGGTCGAGGGCCTGATGAAATACTTTGCCACCCAGGAGGGCTTTGCCGACGAAGCGGAGTTCTGGGGCATCGTTGGACTGTTGCATGACCTGGACTTCGAGCAATTTCCCCAGGAACATTGCATCAAAGAACAGTCCATCATGCGCGAACGTGGCGTGGACGAACGAATCGTCCACGCCTGTGCCAGCCATGGCTACGGCATTGTAGATACAGTTCCTGAGCCCACGCACCGAATGGAGAAAATCCTCTTCGCAGTGGACGAGCTCTCCGGGCTGATTGGCGCGACTGCGCTGATGTTGCCTTCCAAGTCGGTTGCTGACCTCCAGCTTAAGACATTGCGCAAGAAATACAAGACGCCCTCCTTTGCGGCCGGTTGCTCACGCGAGGTCATCGCCCAGGGTGCAGAGATGCTCGGATGGACGGTTGAGGAACTCCTGGAGAAGACTCTCGATGCCATGAAGACACTCGGACCATTGGCAAATGCAAAATAACTTGTTCATTCCACGTTGATTCTGCTGAAAGAACTCATCACCGTAACGACAGATTGGGCTTCCTTTGATTGGGAAGAAGACGAGCGACGAAAAGCAAGGGATGTGACCGCAGACTCCAACGCGAACAGGATTTCGGAAGCATCTGAAACGACATAGAGAAAGGAGTTTGAGGTCTTGCACATCCACCATCACCGTCTTGAAAAGTATGACGACCACATCGTCCGCCTACTTCACCTTATGATTTCGCGGAAAACTCCTGGATAGTTTTCCCCGCAACAGGGGAACAAATATCACTATATTCATTATATTAAAGAATTGTTGCGGCGGAATCGTCGCGCGAGGTCTGTTTTTACTTCTCTTTTCACTGCATAGCGACTTTCTTATGAAGAAGCTGAAGGTTGGTATCATCGGCTGCGGCCGAATCTCCCGTTTCCATGGCATGCCGGCGGCTGCCCAGCCGAATGTCGAGCTGCGCGCGGTCTGCGATTTGGTGCCCGAACGCGCCAAGCAGATGGCGAAGCTCTTCGGTGCGCCCAAGACCTACAAGGACTACAAGGAGATGATCCGAAAGGAGAAACTCGATGTGGTGCACATCTGCCTCCCGCATTATCTCCATGCGCCCGTGGCGATTGACGCCATGAAGATGGGCTGTGACGTGCTCACCGAGAAGCCGATGGCGATTTCGATGGAGCAGGCCGAAGAGATGGTCAAGACCGCCAAACAAACCAAGCGCAAGCTCGGCGTCATCTTCCAGAACCGCTACAACGCGGGGTCGCAGCTGGTCAAGCAGTGCCTGGAGAGCGGCCGCCTTGGCGCAATCAAGGCAGCGAAGTGCAACGTGACCTGGTACCGCCCCAACGAGTACTACACCGAGAGCGACTGGAAGGGCACCTGGGACAAGGAAGGCGGAGGCGCCATCATCGACCAGGCGATTCACACGCTCGACTTGATGTGCTGGTTCCTCGGCTACGGCATCCAGGAGGTTGACTGCTCGATGGCGAACCGCGCCCACCAGGGCGTAATTGAGGTCGAGGACTCCGCCGAGGGACTTATCACCTTCAAGAATGGCGTCCACGCCTCCTTCTGGGCGATGAACTACTATTCGCATGATGCGCAGGTGGAGATTGAACTCGCCTGCGAGAACGGCATTGCGACCATCAAGGCGGAGGAGGGCACGGTGAAACTCAACGACGGTCGTGAGTTCTGCGCCAAGCCGAATCCGAACGAGGTCTTCAACTACGGTGGCGGACCCTCCTACTGGGGCGCCAGCCACTTCAAGGAGATCACCGACTTCTACCAGTGCCTCGCCGCCGGCAAGCAGCCGCCCATCACAGGCGAAGAGATTCTCGCCACCGCCCACAAGATGGTGATGGCGGTCTATGAGTCCGGCCGCAATGGCAAAATAGTGAAATTCTAATTATCCAACCATCGCGAGGCCATGCGCAAGTTCTGGAGCGACATCCGCTATCTGCTGGACCGCCGGGACCTGTTGCGCTTTGCCTGCCTTCTGGCTTCGCTGGTGGTCAATTCCCTGCTGGAACTGCTTTCCCTGGCGGCAGTGCCCGTATTTATCGCGATGCTGCTTTCGGGCGGGCAGTCCAACGGCTCTCCCACGCAGGTCTGGCTGGCACGCCTGGGCAGTCGCTGCGGTGTCGCGACTCCCGCCGGACTGCTTTGGTTCTGCGGAGTACTTGTGCTGGTTGCCAATGGCGCGCGGATGCTCTGGATGCTATTCTGCATCTCATTGCAGGCAAGAATGCTGAACAACCGCAAGGTCGCCCTTTCCAGTCGTCTGCTGGAACAGTATCTTCGCGCGCCGGCGGCTTTCCACACCGTCCGCAACTCCAGTGACCTGATTAACCGCGTGGTAGTAGAATGCGACCATGTGCTTCAGCACGTCGCCGCGCCGCTCCTGGAGTTCCTCCAGAATGGCGTGGTGATCCTGTGCATCTGTGCCCTGCTCTTCTGCACCATCCCCGGCATGACCGCCGTCGCCGTGCTTGCCCTCGCATTTTTCGGCGGTGGCTTCCTGGCGTTCCATCAAAAGCGGATGCGCCGGCTTGGCGCACAAGAACAGGATGGCCGCACCAAGGCGATGACCGCCGCCGCCGAGACGCTGGACGGGCGGGTCGAAGCGACCTTCCTGGGCAAGCGCCATTTCTTCATCGACCGCTTCCACCGTGCGATGGAACTGGTGACCAATGCACAGCGGGCCTACGATGTCCAGATTCGGGTGATTTGGCCCTACCTGGAGTTCGTCTCACTGAGTGTCATCTTGCTGGTCACGCTGGCATCGCTCTATCTGCGGCACGGCGACTTGGCGACTGTCGCTCCGCAAATCGCCCTGCTGGGCATGGCGTTGGTGCGGCTACGCTCCAATGTCATCAACCTGATGCACTCCTGGACGCTGCTGCGCTACCATCGCGTCTCCCTCCAGGTGGTCTGCGAGGACCTGCGGCAATTCGACTCCATCGCAGAACGCCTCCCACTGGCCGACGAGGACGCCCTGCCCCCCTGCCCCTTTGAACACACCATCGAACTCAAGGGCGTCACTTTCCGCCACCCTGGCGCCGCCGAGGACACGCTCAAGGACCTCACGCTCACCATCGCCCGTGGCGAGTCCGTCGGCATCGTCGGACCGACCGGCGGCGGCAAAAGCACCCTGCTCCAAATCCTCGCAGGGACTCTCACGCCTGATGCCGGAAGCATTACGATTGACGGAAAGGCACTGGCTGGTTCGCAGGTGCCCGCCTGGCAGCACCGCATCGGCTATATCCCGCAGCAACTTTTCCTGATGGACGACACGCTGGAGGCAAATCTCGCCCTCGGTGTCCCTCACGACCAGATTGACCGCCCTGCCCTGGACACCGCCATTGCCGCCGCGCAACTGGACGACGTGGTAAGCACACTCCCGCAGGGACTCGCCACCCGCCTGGGCGAACAGGGCGCACGACTCTCCGGCGGCCAGCGCCAGCGCATCGCCATCGCGCGGACGCTCTATCGGCAGCCGGATGTCCTTTTCTGCGACGAGGCGACCAGCGCTCTGGACACCGAGACCGAGGCGCGACTGGCCACCGCCCTTGCGCACCTCGGCGAGCATCGCACGCTGGTGATGGTCACGCATCGCCTCGCCACCGTCCGCCACTGTGACCGGATTTTCGTCTTGGACCAGGGGCGACTGGTTGCCACCGGCACCTATGAGGAACTTCTGGAAACCTCGCCGGTCTTCCGGGAACTGGCCAACCAAGACAAGTGATGGGCGGCCAGGACTCTAATTTATCTTGCCTTCTGGAAGTGCGAAACTTGCAAAAGTCCTACGGGACAGTGCCGGTATTGCATGGGATTTCGCTGGAGTTTCGCAAGGGCGAAATCGTCGGGCTGATTGGCGAAAACGGCGCCGGAAAGTCCACGTTGGCCAAATGCATCAACGGGCTGGAGAGTATTACCGCAGGCGAATTGCTGGTGGACGGAAAAGTGGTGCTTCACAATAGCATCCTACTGGCCAGGGAACTGGGCATCATCACCATTCCGCAGGAATTCGACCTCGAGGAAGACCTCACGGTCGCGGAGAATATCTTTCTGGGACGGGAACCTACGAACCGGCTGGGGCTGCTCGACCGCAAAGCAATGGAGCGCCAAGCCGCCGAATACCTCGCCCGGCTGGACTGCCACTTGCCCCCCGATACGCTCGTGCACGACCTCGGCGTCGCCGAAAAGCAGTTTGTGGAGATCGCCAAGGCGCTCTCGCAGGATTGCCGCGTAATGATATTGGATGAACCGACCACCGTTCTGAACCGCGAGGAGGTCGAACGGCTCTTTCAGGTGATGCGGAACCTCCGAAACCAAGGCGCCACACTTATCTTCATTTCCCATAAACTCCGCGAAGTCCGCGAAATCTGCGACCGAGTGGTCGTTCTGCGGGACGGCAATCTGGTCGCCGACCGCCCAATCGACCAGTGGACCGAGGCGGAGATGGCACGCCAGATGGTCGGCCGAGAACTCACGGAACTCTATCCGCCCAAACATATTGCCGATGCAAACGCAGAAATGCTCCTGGAGGTCAAACAACTCACCAGCGGCAAAACAGTCCAGGATGTCTCCTTCTCCCTCCGCAAAGGGGAAATCCTCGGCTTCGCTGGTCTCGTGGGTGCCGGTCGAACCGAGGTCGCGGAGTGCCTGGCGGGACTACGCCCTATAGATAATGGTAATATATGTTTTAATAGAAAACATTTAAATAGATATTCACCAAAGGACGCCGTAAAGGCGGGCATTTCGTATCTTTCCGAGGACCGCCAAGGCAGCGGCGTCCTTCTGGGGTTCTCGGTTGCGGCGAATACGACGCTGGTCTCCCTGAAAAAGTACTGTCATCCCTTTCTTTCGCGACGCGAGGAGAACCAGCAGACCGAGAAATACATCCGGCATTTCAACATCAAGGCGGACTCTCCGGAACGCCGGCTGGACGAGCTCTCCGGAGGCAACCAGCAGAAGGTCGCCATTGCCAAAGGTCTTGACACGGCCCCAAAACTCTTCATCTTCGACGAACCCACGCGTGGCATCGACATCAATGCCAAGAGCGAGGTGTACCGCTTCATCCACGACCTGCTGGAGCGTGGCATCTCCTGCATCCTCATCTCCTCTGATTTGGAGGAGGTCCTGGGGATGTGCCCTCGCGTGGCGGTGATGCACGAGGGGCGTCTCGCCGGCATCTTGGATGGCGATGCCCTTACCGAGGAAAACGTGATGCTCCTGGCCACCGGACAGAATGTGGAATGAGAAACCGCAGGGGTTCGGAGGCGCAG